>JBEKLV010000056.1:0-13653 GCA_050008835.1 Bacteroidota bacterium | reverse complement strand
TTTATTGTGTCAATTTGGAAGAGGTCTGACTCTGGCGAAATGCCATCTGACAACGACGCGAGATGCTATCGGACATCGACGGGAAGTAATCTGACATCGGCGTGAAGCCATCTAACATTGATGCGAAGCCACCTGATGGTGCCGCGGAGTAGTTTAACAATGGCGAAAAGCAGTTTGACAACTGCGCGGAGTACTTTGACGAGGAAGAAATGACGGGTGACTATGACGCGAAGTCAGTTTGCATCGTCGCGGAGCTGTCTGACATTGTAGTAATTACAAAAGTCAAGCGCGAAAAGCACTTTAACAGATGCGAAAAGTAGTTTGACGATACCGCGGAGTAGTTTGACAGTCTCGCGGAGCAGTTCGACGAAAAAGAAATGCCGAATGCGGCAAGAAAAAGGCAAGAGGAGTTGGTGTGTTTATCGAGTATTATATCGGGGAAATGGATATATTTACAGATGTAATATTAAGCACCAAATTTATATATTATCCCATTGCGGACAAAATATAGACTAAGTATATCTAGACTTTTTTTGTCGGACAATCTAACATAAAGAAAACAAGAGTTAGACTGCGGGACGCAGTCTAACCATAGTTAGGCGGTGGCACTAAGATTTTTTAGGCTATTTTAAAAATAAGAAAGGCTTCTATCATGAAACAAGGAATTAAAAATTTTCGCCGACCTTCATTTCAGTTTAGATTAGAGAATTTCAAACTATACGCTGACACCGATTGGTTTAGGCTCGCACCTCTTACCTGTCTAGTTGGTCGCAATAGCAGTGGCAAATCCTCAATTATCAATGCTCTCCTTCTCTTAAAACAGAGTCTTGAAAGCGATGTTATGGGTTCTACTCTTATGCCATTATCGCTTGCAGGTCCATATTGTGATCTTGGAAATTTTTCAGATGTTGTGTATAAACATGATGATTCATCAAATTTATCCATTTCGTTTTCCTCGACATTCAATGACCTTTTAGATTCACCATTTGACAATGCTCCTCCGTTTGTCAAGCTTACTGTACCACGTTTTGCTCCATCTTTTCGATCCGGGTATTACTATTCTCGTTTTGGTGAAAGCACATTGCCCCGAAAAGGGAATATCAAAGTACGCCTTTCTTTTAAACCTGACGAGCCATTCGGACCAAGCCTCAACCTAGTTGAAATTGCGTCTGACGAAGTTGGCACGGCGAAATTTGTTCGAACTGTAAGTGGAGAGAGACACCAACATTGGAGAATATATACGACCGATCTCCCACCTCGATCGCTTCGGCTTAGGCAAAATGCAAGGACTTTTTTCCCTTATATCGAAATGCGAGAATCATCATATGAAAAATCGGGTCCTTCCTCTCGAAAAAAAGTCCGTACATTTCTTGTGGCCACGCAAAAACTCTTCTCTTACCTTACAAGGATATTGAATCGTTGTCAAGTTATTGGTCCATTTCGAACACCTCCTGAGAGAAGGTATTCATTTGCAGGATTCAGCAATACAAGAGTCGATCCAAGTGGGGGAATTGCAGTAGACCTGTTAATCACAGAACTGCTTCTGTCCGCTAATAAGTCCAAGCCACTACAAAATGCAACATCTTTTTGGCTTCATCATCTTGGACTTGCCAATTCTCTGAATATCAAGGATATCGCAAAACGACTAAACCTCTTTGAAGTTGATGTCGCCGGTGCCGGTAAGGGAACTCATGCGAACATTGTTGACGTAGGATTTGGCATTTCTCAAGTGTTGCCTGTAATCATTCAAGGATTACTAATGAGACCTGGTGGTATCTATTTGGTGCAGCAACCTGAGATTCATCTTCATCCAGATGCTCAGGCTGGCCTAGCAGATTTCTTCATTTATTTAGCTAGTTATGGTGTAATAACTGTTGTCGAAACCCATAGTGAATACTTGCTTCTTCGTCTGAGACGTAGACTCGCAGAAGGTGGATTACCATTGTCAATTGGCCTTCCCAATGAACAAACTCCAATTCCGCCATTATCTCGAAAAGATGTTTCTGTTCTTTTGACTGATTCAGGAAAATCGGGACATGGTAGTTTAACAACACTTGAAATTGGAGACTCTTTTCAATTTGACAATCTCCCAGTAGGTTTTATGGATCAATCCCTTAGTGATCGTCTTCATCTGCTTAAAGCCTTAGGGAGGAAAAATGATTGATTTTGTTGTCGATGCTACCATAATAGGTATGTCCAATGTTGAAATGGTTGCCCCGGAAACCAATTCACGTTTTGTTAGATTGGTAGCAGTTCTCGACCAAATCGCTAATGGCAATGATCATGCCCGGTACAATTCTCGCTTGCTTTCCGAATATGAGCAACTCACAAAAATTCATCGTAATGATATTATTGATATGTTTTTTAATCTCCTAGAACCTCCTCACTCAGTATTTGTTAATCGGAATAGATTGGAACGTCACCATTATGTTGTCGCAGTTGATAAGTGCGGTTGGCCATCCCATGATCAACATTTATTAGCCGCTGCCATCGGTGGTTCGAATCCTTTAATTCTAGTGACTGAGCCTATATTGGCAAATTGTGGACAGAAGATTCTCCGACATTTTAAAATTCATGTTGATCATGTTAATTGAGAATAACTCAGATGATAGCAAATATCCCCTTTTTCTATCAATCTTAAACGAACATTGTTTTCACAAAAGATCATTGGTGCCACCGCCTAACCAGGCGCTCAAGCTGACCAGGCGCTCAAGCTGACCAAATGAGCCCGCCTACGTTACAAAGCAAACTTCGGCGGGCAGGCGTGGTGCAATTTACATTGCGAGTAGAGGTTTAGTACTTAATAATTCAATTGGTAGCGTGAACCTGCTTCTTTGGGTGCAATATTAAAGTTGGTCACGCGGTCAGCTTAGCCGCAATCCGTTAGGCGGCGAACTATCGGTTTGGAGAATTTAAACATGAAGAATCTTATCCTCATCTTCGTTATTCTTACTTTCGTATCATGTGGCGGATCAAGATACCTTATAGTTACAAAGATTGACCAGTTTGATGGCTACACGTCTAACATAATGTATGCAAATTGGATTGAGGCTAATGGAAAAGGAGAAATTGGATTTAATGTACAAAAGTTGACGTCAAAAGACAGTACTGTCCATTACAATATTATTATTCAAATGTATAATATGCGCAACTGGTTCTTTATCGAACAAGGCGAATCATTAGTTTTACTCATTGATGGTGTGAGAATAGGCTTCACGGGCGAAGGGAGTACTGAGCGGCGAAATATGGATGCCCTTCCCGATCTTGCTGTTCTAGAAGAGACTGCGTTTTATTCTGTAACACTGGATCAACTTCGATCCATTGCCAACGCAAAGGATGTAAAGATTAAAGTTCAAGGGATATATTATTCAACAGAGGGTTCACTTACGGCAAGCAATCTTATGAATTTGCGGCAGTTCCTAAAAGAATATGCAAATAAATAACGTCTGTTTATTCGCCGCCTAACCAGGTGCTCCCCGCAAACAGCGCTCATCAAGCTGACGGTTGCCAGCTGAGTGCGTTACGCATGGCTCGCAACGGTTTAGTATATTTTGAAAGTTATCAGCGTGAACTCATTTCGTTTAGTGCATTACGAAAATATTCAGCGCCGCAGCTTAGCGCCGGTCCGTTAGCCATCATAAAATAATTAAAGGAGCAAAAATGAAAATAATAGCAATTTTTCTTTTGGGAGTGTTATTATTTACATCGGCCTTTGGACTTCCGGCACTCCATGATTCAACATCTCAACTAGCAACAATAGATTCACTTAAAAATAAAATTGATCAAATCAATACGAAAGTAGATAAAATCATTGAAGAAATAGAAAATCATCAATCACCGATGTTATTGAATACGAAAACTGATAATTGGGGAAAAGGGTGGTCAGTTGGTGCCAATTTTTATTATCCAGTTCCCGAGATTGAGTTGGGTTATACATTAGAGGAAAAGAAAAATATTTCTATTGGAGCATACTTAGGTTACGGTCTTAAGTTATTTGATCAAAAGAGTGATCCAGGTTTATTGTATTTGAAACTGCTCTTTGGAACACCAATCTTTTTCAATACTATAAGTATTCAAGCATTTATTATTCCTTCATATTATTTGAATAAAGATTTTGGTGGAGGAACCAATTCTACTTTTGGAACAGGCATAGGAGGACAACTTGTCTTTTGGCTGGCACCACAAGGATGTATTACTCTTGGCACCAAAGCGCAAATAAGCAATCGCACTGCAAAAACGTGGGACAATACTGCACTACTTGGTGGTTGGACAATGTATAGAATAGGAACGCTGGGAATTACTTTTTTCATACAATAACGATAAATCTTGATGAATATTTTATGAATGGCTAACCAGTCGCTCAAGCTGACAGAATGAGCGCCCGCCAAAAGATGAAGCAAGGCGGGTAAATGGGGACGTTAAGCATGGCTAATGGTGGGTTTACGTTTTTATTATTAACTTTTCAGTACCTCGATGGTTGGGGAATATTTAATTTGGTTATCAGCATGAACTCGTTTCGTTTGTTGCATTACGAAAATTATCACCTGCCTGCCGTAGTGCCTACGGCACGCAGGCAGGGCGCCGCAGTCCCGCCCGACTTCATCGAGGTCTCGTCTCGACCGAGTCGAGACGGACTGTACGGGATCCTCGATTTGATCGAAGATCAAATCGGGACTTAGTGTCGATCCGTTAGGCAGCTAGATAATGATTGAACATAGCAAACAACGCTCGTTCGTCATCCATGTCTCTAAAAGGAAATAATAAATAGTATGAAACGAATTCAAGCTTTTGTCAAGAGCTTTGCAGGTATATTCTTCTTTATCCTAATTCTGTTTATAAGCGCGGGCCGAATAGATTATTATCAAGGCTGGATTTATTCAGCGATAAGTCTTTTGGGATTGTTGATGAATTTTGCTCCAACAAACGAAGATCCTGAACTTGTTAATGAGCGGTCAAAGCCTCCCAAAGACGCTAAGGAATGGGATAAGCACATTTTGAAACTGTCCGTTCTAACTACCATAATTGCGTATGTCGTTGCTGGACTGGATTCGGGCCGTTATCAATGGTCTCCGCATTTCCAATGGGGTACTTGCCTGTTTGGAATCATTCTTATGTTTATTGGGCAGCTTATCTTTCTTATTGCCAAGAGGACAAACAGGTTCTTTTCAAGCGTAGTGCGAATTCAAAATGATAGAGGACATACTGTTTGTGAGACCGGTCTCTATAGATTCGTACGTCATCCGGGATATTTAGGAATGATAATTTCATGGGTTGGATTTCCATTGCTTATTGGTTCTCTTTGGAGCATTATCCCAATAGTCTTCGCCATTATCCTGTTATTAGTAAGAACACGCCTAGAAGACAGAACACTGATTAAGGAATTGACAGGATATAGCCAATATATTCAGAAAACGCGCTATAAATTAGTTCCGTGGATATGGTAATATTCGCTTTTTCTTAATCACATATAGAAGCGATCGGGATCTTACTCAAAAGTCAAGCAACCTATTCAGGCACTCCCCGATACAAAACAGCGGGGCAGGCAAGCTGACCCCGACTTCGATAGGGCAAGGGGAATAAGCCCGCCAACCGGCCCGCTGCGCATTCTGGCGGGAAAGCAAATAACATTGTGGACAGAATTTATATTTAACTCAATGTGGAATCGGAGGCTCGTATAGCACAACAGAAGAGAAAAGAATCTACCGGCATCGCATTTTGTTTCTCCGGTGGCGGCTAAAGGAAACTAATCAAACACTTAAAAACTTCTCCCAACGTCGAAATAACTCGGCGGTAGCCTGCAAATCCCGAAGATTATATTCTGCTATTTCACGAAACCGTTTTTCTTCAGTCAATTGTTTCATGTCTAATCCTGTTACGCCATGCGCTTTCGGACTTTCAATACCGAAAGATTTGCAGTAGAAATCTAAATTAAACTTTCGCAGTGCGCCGTAGAATGTGAATTGTTCCAGCAAATCGCAATGAATGGATGCATCGTACCGATACGGCATCAAGTTGCGTGTTGGTTGTACCTGGAGAATCGCAGATCGCAGCATCAGAAATGGACAATCGAATCCGCGGCCATTAAACGTAACGAATTGGTCGTAATGTCCGATATCTAACCAGAACTGTTCAAGAATTTCTTTCTCGCATCCAGATTTGAAGTGCACTAATTCATCATCCGAATAATAATCTAATTTTTCATCCGATTGAAAAAGAATCTTGCCGCGATTAGTTTCAGGATTCAGCATACCAATCGCGATAATTTGTGCAGTGGTTGGGTAGAGGTTGAGCTTCTGGACTGTTTCTGCGCGGTCTGCATCTGTCTCAGCGAATTTCAGCAAGTAGCTTTGCTGAGTTTCATCAAACGATTCGACGGGAAAGCCAAGGGTTTCAATATCAAGCACCACGTGTGACATATTATCCCATTTCTAAGCAGTGATACGGTAGTTTTTTAAACCCCAATATGTTTCGACAGCTGATGATTTAAGAATTGTTGCAATCGGAATGGCAAGTAACATGCCGGCAATTCCCATTAAAGAGTCCCCAATTATCAAAACAATAATCACTGTAACTGGATGCATATCTACCGTCTGGGAAAAGCAAAGCGGCTGAATGATAATATTGTCGAGCAGTTGTACAAGAACTAATGTGACAGCGATAATAGGAAATGCTTGCCTGAAATCTCCGCATTGTGAAAGAGAAATCAGAAGAGCCGGAACAACGCCAAAGAATGGTCCTACGTACGGGATAAGATTGCAAATTCCGGCAAAGATACCAAGAATAATTGCATAATTCACATCGATAAGATAAAAACCAATGATGTTAAGTATGCCGACGATGACAGAATCAAGAATCCAACCGCGCAAGTAGCCGACAAGTTCTTTCTGAATTTTATCGATTACATTTAAAACCATCTCAAAATACTTATTTGGAACTCGCTCGATTAATTTCTTGACTGCTGTATCACCTTCAGAAAGGATGAAGAAAGTGATGAAAGGGATGATAGCAAGATTCACAAGAAATCCGGCAGTGGAAGCAAGAAGACCGCTTAGTTCCTGCAATCCGCTTTGAACAAATGCATGAACTTTTTGTGTTACCGTTTCAGGATCCATAAATGGAATATTCGCCGTTAAGTTGATAGCAGCTTCATTTAATTTCTGATCGAATGGAAAGTTCTTAAATCCATCATACAATGTTTTCAATCGCTCAATAGCAAGAGGAATAAATAAAACACTGATAACGATTAGAGTACCGCCAACAAGAAGAAAAACGATGCTGACGGAAAATATTCTACGAATTCCAAACTGGAATTCAAGCAACGTTACCAGAGGACGAAGAATGAAAGCTGTAAGAATTGAGAAAATGAGTGTCAGAACCAAATCTGGAAAGAATGAAATGATCCAGAATCCGAGGATGATGATTCCAAGAATGAAAAGCACCTTTATCATCGGTCTATTGGATGTTGCCGGCATTAATCTTGTACGTTCTGATGACATAATGTTTTATGCGGTAATAGTGTAATGCTTTAATCCCCAATATGTTTCTGCTGCTGAAACACGGAGGATCGTAGCGATAGGAATGGAAATCACCATTCCTGAAACTCCCATTAATTGATGGCCAATAATAAGTGTGAGCACAACGGCAACTGGGTGCATATCCAACGACTTGCCAAAACACAAAGGTTGCAAGACAAGATCATCGGTGAGCCGTACGATTGCAGTAAGAATGACAATCGGAACCAGCATGCGGAAATCGCCCGTCTGTGTCAATGATGCGAAGAGGGCGATGCATGCGCCGGCAACGAAACCAAGATATGGAACTAGATTAGCGATTCCTGTTAGAACGCCAATTATTATTGCATAGGGGACGCCGATAATTAAAAATCCAATTATCGATAGTACACCGACAATGCTGCACTCAAGAATCAATCCTCGCATATAGGAAACAAGCTCTTTGCCGACTTTCTCCATTATATTCAGTGACATTTCAAAATATTTATTCGGTATTTTTTCAACTAATTTTTTCAATCCTACGTCGCCTTCTGCCAAAATGAAATAGGTAATAAATGGAATGATAGCAAGATTCACTAAGTAAGAAACCGTGGTGTTGATCGCATCTCCAGCAGAAAGAATCAGCTGCTGAATAAACTCGTGGACCTTTGTTCCAATAGTTGAAGAATCCACAAAAGGAATATGTGTTGTTATTTCTTTTGCCGCTATCGTTATCTTCGCTTCAAATGGAAATTGCCGCAGCTGTTCATACATTAACCGTAGACGGGCGATTAAGAGCGGAATCGTTTCAAACAATGTGAAGACGACAATTCCTCCCACTAAAAAGAAGATTACACCAATGGCAACTCCCCGTTTCATATTAAATTTGAATTCCAAGAATCGGACAAGTGGCTTGAGTATGAATGCGACGAGCGTGGAAATGATAAGTGTTAAAACAAGATCAGGAAAGAACGATGCAATCCAGAAAAGAAATATTATGAGTCCTAAAAAAGCAATTACCTTCACAAGCGGTTTGTTATGTGTGGAAGTTGATAAATGCATCGGTTAGCGGTCCAGTGTTGTGCGTATAGTTTTCATTGCGATCTCATAGGAAAATCCGCGGCGCAGAAGAAAATCGAGAAGACGTTTCTTCCGTTTTTCTTCGTCAAGATTTCTTTTTGAATATTTTGTCACTTGTAATTTACGTTTTGCCGCTTGGAGCGCCGACGCTTGCTGGCTCTGCAATGAAATCAGCTCCCCAAGTACCATATCGGTCATTGGTGATGTAATTCCTTTGGTAAGCAACTGTGTCCGCAATAACGCTTGACCTATTGGTTTTCGTTTCAGCCGATCCCGAACATATGCACGGGCAAATTCGAGATCATTAACCATTTGCGCAGATTGAAGCTGGTGTGCTACATCTTCAGCACAGTCACGCGTGAATCCTTTCTTCACTAAATGATCTACAATCTCTTTTGAACTTCGCTGTCGATACGACAAATAATTGATAGCAGTGTTTTTCGCCTGCGTTTCTGCTTCGGTTGATTTAATTTTATCAACCGTTGACTCATCAAGATCATCGCCGGTGCGCAAGCCACACTTACCAATCGTCCAATCGCTTAATTCTAAGGCCGGCACACCGTCGAGATGTACGCTATACCGCTGGCGTCTTCCGTGAAGTCTTTTAATTTTTGTAATAATCAACTTTGCTTAGCTGCGCTTCGATTTTTTTTGTTCGGATGCGTTTGCTTCTGTTTTTTCTGAAGTGGGTTTCGGTTCTTCACTTGTCAACCCGAGCTGTTTGCGCAATTCCTTATCGATATCTTTAGCAACAGTCGGATTTGCCTGAAGAAATACTTTTACCGAGTCGCGCCCTTGTCCGATGCGATCTTCCTTATAGGAGAACCAGGATCCACTTTTCACAATAATATTTTTTTCAACAGCCGTATCAATCAAATCGCCGAGTTTAGAAATTCCTTCGTTATAAAGAATGTCGAATTGAGCTTCTTTGAATGGCGGCGCAACTTTGTTTTTTACAACCTTCACACGCGTTCGATTACCGACTACATTTGTACCGTCTTTGATTGCTTCGATGCGACGAACATCCATTCGAACAGAAGCGTAAAATTTAAGAGCGTTGCCGCCGGTTGTGGTTTCAGGATTCCCAAACATTACACCGATCTTTTGGCGAAGTTGGTTTGTGAACATAACGCTTGTTTTCGATTTGCTAATTGCAGATGTGAGTTTGCGGAGCGCCTGAGACATCAATCTTGCCTGAACTCCCATTGTAGGATCGCCCATTTCGCCTTCTATTTCTGCTCGCGGTGTTAATGCCGCGACGGAATCGACGACGATAATATCTATGGCATTGCTACGCACAAGTGTCTCCACAATTTCAAGAGCTTGCTCACCAAACTCCGGCTGGGAAAGAAGAAGATTGTTGACATCCACACCTAACTTTTTAGCGTACGCAATATCTAATGCATGCTCTGTATCGATGAACGCCGCTAATCCGCCGGATTTCTGTGCCTCAGCAATAATATGCAGACAGATCGTTGTTTTGCCGGAAGATTCCGGACCGTAGATTTCGATAACGCGCCCGCGCGGTACGCCGCCGATGCCAAGTGCGGCGTCTAATGAAATTGATCCAGTGGAAATTGCATCGACCTTGGCAATGGGTCCTTCACTTAATCGCATAATAGAACCTTTGCCGTGCTGTTTTTCAATTTGATCGATGGCAATTTTGAGCGCTTGCAGTTTTGATTCTTTAATAGTTTCGGTCATGGAACTCTCTCCGGTTGAGTGTGAAGTGGTAATGATTTCAAAATTGTATAGATAGAACCGCTCGGATACAGCTCACTTTTCATCAGCAAAATCTCCGAGCAAAATGTTTCGATTGGTTCAAAAGTAATAGTTTTTATCGCTTCAGTCAAGCGAACAAAATTGTGAGTTTCTTTAACTCTACCAAGCGTAATATGAGGATGAAACACACGGGCTTCTTGGGGAAATCCGAATTCTGCACATATTCGTCCGGTTGTCGCTTGGAGATCAAGAACCGTTTGACTTGATTTTGCGCCAATCCAAACAACGCGCGGGTTGTGTATATTCGGAAATGCGCCAATTGATTCATACGCAATAGTAAATGATGGAAATTGTAGAACTGATTTTGCCAATGTTGTCGAGAGTAATTCGAGTTTTGGTTGTTCAACATTTCCTAAAAACACCAACGTAATGTGAAACTTATCCTGAGACTCCCATTTTACATTGGCCTGTGTTGCCTTTAATTTCGCTTGAATCTCGGCAATCGCCTGCTGAGCAATTGATTGAGTAGGAAGTGCAATGAATGAGCGAATGCCAGGCATCGAATTAATCCGTGATCTTTAAAATTTTTCGCCGCACAAATTCTAGAGTCGCTTGAGTAGCCCGTTCTTTTACAATTCTGCGCTCGCCATTAAAAATGAATTGCATTGCGAATGTTTCATTTTTATCGGAATATCCAATCCAGATAAGTCCGATAGGTTTTTCGAGTGAACCTCCAGTCGGACCGGCAATGCCGGTGATAGCGATACCGATATCAGTATTGGATGTAGTGCGAATGCCGAGCGCCATTGCTTCAGCAACTTCCCGGCTTACTGCGCCATGCTGATGGATTAGTTCCAATGGTACACCAAGCTCTTCTACTTTTGATTTGTTGCTGTATGCGATAATCCCGCGTTCGAAATATTCTGAACTCCCTGAAACATTTGTAATACGATCTGCAATCAATCCACCGGTGCAAGACTCAGCAATGGCAATAGTCAGCTTTCGTTCGCTCAACAATTTGCCGACAACATCTTCTAGTTCCTTCTCATCGGAAGAATAAATAAATTTATCAACTTTACTGCGGAGCTTTGTCTCAACATCATGAATTTTACTTTCAGCTTCATCTAAAGCATTCGCTTTGATTGTAATACGCAATCGCACGCCAAGTGAACTTGGAAGAAACGCCAGAGTGACTCCGGAATCCGGAGAAAACATTTTATGTACATCGCCAATTTGTTCGGCTAGAAATGATTCAGCTATGCCTGTCGTCTTTAACGTTTTGTGGCGAATGATCAATCCGGTTTTATGTTTTTCGAAGAATGGAAGAAGAAAATCATCCATCATTGCCTTCATTTCATAGGGCACACCGGGCATAACGATAAAATACTTCCCATTTTGCTCAAAGAAATATCCCGGTGCAGTGCCAAGCCGATTCTGAATAACTGTGCAGCCGCGCGGGACAAGAGCTTGGTCTTCATTGATTTTCCGCGGTGCTGATTTACGACGTGCAAAAATACGTTTTACATTCTCAAGCGCCTCTTCATTTATAATGGTATCTGTATTGAAGAACTTGCAAACGACGCTGCGTGTAATATCGTCGTGTGTAGGTCCAAGTCCGCCGGTTACAGTAACGACATCATGAGAAGCGTAAGCCTTTTGAAACGCCGAAAGAATTTCGTCTTCATCGTCGCCAATCGTTGTCATCTTGTCGCCAAAGATACCAACGGAGTTGAGTTTTTCGGCAATGTATGACTGATTAGAATTGACGACTTGACCAATAAGCAATTCATCACCGATAGATATTATTTCTGCCTTCATAATTATTGTCTCAACAATAATTCTTTGACCATTGGAATCAGCAATGCAAATTGAATTATAATGTTTGAATAAATGCCGGCAATAACATCGTCCATCATAATGCCGAAACCGCCGTGCATATTATCAAACTTGCAAGCTGGAAATGGTTTGACGATATCAAAAAACCGAAAGACGAAAAATGTTGCAATCACAATAAATATTTTTTTAGGAAGTAAAAACAGTGAAATCCACATACCCACAACTTCATCAATTGTTACCTCGGCTGGATCGTGGCCGTACCGTTGTTCCATTGTGTTTGCTGTTTTGATTCCAAGAATGAAAACTATAAGTATTGATGTGCCAATGATAACTAATGATTCAAATCCAGGAATGAAGTAGAATGCAAGCGCGACCACACTGCCCACAGTGCCGGATGCAATGGGTGAATATCCGGAAAATAGAGCAGAGGCGAACAACTTGGTGACAAACGAAGGTTCAACTGCTGTCAGATCTTTATTCGGGTTCGGAAAATTTGTTTGAGGACTCATAGAGTTCACGAATGGTTTTCCAATTGTCGATAATATAAATTATTCCGGTCCATAAGGTAATGCCGGTGATAATAACCATTACAGAATAAATGAACGAATAATTTAAGAGCGTTTTAGTTAATCCGTCAAAATTTTCCTCAATTGACGGAGTATTTTGCGCAACATAGAAAATCAATAAATAATAGATGAGAACATATTGTGCAAAAGTTTTTGTCTTAGCCAGCTTGGACGTGTCTACTGGTTTGCCTTTATACTCAGCATAAGAACGAAGAATTGTGATAATGGCATCACGGATGACAATGATCCACACCATCCAACCTGATACTAAGCCGAGATACGAATAAGCAAGAAGTGCAGCTGATGTGAGAACTTTATCGGCCAGCGGATCTAAGAACGCTCCCCAGCGTGTAACATAACCCCAACGCCGCGCAAGCCATCCGTCATACCAATCGGTAATGGCAGCAATAATAAAAACTGCAAGTGACCATTGACGTAAAATGGAATTGGAAGATAACAAGAAGACAAGAAATACCGGCGTGAGTAAAATTCTCAGAAAGGTCAATTGATTTGGTGGTGAAAAAAATTTCATCGCTTGAGTAAAATATTCGTAACGAGTTCACCGATTGATCAAAAACATTCCGTCATGGTTGCCTCTCATAGGCGGCTGACAAAAAATCCCGCTGAGGGGCGGGATTTCAAAAGTTCACAATGCCCAAAATACTTAAGCTGCTTTTTGGATCTTCCCGGATTTAATGCAGTTTGTGCAGACCTGAATGCTTTTTACACCGCCAGATCCCATTTTCACTTTTACATTTTGAAGATTGGGAAGAAAACGTCTTGGAACACGATTATGTGCGTGGCTGACGTGATTGCCTGCCATCGGTTTCTTGCCGCACACTTCACAAATTCTTGCCATTTGCAACTCCGCTCATTTCCTAATTTCAATGTCATCTATTACGAAAATAATATAACGAGAAAACATACGATAGGCAAGGAGAAATTCTGCCATTAACAGT
>JBEKLV010000055.1:0-13671 GCA_050008835.1 Bacteroidota bacterium | reverse complement strand
AACAGTTATCTCGCGAATTAGATCAGCAAGAAAAATGAACGAACCGTTCAACACGCCTATGAAGATCGGCGTCTTTCCTGCATAGTCGGCATTAATGAGCACGGCAAGTTCTTTAATACGTTTTCGGATTTGCTCTTCCGTGATGAAGGGTTCAAACGTATCGCCATTGATTTTAATGAGTTCAGCCATTGTAAGCTCTATTTGATGGTTGACAGGTGAGTCGAATTACTGTTTGTGTTCGATTAGTCAATTTAAATCTATCATCTAATCGTTTGCCACAAATCCATACGATAGTGCCGTCTGATTCTAAAACGGGAATGGAGGATTTTTGATATCGCGGTACTTTTTGGTCGGTAAAGAAATCGCTCAATTTCTTTTTTGTTTTCATCCCGAGCGGAATAAACCAATCACCGGCTTGCCACGGCCTAAGGATAAGTTGTTTACCTAATCGCTCGGCATCGATGTATTCCACTTCGTGTGTCCCGGTATATGTGGAGGGTACGCTTTCCGGCGTGCTGATTGAGACAAGATAGTCTTTATAGTCGTAGCTTTTGCCAAATTCAACTTGCCTGATATTTAACTGTTCATTGTCATTGATTTTAATAACGACATAATTTCGATCGCGGTATGCTGCACATTTACCTTGTAATTCTACAATTCGTCCTGTTGGCTGAGTGCAGAGTCGGTGAAGCGCATCGACTTTCTTTTCTGTCGGTTCAATCTTCATTTGATTAAGAAGTTGAATAAAAATTTCATCCCATAGAAAATCCGGTTCCGATTTCAGTTTTTTTACATCCAACTTAAAGCGGTTCTGTGAATCTATTTGGATTATAGAATGAATTGTCTTATCAACAATCCTCCGCATTTTTTTGTTCACATTCTGCATTATATCGGCAATGCGATTCAAATTTAGGACGATGCTGGGATTACGTTTCTGTAGCTCTGGAAGAATATTATGCCGCAATTCGTTCCGGCGATATACTACTGAATTATTTGACGAATCATTCCGATACTTGATACCCTGCTCTGCCGCATACGCTTCAATTTCTTTTCGTGTTGCCAATAGTAATGGACGAATAATACTGCCCGATTCGCGCTTCGATGGAATTCCTGCCAAACCATGGATTCCTGTTCCTCGCATAATGTTAAGAAGTATTGTTTCTGCATTATCGTCTGCGTGATGAGCGGTCGCTACTGCAACAGCATTAACCTTCAGTCTGATTCGTTCGAAACTATCGTACCGTAATATACGTGCGGCAAGTTGTTTTGAAAGTCCAAGTTCATGAGCGTAGGACATTACATCGATTCGCTCATAATAAAATGGAATACGATAGAAATCCGACATTTCCATAACGAATTTTTCATCACCCATCGATTCTTCGCCGCGCAATTGGTGATTGATGTGAACAACTGAAAGACGCAGTTTCATTTGTTCACGCAATTTTGAGAACATATGAAGCATAACCATCGAATCCACGCCGCCGCTCACCGCAAGAAGTAAAGTTTGCCCAGATGACACTAACTTTTGGCGTTGAATAAACCTAATGAACTTTGTTTCAAATGAATTCATCATGTACGAAAACCAAGTCAGACAATACTGCTTCATAAAAAAAAACTTGACCTAAATTCAAGTCAAGATGTGGCTACTGCACTGCTAAGATACTGGTTTTTGGCAGGAAAGACAAGGCGAGGAAATACGCGTAAAGTATGACTGATTAAGATTATATTGTCATGCTCGTCCAGATCGTAACGAAATAAATTCTTGCGCCCTGCAGAACTGAAACAACACGATGACGGCAATAAAGATTCTTTCCATTTCGCACTTTTTAATTATAAGTGATACAACATGCTCAGTGATCGCTCCTAGCCGGATTCCAATTGTCGGTTCCCCGCAGCACTCGTTCCGGAGTAATCTTTGCCGCCTCTTCATCTGTTAATTGATGCGACCATGCAACTCGCGCCGCAGGATTAGCTCCAGGTCCAAAGCTCTTGTATTCGAAATATCGCGCTGTCTTTTCTGCTTCTGGTTTGTTCCAGTTGTGCCATCCTTCGGCACGAATATGATTTCCCATCTCGCACCGAATGAATGTTACAGCAGCATACAATCTCCACGGACGGCCAAGATATACCTGCCAGCCTGCGGTGTCGGCAAGCAGTTTACAGTCGAAAAATACAAAACCAAATTCCCTGCCACGGATCGTTGAGGCAGCAGTAATATAGGAATTGGACTTGCTAACAATTGTGCATCGATCGAACACTGCAGTTGCAGCGCCGAAGATAAAATCGGTAGTTCCTTCGATATAACAATCCTGATAATATTGCCGGCTTTCTTCACCGGAAACAAGATGCGTATCTTGATTGCCGATCAACCGACAGCGGCGAAAGGCACACCGATCTCCCTCAACATGAAGCGCAACGGCCTGACCAACCCTCCCGGCGGTATTCGCGATCGTCATATCTTGTATCGAATTATCATTGCCGACAATCAAACATGTGTACGATGTGAACGTCCTGAACTTCGTCCCAGATACAGAATCAACCTTCCCGGTGAAATCATTATTGCTCAAAATCGTACTATCGGCACTTTCTCCTTCGATGCTGATGTGTGTTTTCCACGCCGGTATAACAAGCTTTTCGATATAGACGCCATTCTTGACAAAGATCGCATACGGGCGTTCAGCATAGTCGCGGCACGAATCAACGGCTTTCTGAATAGTTGTGAAATTTCCGCTGCCGTCCTTCGCAACGATAAAATCGTATTTCTTTGATGCAGCAACAGACAAGTTGAGACAGAGTATTCCACAGATTATAAATATGATGAGATGTTTTGAGTTCATTGCTTATACCTTTATTTAGCTTAACTGTAGATCCACTTTTGGAAACTACCTGCTGTCGCTAATCTACCAAACCCTTTGCTTCTAAACAATATTTGATTTGCCCCATGCAGAAACAACTTTATGGTTTGTTCAGCGGCGTTTTTTCGAAGAACGGCGTTAAGATATTTAGAAACGTTGAGACGAACAACGCCGCAAATCCCGCAATCACTCCGCTCATTGCAGAGTCAGTGAAGTTCAACGGGTTGCCAGGAACCGCAAGTGCCCAAACACCAAATGCCACCGTAGAGGCAACGATCTTCCACCATGGCCATTGTGCGATAGAAATTTTCCAATCTTTTCCGGCGTTAGCTAAGTGACCTAAGAACAGAAGAAGAAGCAAGATTGGAGTGAGGCAAACGAAAAACCAGTATGTGTTCGAGGCTGTAATGACGGTTCCCTTCAATGCCGATAACGATGAAACGGCCGCGACATATAAGGTGATAGACTCTGTAGGAATATATTTGGTTAACCCCGCCAGGACATCCTCTTTCGACGGCGGTTGTGGCATTGCGGCGCTTGGTACAGCGGCAAGGCGTGCAAGTGTGTTGATACTCATTTTGTATTCTCCTTAATACTGATCGGCCATACTTGGTTCATCGATAATAATGATGCCAGTGGTTGTGATTGGTGTGAGTTATGTCGAAATGGCCTGCGCCGAGAGTAGTGGCTTCTCGGCGCAGAGTTAAACATTTATCATTATTAATTGATCATTGTTCGCTACTTCAAATGTCCAATAACCTCCTCTAGGGCTCCAACAAAATCATTCGCGGCATTGTCGAACACATTTATACTTCGCCTTGACAATTTCGTCGGGTCTTCTTTCGACGGCTGGCTTTCGCTAATGGAAACATAACGCGATTTGTTCTTTGCTTCTTTCACATCTACGTAATATGTAATCTTCCCGGACTTCATTTTTTTTGTAAACTCACCTTCGCCGTCAATTACTGTTTTCGCTTCTTTCAATACACCAATGAATTCATCTGCCACGCTGCTAAAAACGGTTACGCTGCGCTTGGCAAATTTCTTTTCCCCTTCCTTCGGCGGTTGACTTGATGTAACGGTGAGATATTTCTTGTTGTTCTTCGCCTCTTTCACATCCATGAAATAGGTGGTAGAGCCCGCTTTGAGCGTTTTGCTGAATAGTGCATCCATGACATTACTCCCTAATTGATATTATTGATTTGTGAACTAGTGAAACGTAGTGAAAAATAAATACAGCACGTTCAACTTGATTGACAGAACAAAAATGCCAATGCTGAAATCATGAAAGATCAGTAACTCAGAATATCCAATGAATCGTAGTAATGAGGGGTAGCTTTAGTAGTATCACCCCGAAAAAAACTACGGTTTTTATAGAGGAATGTCAAGAATAAAAACGCCCCTCAAACCTTGCGGTTGAGAGGCGTCTGATTTAACGTTGGTACGCTGTATGTCAGAAGTTGAAATCCATTATACTTTTTACTTTTTACTTTTAACTTTTGACTTTTCACTTGGCTAATACATATCCCCGCCCATACCACCCATTCCGCCTGGAGGCATCGAAGGCATAGAATCCTTCTTCTCCGGCTTCTCTACGATGGTTGCTTCCGTTGTCAACAATAAGCCGGCAACACTGGACGCGTTTTCAATCGCAATACGGGCAACCTTAGTTGGGTCGATAACACCGGACTTAATAAGGTTCTCGTACTGTTCTGTCTGTGCGTTGAAACCGTAGTCGTCCTTGCCATTCTTTACTTCGTTCACAACGACAGCGCCGTCGTGACCGGAGTTAGCGGCAATTTGACGAAGCGGCTCTTCCAACACGCGGCGGATAATATTCACACCGGTTTTTTGGTCGAGATTTTCCGTGTTTACTTCATCAAGCTTCTTTATACAGCGAAGGTATGCAACGCCGCCACCGGGGATGATACCTTCCTCGACCGCTGCACGTGTGGCGTGAAGCGCGTCTTCAACACGCGCCTTCTTTTCCTTCATTTCCACTTCTGTTGATGCACCAATCTTAAGTAAGGCAACCCCGCCAGAAAGTTTTGCGAGACGTTCTTGCAGTTTTTCCTTGTCGTAATCGGATGTGGTTTTATCAATCTGTTGTTTGATCTCATTGATGCGCTTCTTGATATCATCCTTCTTGCCAGCACCTTGCACAATCGTTGTGTTGTCTTTGTCAATGGTGACGCGGTTGGCAGTTCCAAGATATGCAAGCGTTGCATTCTCAAGCTTGAAGCCCTTCTCTTCAGAGATGACTTGACCACCTGTGAGCACTGCAACATCTTCCAGCATCGCCTTGCGACGATCGCCGAAGCCTGGAGCTTTCACTGCGCAGACTCGAAGCGTCCCACGAAGTTTGTTCACTACGAGTGTAGCAAGCGCTTCGCCTTCCACCTCTTCCGAGATGATGAGGAGGCTTTTGCCGGCTTGAGCAATTTTTTCCAATATAGGCAGCAGATCCTTCATCATGCTGATTTTCTTGTCATGGATCAGGATATAGGGAGTCTCAAGAACGGTCTCCATTCTATCTGCATCAGTTACAAAGTAAGGCGACAGATAGCCGCGATCGAACTGCATGCCTTCGACAACTTCCAATGTAGATTCAGTGCCTTTTGCTTCTTCAACCGTGATGACACCATCCTTGCCGACCTTCTCCATTGCATTCGCAATCCGATCACCAATATCACGGTCGTTGTTTGCAGAGATCGATCCAACCTGTGCAATCTTTTCTTTGTCATCGCCAACGGTCCTGCTCATCTCTTTGAGACCTTCGACAACCTTTTTCACTGCAAGATCGATTCCGCGTTTTAAATCCATTGGATTAGCGCCGGCAGTTACGTTCTTCAATCCTTCGCGCACAATTGCTTGTGCAAGAATTGTTGCGGTTGTGGTACCGTCACCAGCAACATCGGATGTCTTTGAGGCAACTTCGCGAACCATCTGTGCGCCCATGTTTTCGATAGGATCAGAAAGTTCGATCTCTTTTGCCACTGTCACACCATCTTTAGTTATGGTTGGTGCGCCAAATTTTTTATCAATAACAACATTGCGTCCTTTGGGTCCGAGTGTAACCTTAACTGCATTTGCGAGTTGATCGACACCCTTCTTTAAAGCGGCACGCGCTTCTGTATCGTAATTAATTAATTTCGATGCCATATTCTTTTTCTCCTTTTACTTACTTTGGCATTATGGCAAAGATATCACTTTCGCGCATAAGCAAAAGTTCTTCACCCTCTATTGTGACTTCGGTTCCGGAATACTTTCCGTACAGAACCTTATTGCCGACCTTTACTTCCATCGGAATAGTTTTTCCATCATCGGAAACCCTACCCGGGCCAACAGCAATTACTTCGCCCCATACCGGTTTTTCTTTTGCCGTATCTGGAACGATAATACCGCCCTTTGTCATTTCTTCAGCTTTGGACGGTTTTACAACGACGCGATCCGCCAATGGTTTGAGCATCATAAAACGAACTCCTTATGATTTTGTATGTTTTTAACAGGTTTTTTTAGGAAACCGTTTGGCACTCCTACACTGTGAGTGCTAATATAATACGAAGAAACATCAAAGTCAAGTTAGATTGAAAAACAGATTGCCCTTAGGTTTATTGTCTTACTTTATAAATGGCAGAAATATTAAGATACCAGTCACATATTTTTAAAATAAGATCAACAACCATAAATTTATTTGATTACCAGACGGACTCAATAAATACTTTTTTAAAGTGCTCGTGATCATTGCATACGAACGAATAATAGATTTTTATTGACCATCATTTTTGTTTTTTTTATACTGCTAATGTCATTCTGGACAGATACCAGAATTCATTTCATCACATACCAACATAAGGGATTCTGTTATGAAAAAAATTCTACTCGTTTCACTTGTGATGCTTATTGTCGTCTCTGTAGCATTCTCTCAATTTGGCATTAAAGGAGGTATTAATCTTGGTACGGTTGGAGGAGATGATAAATCGGTTAGCACTTCCATGGGTAAACTCGATCCAAAAACAAATGTAGGTTTCGTGGGAGGAATTTCATATAGGATTGGATTAATAATGGGCCTTTCTATCCAGCCGGAAGTATTGTATGCCCAAAAAGGAGCTATCTATGAAGCAAGCGCAAGCGTAGGAAATTACTTCATGAATGATAAAGCTACATTTACTAATAACTATATAGATATTCCTATCCTCGCAAAATATAATTTACCAATACCATTATTAAGTCCTTACATCGAAGGGGGAGTAGAATATGGTCTATTACTTTCAGCAAAAGAAAAAGAAGAGATGACTACGAACGCCCCCGGACAGACATCAGGCTCCACTGAAACCGACACTAAAGATCAATTCGCAAAAAGTGATTTCTCTATTGTTATTGGTATTGGTGTCGAATTTCTCATGTTAGATGTGAATGCCCGATATGTGATCGGATTGGCGAAATTGGGAAAAGACGACCCAACAATGTTGGTTAACCCAGGGGATTTAAAGGCTTATAATCGCGGATTCCAGCTGACTGCCGGCCTAAGATTCTAAGATTCTTCTATGAATGTTCTACAAGCGGAGGTAGCAATGCTGTCTCCGCTTTTTTATTTCTGGAATGTTCTGAGAAATACTTTCACGAGCCGTACACCACCCTTAAGTTTCTTTCCCAATCTTTTTGAGTACAGGAATTCCAGTGCTCCTCGCAATCCTTCGTACACTTTCTTGTTGTGCGGGTGCCACCACATATTCTTTTGCACAAGGGGAAGAATATCATCCACAACACAGCGTGGTTGTGTCATTTCTTCTAAACCGAGATAGCCATGAGTACGACCAATACCAGATTCCTTCCAACCACCCCATGGAGTTTCTGCAAGTCCATGACTCATAAGGTGATCATTGATCATGACAGATCCCACCTCGAGTTGTGATGCAATTTCATGTCCCTTGCGTCGATTTTTCGTCCAAACTGATGCAGTTAATCCTAATGTTGAAGCATTGGCTTGAGCAATTGCTTCCTCTGTATTTTCAACTTTCTGTACAGGAAGTATCGGGCCGAATATCTCTTCGTTCACTATCCTCATATCCTCGCTGATATTTTCCAAAATAATAGGCGGGTAGAATAATCCCCTTCCTTTCTTTTCAATCTTCATAATTTCAGGATACGGTTTTGCTCCTTTCTTGATAGCATCTTTAAGAAGGCTCTGTATTTTTTTCCATTGCTGCTCTGTGGTCATACAACCAATATCAACATTCGAATCAATATCAACTCCCTGTCTTAATTCGCTCATCTTATTTTTTAAGATTGTAATAAATTTGTCATACACTTTTGATTCCACATAAATTCGTTCAACACCAGCACACGATTGGCCGGCATTCGAAAGCCCCGCCCATACTGCTCCACTTGCTGCACGATATAAATTAGCATCCTTGCAAACGATCATAGCATCGTTACCTCCCAATTCCAGTGAAAGTGGAATAAGGTGTTTCGCTGCCTTTCGCATCAAATATTTACCGACCGGCACCGAGCCGGTAAAGAATAGTTTATTGATTCCAGAATTCAGGAATGCATCGCCCGCAATTTTCCCCGGTATATTGATCAGATGAAAAATATCCTTTGGCAGTTTTCCAGCTTCAATACATTCTTTTATGATCTTACCGACTTCTTGTGAATGAGACGCAACTTTGAGCACAACACCATTTCCTGCAATGAGTGCCATAGCAATTTCATGGAACGGGATTGAAAATGGGTAATTCCACGGACTGATGATGCCAACTACACCCATTGGAACCCGATCTACGTAGGAGCGTTTGTTAATTGTCAATATGCTGCCGCCTTTCAACCGTTTTCGTTTCAGAATTCTTTTCGCGTTTCTGGCGTAATACGTTATGGCCATCGAAGTAGAAAGCACTTCGGTGCTGAGAGCATCCATTTTCGTCTTACCGCTGTCCTTCGATATGACATCAGAAATTCTATCAACATTCTCCACAATATAATCCCGTATCGCTAAGAGATATTGTGCACGCTCTTGAAAATTGAACTTTGCCCATTCACTTTGAGCGATTTTTGCAAGGGCTACAGCTTTCTCCAATTCTTCTATAGTATTCTCGGGCGTTTTGCCTATGATCTCTCCCGTTGCGGGATTGATTGAAGTTGTTATCTTTTTTGACGACATGGCGGTATCCTGATTAGAGATTGAAGATATTAAATTTGAGATATTAGAATATGTGACCTGGATTTAGCGATCAAGACTCATTTCATTCATCATTGTTTTCTTCCATGCCATGTTTTCATACTTCCAGCAACTCCCATAATAATAAGGAATCGTTGGAACCACCGATCCGGCATCAAAGCTCTAAATCGAAGATTGAGATTAACCGTGCTTGGACGTTTGGGAGAATATTTCCCTTTCTTTAATGCATCGTTGACAATTGCTTTTGCGATAACGTCATGATTTTTCACTAAAGGAACAATCCATCTTCCCGGAATTCCTAACTTCGCCCCTTCGAACATACCTGTTGCTATATATCCCGGATGAATGGTAGAATATTTTACGCCGGATTTTCTATTCTTCAAAGCTTCCATACGAAGTGATTCTGTTAATCCCCATACAGCCCATTTTGTTGCAGCATACACCGCAAGCCCAGCAACACCGATAGTCCCTGCAGCGGAAGAGATGTTGACGATATGTCCGATATTGCGATCATACATTCCAGGAAGAAATGCTCTTGTTGTATAAAGCAATGCCGTTAAATTCACATCGATAGTTCTTTCCCAATCCATATCAGGTCTTTCTAGAAATTCTCCTCCGGAGACATAGCCTGCATTGTTGATCAGGATATCAACTTTGCCCATCTCCTTAATCGCTTTCTTGGCAAGTTTATACACCTGGTCTTTTTGGGTCACATCGCATTGGTGAAGAAACACTTTCCCTAGTGCTGAAAGTTCTTGCTTTGCTTGTTTGAGAGCAGCTTGATTCAAATCCCAGACAGTAACAACAACACCTTCCATAAGAAGTCGTTTACTTGTAGCAAGTCCGATACCCATTGCGCCACCTGTAACAATTGCGCACTTATCTTTAAGTTCCATAATGTTGGTCCGTCCAATTGTTGAAGAATAGTGATAATTACTATTGACGTAATTTGTAGATCGCAGAAATATTAAATCCCCATTCGCTTGCTTTATGAATTAATTCATCATAAATGGCATCGTCTAAATGTGGCGTCCGGCTCAATATCCATAAATATTCTTTCGAGCTGCTTGTTACCATAGCATATGAGTAATTTGCCGTATCGAGCTCAATTACTTTGTAGTCTGAATAAAAAATCCAGAAAAAGCTGACTTCAAGCAAAGTTCCAGAAACAGAATCTTTAATCCGCGCCTTACCCTTGGCTTCCTTCCATTCCCCTCTTGCTGTATCGAATCCCTTATTGAGTACATTTATCTTGCCATCATCGCGCAATGTATATGTAGCAGTCACTTTATCCAAACCATTTTCGAACGAGTGGGGAAGACGTGCTACCTCATACCATGTTCCGAGATATCGTTGAAGATCGAAGGACTTAATCGTTGGAATGAATTCCGTACTCATTTCTTTCGAAACTGAACATCCATACAAGATTATAAGAATAAGTGGGAAGCTTAAAACGATCGATGATAATTGAGTTGTATGCATGCTGATCCTCTTTTTGTTTGTCGGATGAGGCACGGTTTGACAACGAGAAAAGGTAAAGAAAATGGATGGAAAGAGCAAAGGGAGAATTACGCTGAAAAAGATTCTATATAGAAAGGAATGACAAATTTGTTTTACAGATTCTATAAAAAAACGGGTCGATTTATTCAATCGACCCATTCGAATTATCTTTTATTCTATTGCAATTATTCTATTTTGACATTTGCTGTTCATGCCATGTTGACGGCTGTCGTCTTTTATCCATTCGTTTCACCATCCATTGCCGTCTAATATTTGGCGCGTTTTCCAGAATTTTCTTCCACATCTTTTGCTGATCCGGCGTCAGCAATTTATTAATTGCAAACCAAGAATTGATCTTGATCATATGCATCTGCACTCTTAGATCTGCTATATCGCTGATCTTTTTCTCGATGGCTGATTTGTCCGGGGCATCTGCTTTCAGCAGTTGCCGAAGTTCAATCCCCTCGGTTTCCACTTTTGCTTTTTGAGCAATTGTTTGCTTCTCCGCGTCAAAATGAATCTTTTCAACGTCCTTCTTTTGCTCATCGGTCAGATTGAGCTTCTCCATAAATTTTTTGATCTGCTTCGCCTCGTTCGGCTGACCATATAATTGGGTGCCAAATATCATTACAACAGCCGCCATCAATACTGCAAGTCGTTTCATTGTCTTTCTCCTTTTATTAGTGACTTCAATTGTTTGATGTATGACGGCAGAAAAGGTTTAAGATAATATTAGAAGAAAATAAAAAAGATCGGTATTAGACCGACCTTCAAAAGAATAAACTAACCATTCAATTCATGAAGAACGTGTCGGAAGATGGCACGCAACCTTATACAGCTCTCTAAACATTTACTTGTAGAAAATTAATTTATTAATTCTTCGGCTGGAACTTTTCTACTTCTTCCAAAATGGTAGCAACAATGTCACTTTCTTTGATACGCTTGATCATTTCACCTTTGCGATAGAGAATACCGACTCCCTTGCCTGCCGCAATACCAATATCCGCAGAACTTGCTTCTCCGGGACCGTTCACCACACAACCGAGCACCGCAATCGTGACAGGTTTTTTTACGTTTGCAAGCTTCTCTTCAAGCTCACCTATGATTTTGAACAGATCAACTTCGATCCGGCCGCACGTGGGGCAGGCAATTAATTCGACATTACGCGAAGCAAGATTGAGCGAGCGGAGGATTTCTTTCCCGACTTCGACTTCCTTTACAGGATCGTCGGTTAGCGAAACACGAATCGTATCGCCAATACCTTCAGCAAGCAATGCACCGATACCAACCGCCGATTTGATAGTACCGCTACGTGTCGGGCCGGCTTCTGTAACTCCGAGATGCAGAGGAATATCTGTCCGTTCTGCAACTAGCCGATACGCTTCAATCATCAATTTTACATCTGTGGATTTTACCGAGATGACGACATCTTTGAAATTATATTCATCACAAATTTCCACATGCCGCATTGCGCTTTCGTACAATGCTTCTGCCGTCGGAAAGCCATATTTTTGAAGGATATCCTCTTCCAACGAGCCGGAATTCACACCGATACGAATTGGAATATCACGTTCCTTCGCCGCCGTTAGTACTTGTTTTATACGATCTTTCGAACCAATATTACCCGGATTGATGCGCACTTTCGCTACGCCGGCTTCAATTGCCTTCAGAGCGAAGATGTGATTAAAATGGATATCTGCGACAATTGGCACTGGCGACTGTTTCACAATTTCGGTCATTGCAGTCGCGGCTTCTTTGTCATTTACCGTCACTCGAACAATATCGGCACCTGCATCCACTGCTGCTTTAATTTGTGCAATGGTACCTTCAATATCATCCGTTTTTGTTTTTGTCATTGTCTGCACGGAAATCGGTGCATCGCCGCCAATCTTTACGCCTCCGACATTCACTTGCCGAGTCTTCCTTCGTGCAGTTACTTTATATGTTTTACGATCTTCACTCATCGATTGTTTATTTTACAAATACAAAACAAATGGCACGATGTATCGTGCTTCTACAAATTAATTCATACGTTTGCTGGCTTCAAAGAGAATTTTCTTTTCTTCCTCCGATAAACTTTGATATCCACTTCGGCTGATTTTGTCAAGGATATCGTCGATGCGCTTTTGTAAGTCAACCGGTTTTTCTTTTGGTTCAAAGGATTTTGCTTCGTTAATATCAAATACTTTTGCATCCACAACATCACCTGCAGAAGAAGTTGAATGACTCCAAGGTGCAGATGACATCCATGATTGAGAAGTTCCGCGGCTTCTTCTAGTCAATTGCCAACGATCATACAAAATATAAAGATATCCAGCGACTGCCCCGCCAAGATGTGCAAGATTTGCAACATTCCCCTGCCCACCAACCGACATCACACCAAAGACAATTAGGATAATGACAAAGTATTTTACTTTCACTGGAATTAGAAAATAGAGAAATATGTATCTGTCCGGAAACATTGCGGCAAATGCAATCATAACGCCGTAGATTGCTCCAGACGCCCCAACTGTTGGGCCAAGCGCTGGTTCAAAGATCGGTGAAAATATTAACTGTGATAATCCCGCCGCAACACCACAAGACAAATAATAAATAAGAAATTTCTTCGATCCCCAGACATGTTCAACTTCCATACCGAACATCCATAATCCGAATATCATATTAAAGAAAAGGTGCCAGAAATTCGCATGCATGAATTGATATGTAATTAGTTGCCAGGGAAGGAAGCCCCTATCAATCGGCAAAAGGGCAAAATACCTCTGGAAAACATCATCCAGAATAATATTGCCAATATGGAAGTTCTGTAAAAATAATTCTAATAGATAAACCAGCCCGTTAGTGATCAACAAAGTTTTGATCACTGGTGGAAAAAATTGAAATCCCCCAAACATTGAGGGACGGTAGTAATTACCTTGATTGTCGTAGGCCATTTAAGATTTCTTGATTTGATGATTGTGCGATTGATAGAAATAGCTGTCAATATTCAGCTGACAGCGAATTTCACGTTATCTTTTTCCTTCTACCTTTTATTTACTGCTTCTCATTTATCATTAAGAGCTGCAACACCGGGAAGAACTTTTCCTTCTAAGAATTCCAATGAAGCTCCACCTCCTGTTGAGACGTGCGATACAGCTTTAT
>JBEKLV010000054.1:0-13920 GCA_050008835.1 Bacteroidota bacterium | reverse complement strand
GGCATCAAAACAGTTGCACATTATTACAAAGAATTTTCAAATTTCTGGAAGAGCGGGAAGAAAAAATAGCCTTCGACTTTAACTCTTGCGAAAGTCTTAGAAACTTCTCAGGATTTCTTAGGAGTCTGGGAAAGGTTTTAAACAACTCTCGGAGCGGCTGGTAGTAATCAAGAAAGATAACTTAATAAAATTGAAGTTAACTTTGATTATTATGTGGTACGCTATGCACTTTTGTCCGATTTAATCTTAGCAAGCTGGGTAATATCTATGTTTTCCAGAATCTGCTTTTGATAGCCAACCTCTACTGCATTAATCATCGCAAGGCCGACATCTTCCAACGTGCAGACATTACCTGGAGATAAAAATTTTAACAATGGATATAACAACCCAGCAGCTTTGAAGATTGGTTTTACATTCTTCTGACCCTCGACCGGTTTCATAAATCCAGGCCTGAACAAGTATACTGATTTAAACGGGAGCTTTTTGAGATCGTTCTCTGTTTTCCCCTTAACTCGAGCCCACATCATTTTGCCATGTTCAGTGCTATCGGTTCCTGTACCTGACACGTAGCAGAAAGTCATCTCGGGATTGAGCTTTGCTAAAGTAGTTGCCGCCTGTATCGTAAGATCATATGTAATCCGTGTGTAATCTTGTTCATTCATTCCCAAGGAAGATACTCCAAGGCAGAAAAAACATGCATTATAACCTTTAAAGCGTTCTTCAATAGTGGAGTAGTCGTAAAAATCATGATGAATCAGTTCCTTCAATTTGTCATGCGTCCTCATGCACGGCCTTCTGCCAATAACTAAAACTGATTCTACGTCTTTATGGCCGAGAGTTTTAAGAAGAACTCCCTCGCCAACCATTCCGGTAGCGCCGAATATTATTGCTTTGATTTCCATTTGTAATCTTAACTCCCTTTATATGCGTTTACTGCGTGAAGCCATAAAACGAATTTTCTTGAAAGTGATGATATGCTTTTTCTATATTTACACTAAGCTGGGAAAAGTCCATCAACTGAAAGATACCGCTCGCCCGTGTCGTAGTTGAATGTCAGGATTCTGCCTCCCGGTTTCAATTCGGAAAGTTTTTTTGCGACCGCCGCTAACGAGGCGCCTGTAGAAACACCAACGAGAATTCCTTCTTCACGTGCAGCACGTTGTGCGTATTCGTACGCCTCCTCTTTAGTAATTTGGATTACGCCATCGATAGATTGAACATGAAGATTCTTCGGAATAAAACCCGCACCAATTCCCTGTATCGGGTGAGGCGAGGGTTTACCGCCGCTGATGACCGGCGAAGCCGCTGGTTCTACGGCATAGACTTTCAATCCTTTATAAACCTTTTTCAATTCTTCCGCGACTGCTGTAATATGTCCACCGGTGCCGACACCGGTAATGATGATGTCAATGCCTTGCGGAAAATCTGCCAGAATTTCCTTAGCTGTTGTTCTCCGGTGAACTTCTATGTTGGCTTCGTTTTCGAATTGCTGAGGAATCCATGCATTTGGAAGTGACGCGGCAAGTTCCTTTGCCCGTTCAATAGCGCCCGTCATTCCTTTTTCGCGCGGTGTTAAATCGAACTGTGCGCCGTATGCTGCCATTAAACGGCGGCGCTCGATTGAAAACGATTCCGGCATCACAAGAATGAGTTTATATTCCTTAACGGCGGCAACAAGCGCCAATCCAATTCCAGTGTTGCCGGAAGTTGGTTCGATTATCACAGTATCCGGTTTTAACAGTCCGCGCCGTTCGGCGTCTTCTATCATCGAAAGTGCAATTCGGTCTTTTATGCTTCCGCCAGGATTGCTTCGTTCAAGTTTTATCCAGACTTCTTTTTCCCCAAACAAACGATTGATGCGAACATGAGGCGTTCCGCCGATAGTCTCAAGAATATTTAACGCTTTCATAATATTTCCTTCTATTATCGTTAGATGCTTTCTAATTATTTACTTTAACAAGATCTACGCTTTTAAAGTTTCTGCAAGCGCCTGATCGAAATTGGCTTTGTGCGCTCATTATAACCTTTCAGTTAGTTGTAAATAATGACTGTTTGTTGATATCAATTTGTTTCACCTTATTCGAGAGAATGTGGCGGCAATAAACGAAAAAACCCCTTCTAGGAATTTTCCAGAAGAGGTTATTATAATTCCTCATACTCCTTCTTGTTTAGTATAATACATAGAATTAAATTTGTCAATGGAGAATAGAATAACAGCAAACCGGTTTATAAATGTGGAATGAAGTGGAGATAAGATCGCACATTCTACAGAAGTAGAAGAAAGAAATACGATATGTATAGAAGCGGGGGTTTATTCTTAAGTGTACCTTTCGTATTATGCAATTGAGTAATGTTGTAATCAGAGAGAAGGAATGAAAATTTATACAAAAACAGGCGATACGGGCGATACTTCACTTTTTGGTGGAAAGCGGGTGCCGAAAAGTACGCTCTGTATCGATGCATATGGTACGGTGGATGAATTGAATGCACAACTCGGAGTTGTTCGTGCACTCAAACCTTTTGCCGAAGTAGATCAACTTCTCGAACAAATTCAGAATCAACTCTTTGTGCTTGGCACCGACCTTGCCACACCTTTCGACGCAGCGCCGACGAACATGAAACGCATTCAACAAAATGAAATTCAATTTCTTGAAGAAACAATTGATCGATTGGATGCACAATCGGAACCCTTGAAATCATTTATTCTGCCAGGCGGTTCGCTTGTAAGTGCACAGCTGCATGTTGCAAGGGCAATCTGCCGGCGTGCTGAACGGTTGGTAGATGCGCTTGGAAGAAAAGAAAAGATTGGGAAATTTCCACTCGTGTATCTAAATCGTCTTGCCGATCTATTGTTTGTGGTGGCGCGATATTTCAATAAACTTGCAGGGATTGAAGAGACGAAATGGAATGGAACAACGATGATTGATTAAAATGCCATTGTCGTTTCTCATTTGTTGCTGTTTATTGTTTAGGTGTTGCTTTTAGATTTGACTTATCCTACATTTCCTATGCTTCTTTCCTATTGTTAGCAATCAATTACAATGTTTTATGGCGCAGTATTGAATAATCAAAAAGGGTTATTGCCATGTCTGCCCCGCTTTCCATTCTTTTGCTTGAAGACGATCCATCGTCGATTCGTTTATTTACACGGAAAATACAATCTACTCCCGTTGAGATGGTTGTTAAGGATGTTCGCAACAGAGAAGCTTTCCTTCGTGAACTCGAATCACCGCATTTTGATTGTATCGTAATCGATTATACACTTCCTGATATCATTGGAATCGAAGCTCTTCGACTTGTAAATGAGCTTGCACCAGGAACTCCCACGATTATTTATACCGGTTCGGTAGGGGAAGAAAAAGCGGTTGAATGCATGAAAGAAGGAGCGTCTGAATTTCTCTTAAAGACAAACAGCATTCGATTGGTTCCTGCAATTCTTTCTGTTGTGAGTCAGAAACGTGATCGCGATGCGCGTGTACTGGCAGAAGAAGCACAGAAACAAAGTGAGGCACGATTCAAGGCTCTTGCGGAGATGAGTACTGCCTTAATTGTTATTTATCAGGGGGAACGATTTACTTATGTTAATGCTGCTTCAAAACAGATTACAGGTTACACGAAAGATGAATTGCTGAATATAAAATTCTGGGAGTTAGTGCACCCGGATTATCGCGAGATGGTTCATCAGCGAGGATTAGCACGGCAGCGCAATGAAGATGTACCAACTCGTTACGATTTTAAAATCATCACGAAAGATGGAAAAGAGCGATGGCTGGATTTTGCTGCCAGTGCGATTCTATACGAAGGTATTCCTGCCGGGCTTGGCATCGCGTTTGATGTTACAGATCGAAAACACATAGAAGAACAATTGCAGGCATCAGAACTCAGGTACCGACTGCTTTTTAAAGCTAATCCGCATCCGATGTGGCTCTATGACATCGATACTCTGCAATTCTTGGAAGTGAATGATGCCGCGGTGCATTACTATGGTTTTAGCCGCGAAGAATTTCTTTCAATGTCAATCAAAGATATTCGTCCGGAGGAAGATATTCAGAGTTCGATGGATCATTTGCAGCAGACTACGGAACACGATGGATTCAATGAAGCTGGAGTTTGGCGTCACCGGAAAAAGAATGGAGAGGTCATAGAAGTCGAAATCATTTCGCATACACTTGAATTCAACGGACATAATGCAAAAATGATCCTAGCGACTGAAATTACAAAACCAAAACGTGCCAAGAAAAAGAAAATTTAATTTTTCAATTCATAATTCGAGCTACAAGAAATATTCAATCTATCTCTCATCTATCACTAGTATTTCGTTGTAGATGAGCATTTCCATGTTTCTTGACAAACTATCGAGTTTCCAGTATATTGTACGTTACGTTAAGAATTTTTTTACTTCAGAATCGCAGGAATTGTAGCAGTATCTTATGATTTCGGAATTTGGCAAAGCTTTTATCTTTATATTGATAGGCGCAATTTTTGTCGCTCTCGGTTTGTTAGGTGCATGGATATTTCGTCCACATCGTCCGTATCCAGAAAAAAATGCCACGTATGAATGCGGTGAAGAACCAGTTGGCAACGCGTGGATACGCCTCAATGTCCGCTTTTATGTTACCGCACTTATCTATCTGATTTTCGATGTCGAAGTTGCGTTTCTCTTTCCGTGGGCACTCATCTATCGGCAATTTGGCCTTTTAGGCTTTTTAGAAATGGCAGTATTCCTTTTCATCCTGATTGTTGGTTATGCATATGTGTGGGTTAAGGGAGACTTGAGTTGGGATAAACCAAAGCCGCAAATTCCTGCTATTAACCGGACAATCATAACAGCAGGAAGAATGACAGTCGCTTCTGCAATTCTAAACGATGATGATATTAATGAGGGTGTGGAGTAAAACACGTGGGACTTCTTGATCAACGATTTGAAAATGGTAATGTTTTTATCACTAAACTTGATGATCTTCTTAATTGGGCTCGTCTTTCATCGCTCTACCAGATGCAGTTTGGTCTTGCATGCTGTGCAATTGAAATGATGGCGGCATCGGCATCTAATTTCGATATAATGCGCTTTGGTATTATCCCGCGTGCAACACCGCGTCAAGTGGATGTGATGTTCGTAGCCGGAACAGTAACGATCAAAATGGCATCTCGTATAAAGCGTTTGTACGATCAAATGCCTGAGCCGCGATATATTATCTCGATGGGAAGTTGTTCCAATTGCGGCGGGCCATATTGGGAACATGGCTATCACGTATTAAAAGGTGTAGATCGTGTCATTCCGGTTGATGTTTATATACCCGGGTGCCCACCGCGTCCTGAAGCATTATTAGAAGGCATCATGAAACTGCAAGAGAAGGTACGCAAGGAAAGTATGGTCAAGAAACGGGCGTAGGAAGAATGACAACGCAAGAAATATTTAATGTTTTAAAAAATAAATTTGGCGATGCGCTCATCGAAGAAAAGATTTCCGCTGCGAGTGGATTTGCCATTGTGGGAAATGCCATGCAAGAGTGGATTAGTATCGCTCCAGACAAAATGAAAGACATTTGTTTTTTTCTCCGCGATGATAGCGAGATGCAATTCGATTATCTTTCGTGCTTGAGCGGAGTCGATTATAATAACGGAACGCTCGGAATTGTCTATCATCTTACCTCGATGGTTCATAAACACAAGATTGTTCTTAAAACTTTTTGCAAGAAAGAAAATCCGCACGTTCAATCTGTCAGCGATGTGTGGGGAACCGCCAATTGGCACGAACGCGAAGTGTTCGACCTCTTTGGCATCATCATCGATGGACATCCTGATCTGCGCCGCATTTTGCTGCCGGATGATTGGGAAGGCAATCCGCTTCGCAAAGATTATAAAGTTCAGGAATTTTATCACGGTATGAAGGTTCCGTACTAAGCTGAATGACTGTCTCAACTATGCTGCAACCGCCGACTCTTCCAACAAATTATACTGTAAAACCCGGTCATATCAAGACTTCAACGGGTAAAACAATTCGCACGGAAGAAATGATTATTAACATGGGTCCGCAACATCCGTCCACGCATGGTGTACTGCGGCTCGAAATTGTTGTTGATGGCGAAATTATCGTTGATTGCATCCCGCATATCGGATATCTGCACCGGTGTTTCGAGAAACACTGTGAGCAGATGACAAATTACCAGCAGGTCATTCCATACGCAGACCGAATGGATTATTGTTCAGCAATGACCAACGAATGGGCGTTTGCGCTTGCCGCAGAAAGATTACTCAAGATCGAAGTTCCGGAGCGCGTAGAATATATCCGCGTAATTATGGCAGAACTGCAGAGAATTGCCAGTCACTTGATTGCTGTTGGCACATACGGTATTGACTCTGGTGCGTTCACACCTTTTCTCTATACCTTTATCGACCGTGAAAAAATTCTCGACTTGTTCGAAATAACATGCGGTGCGCGATTACTCTATAATTATATTTGGATTGGCGGCCTTTCGCATGACCTGCCTCCGAATTTTATTGGACAAGCGAAAGAGTTTATCAAGTATTTCCGTCCGCGAATTAAGATGTTGAACGACTTACTGACCTACAATGAAATCTTTGTAAAAAGAACAGCAAACGTAGGTGTCTTACCGAAAGATGTCGCCATTAATTATGCAGTCAGCGGACCACAGCTTCGTGGTTCCGGTGTGAATTGGGATTTACGCCGCGATGATCCGTATTCCATCTATCATAAATTAGACTGGCAACCGCAGATTGGCAAAGGCGAAGTGGGCACGGTCGGCGATTGCTGGGATAGACATATCGTTCGTATGCGCGAGATGGAACAGAGTCTTCATATCATAGATCAGGCGCTTGATGAATTACCAGCAGGGAATGTAAAGGCGGCGATACCAAAACGCATTCGTCCGGAAAAAAATGCGGAAATTTATGTCCGTACAGAAGCATCGCGCGGTGAATTAGGTTACTATATTATCAGCGACGGTACTTCAAGTCCGTTCCGTGTAAAAGCGCGAGGACCTGCATTTGTGAACCTGAGCGTTCTTCCAGAAATTGCCCGCGGCGGTTTAATCGCCGACCTGGTACTTACCGCAGGAAGTATTGATATTGTACTTGGTGAAGTTGACAGATAAATTTTTTTGTAAAGTGCGAAATAATTCCCTCTCCTACTAGGAGAGGGTTAGGGTGAGGTCAAATAAAAGAAATGACCCAACCTTAGTCATCCCCCATAAGGGGAGGAGATTTTTTGAGAATAAATTAATACCATCTTATCATTTGGAAATAGATTTGAAATAGAAGTTTGATCGTTTATGGAATTCATCCAATCATTACTTGCAAATCAGTTGCTCGTCTCAATTCTTCTGAGCGCATTTCCGCTTGTCTTCATCGTTCTAATGGTATTGGTAGTACTCTATACGGAAATGAAAGTGGCAGCGCACATTCAGGATCGTGTTGCATATATGCGCACTGGCTGGCATGGTGTACTTCAGCCCATCGCTGATATGCTTAAGCTTCTGCAAAAGGAAGATATTATTCCAACGACAGCAGATAAGCTGTTATTTCGTGTCGCGCCGTTTATCGCATTTACTGGAACGTATGTCGCATACGCTGTGCTTCCGTTCAGCAGCATATATATTGGTTCCAATATCAATCTTGGTGCATTCTTTTTAGTAGCGGCTGGCTCTTTCGTCGTTATCGGAATTCTCATGGCTGGCTGGGCGTCCAACAATAAATGGTCGCTTATCGGCGGAATCCGCTCGGCATCACAAATGATCAGCTACGAAATTCCGACAGCGCTCGCTATCATTATTGTTGTAGTGATTACTGGATCGCTGAATCTGCAGGATGTTACAAAGTTTCAAGATGGTGGTATTGGAAATTGGATTGTGTTTGGCGGCCCGTTGCCTTGGACGCAGAAATTGATACTGATGCCGTTCACACTTCTTACGTTTCTTATTATGTTCGTTGCTTCCATTGCCGAAGTCAACCGCACGCCGTTTGATTTGCCTGAAGCCGAATCGGAGTTGGTGCAGGGATTTAATACAGAATACAGCGGTATGCGGTTCGCTATGTTTTATCTTTCAGAGTATGCAAATTTATTCACCGTGTCGGCAGTCGTCGTATCGCTCTTTCTTGGCGGATGGTCTAGTCCATTTGGTGGGTTTATGTCAGGACCTGTATGGGGCATCTTCTGGTTTGTAATAAAAGCGTATATGTTTATGCTGATGCAAATTTGGCTTCGGTGGACGCTTCCGCGTTTACGGGTCGATCAACTGATGTTTGTTTCATGGAAAGTCTTAACACCATGGCTCTTTGTCTGCCTTCTTGCCGTAGGTTTGATTTTAGTAATATGAAAAGAAAATTTTAGCAATTGAAAATTAGAAATCGGAAATCATAAATTCTTAATGTCGGCAATAGGAACATATTTTTATAGTATTTTTCATTCTCTTTATACGGTTGTAGTGGGAATGAAGATTACAATCAAGCATATCTTCACTCGCTCGGCGACTGTTCAGTATCCGAACGTCAAAATGAAAATCCCCGAACGGGGACGTAACCGTCTATTTGTCAATATCGACGATTGCATCGGCTGTGATCAATGTGCAATTGCATGCCCGGTGGATTGTATCACGATTGAAACGATCAAATCGACTCCGGACATGGATTTGGGAATGACATCAAAAAATACGAAGAAGCGGCTCTACATTCCTCGCTTCGATATCGACATTGCGAAATGCTGCTACTGCGGACTTTGTGTGTGGCCATGCCCAACGGAGTGTATCGTTATGACAGATGTGTATGAATTTTCGGAATATGACAGGAAAAATTTGATATACAGTTTCAGCAATATGACAGCGGAAGAAATCACAGCAGCACAATATAGATTAGAAAAGTATAATGAAGAACAGGCGGCGAAGAAAGCATCTGCCGCCGCGGCTGCAAAAGAATCACCTGCATCTTCAACGGCACCGGTGATGCCTCCACCAATAAAACCAGAACCTCCGGCAGTGGAGCCGAATAAAGGTTAAATACTATTTTGATTTGAAATGATAGAAATGTTTTTTCATTTTTAACTTTTTACTTTGAACTTTATTTTTATGGATCTCTACACAATAATATTTTATTTCTTCGCAGTGATTACGCTGGGATCGGCGTGCATTGTTGTATTTTCTAGAAACATTGTGCGTGCAGCATTTGCGCTGTTGTTTGCATTCTTTGGTGTAGCAGGAATTTATATTTTTCTTCTTGCTGACTTTATCGCTGTCACGCAGTTGCTTATATATGTCGGCGGAATTATGGTACTGATTTTGTTTGGCGTAATGCTGACGAGTCATCAAATTAATGTAGATGCAAAAACGGGCGTGATTCAAACATTGCCGGCAATACTCATTGCTGCTTGTATTGGTGCAGGATTGGTTTGGGTCTTTTGGATAACAGACTGGAAAGCGAATTCGCAGTTGCCAATAGTAGAAACGACCGCTCTGAAAATCGGTGAACTGCTCTTGACAAAATACTTGTTACCGTTTGAAATTGCATCTATGATATTACTCGTTGCACTGATCGGCGCGGCAATGATTGCGCGAAGAGAGAAGAAGGTGTAAGTAAATATGCAAGATTTAATAAATTTTTTACAGCATCCAGGATTGATGCATTTTCTCGTCCTCAGTGGACTGTTATTCTCGTTTGGCATATTTGCAATTTTAACTCGGCGTAATGCCATTATGGTTTTAATGGGTGTCGAACTTGTACTAAATGCCGCCAATATAAATTTCGTCGCATTCTCGCGTTACGTTAGCACATCACTTGATGGGCATGTTGTGGCGATTTTTGTAATTATTCTTGCAGCGGCAGAAGCAGCGATTGCGCTGGCGATTATTTTGAACATATATCAAAACTTCAACACTGTTAACGTAGACGAAATCAATCAATTGAAAGATTAGTAGTACTGACCGACAATCGGCAATCGTAAATCGAAAATCAAGATATGTCTCAAGAAACTTTACTTACTCTCGCATTGATCGTCTGGCTGGTTCCGTTAGTGGACTTTGCTGTGCTGATCTTTTTCTACAAACGTTTACCGCGTTCCGGTGATTGGTTTGGCACATCAATTCTCTTTGCCGCACTTGCACTTTCGTTGACGATTCTTTTTACAAAGCTCAATTATTATCATGACCAAACCCTGCAGGCAACGTTTACATGGGTGAATTTTGGAAACGTACCGCGTATTGGCGCGATGCAAATCGATCTTGGTTTCATGATCGATAACGTTGCTGCGATTATGCTCGTCGTAGTCTGTATCGTCAGTTCGCTTGTGCATTTATTTTCTATCGGTTATATGAAAGATGACGTCCGTTATGGCCGTTATTTCGCATACCTTGGCCTATTTTCTTTTTCAATGTTCGGCATTGTTCTCACGAATAATTTATTACTGATGTATGTGTCGTGGGAATTGGTGGGTCTGAGCTCGTATCTACTAATCGGTCACTGGTTTGAAAAGAAGTCAGCTTCCGATGCAGCGAAGAAAGCGTTCATCGTTACTCGCATCGGCGATGTCGGAATGTTCATCGGCATTTTGATTCTGTTCAACACATTTCACACTTTTACTTTTGATGCAATATTTGAAGCGATGAAGGCAGGGCATATCCCATATGGAAGCGAAGCCTGGTTGACTGCTGCTGGTCTGCTTATATTCTGTGGCGCGGTCGGCAAGTCGGCACAATTTCCGCTGCATGTCTGGTTGCCGGATGCGATGGAAGGCCCAACACCCGTCAGCGCACTGATTCACGCTGCAACAATGGTCGCGGCAGGTGTATATTTAGTGACGCGCACATTTGTTATGATGACGGCTGATGTATTGATGGTGATTGCTTACATCGGCGCGATTACAGCTTTCATTTCTGCGACAATTGCGATCGCGCAGAACGATATTAAGAAAGTACTGGCATATTCTACAATTAGTCAACTCGGCTATATGATAATGGGACTCGGTGTTGGTGCGTACACAGCCGGGTTTTTCCATCTTACTACGCATGCGATGTTTAAAGCCGGACTTTTTCTCGGTTCCGGTTCCGTCATTTATGCGATGCACAATGCTCTACACCACGCAAACGATCACAGCACCGATGCGCAAGATATTCGCAATATGGGCGGGCTTCGTACGAAAATGCCTATTACGTTCTGGACGTTCGTGATGTACACACTGGCGATATGCGGCGTACCATTCACATCTGGATTTTTAAGTAAAGATGAAATTCTTGCGGGTACATTAGCGTTCGGAAATCTTCATGGTGGCTGGCATTGGATTATTCCGGTTATCGGTTTTTTTGTCGCCGGACTGACGGCGTTCTATATGTTTCGTCTTGTCATTCTAACGTTCCTTGGAGAGCACAAAGATCATAACCGCCTCGACGCTATTCATGAATCACCTTGGGTGATGACCGTTCCGCTTGTCGCATTTGCCGTGCTATCGTTTTTTGCATTCTATAGTTTTAATCCATTTGGCGCATCGTCTGGATGGTTTTATCAAGCAGTAACTCGTCCTGAATCAGTGATTCCATCTGTGGTAGCGGCGGCAAACACAGAGATATTCACTGAAGCGCTCCATCATTCGCATGGTCTTGCAATGCTTCTTTCGCTTAGTGTAGCAGGCATTGGAATTCTCATTGCTTTCACAACATATTATTGGAAAAAAATAAATGCCGATGCAGTTGCATCTGCGCCTGGGATAAAATATCTCTATAAGTTCTTCCTCAACAAATGGTATTTTGATGAGTTATATCAGGCAACATTTGTGAATGGAACCGACACTCTCGCGGCGGCATATCGATGGTTTGACAATGTCATTATAGATGGCATTGTGAATGGCGTTGCCAAGTGGACGGTTGGAATTACGCACGGCGTCAAGCATACCTGGGAAGAAGGAATAACCGGTTCCATTTTTTATCTTATTGTTTTCGCTTTATTGTCGTTCTTCGTCGGATGGGAAGTAACTGTTGATTTATTGGCTGGGAGTGGAAGCGTTGTTGCAATGATCGAATGCGGCTTGCTTGGTTTAGGTGTTGCGGCGCTTTCATTTTTCTTATTCTATATCGGTGTCGGCGGTTTTGATAATACGATCATTGATGGCTTAGTAAATCTCTTTGCCTATCTTGCAGGTTTTCTTGGTTTGCTGGCACGCAAACTTCAAACAGGAAAAGTGCAAACATATCTTGCCTTTGCGCTATTTTGTGTGATGGTGTTTTTCTTATGGTTCAGATGACACGAGTATGAAAAAGTTTTTTTAAGGAGTTGAAACTAATGGCATTTCAATTATTTGGTATCGGATGGCTCAGTTGGATTATATTCCTGCCTGTCATCGGCATGATTATTGTCCTGCTGATTCCCAAGGAAGCACGCAGTGCAATGAAGTGGACTGCAGTCGGCATAACTTTCTTGCAAGTCGTGCTTGCCATGATGATCTATGCAAACTTCAATTACAATCTTGGCGGCATCAACTCGCAAGAGGGGATGCAATTTGTCGAGAAAGCAAAATGGATTGATATTAAAAGTGTATCGTGGTTCGGGCATGTGCTGATCGAATACTTTCTTGGCGTCGATGGTATAAGTGTGCCGATGGTAATTCTTACAGCGCTTATCAGTTTCATTGCGGTTATCGCATCGTGGAAGATTGACAAAGCGCTCAAAGGATATATTGTGATGTTGCTGCTTCTCGATACAGGAATGATGGGCGTGTTTGTTGCGCTTGATTTTTTCCTCTTCTATGTGTTCTGGGAATTAATGCTGCTTCCGATGTACTTCCTCATTGGTGTTTGGGGCGGACCACGGCGCGAATACGCCGCTATCAAGTTCTTTCTTTATACACTTGTGGGCAGTGTGCTGATGCTGCTGGCGATGATCGCACTCTATTTCAGTGTAACAGCCATTGATCCAGTATCGGGTGAGAAGCTGCACACATTCAATTTACTGGCAATGATGAATCCCGCAAACTTTGAGCCGAACTCACTGCTTGCCGGTTTCGGAACAAAAATGCGCACACTTGCTTATTTAGCGCTCTTTATAGGTTTTGCAATCAAAGTTCCAATCTTCCCATTTCACACGTGGTTGCCGGATGCACACGTTGAAGCGCCAACGGCAATCAGCGTTATTCTTGCCGGTGTTCTTCTAAAGATGGGCGCATATGGACTCATTCGAATTAGTTTTCCGATATTTCCAGAACTGGCGCAGAAGTATGCATTCGCTCTAGCAATCCTAGCATTCATCAACATTGTCTATGGCGCATTATGTGCGATGGCACAGACAGATTTTAAAAAACTTATTGCGTATTCCAGTGTAAGCCATATGGGAATTGTTCTGCTTGGCATGTCGGCGCTTAATACGCAAGGTATGATAGGTGCAGTATTTCAAATGTTTAATCATGGTACCATCACTGCAATGCTCTTTTTAATTGTCGGCGTGATTTACGACCGTGCACACACACGCGACCTCAATGCGTTTGGCGGCTTGGCATTAACAATGCCGAAGTACACAGGCATTATGGCGATTGCGTTTTTTGCGGCGCTTGGTTTACCCGGCTTGAGCGGATTTGTCTCAGAAGCATTCTCTTTCCTTGGTGCATTTCAAGTAGATAAGCTACGCATCGTTACGATGGCATCAACGCTGGGGATTGTTCTCACTGCAGCGTATATGCTGTGGACATTACAACGAGTGTTTCTAGGAAAGGCGAATGAAAAATGGAGTGCGATGCCGGATGTGGATGCACGGGAAATTTCCATGCTCGTACCGCTGGCAATCATTGTTCTTGTGCTCGGAATTTATCCGTCGTTTATGCTGAACGTAATGACATCATCAGTTAATCATCTGGTCGATGTCATAGCAAAAGGCGGCTCTGCTGTCGCACTGATTCCATAAATAGTAAATCGCAAATTGAAAACTGAAAAA
>JBEKLV010000053.1:0-14069 GCA_050008835.1 Bacteroidota bacterium | reverse complement strand
AAGATTCAAAGTGCTATCCGATTCCGTAATCTTGCCGTTAAATTTGATCGGCATCAGGCAAGCATAAAATTTCATATCTGCGCCACCGGGACCCAGAGCAGGATCATCGGAATCTATCACCTGTCCGCGCATGATGATCCGATTTTCGATTACTTTGATGTTAGCATCCTGCCGCCGCTGCATGTTGATTCTCATGTCCAAACCACCCGGCTTGTCCGATTTCATATATATGACCATGACATTATCGGGGGATGATGAGAATACTTCATAATCGATGTGTTTACCATTGCGAATATAATTCACCTTGGCAATACCAGTTTCGAGATTAAGTTCCCTGCGATAATTTTTAATCGTTCCAAGTGTGTCGGTGAAATTAAAATAGAGATCGGCTAGCACCTGGTACGATCTGATCTTCCCCGGTATTCCAGCAATGTATTTTTCAGAAAGTTCAAACGCTTTAGGAATACTATCGTCTAAAATTAGTTGTCTGATTTCAGGGAGGTGTTTCAGCGCATCAGGATTATTATTAGATACCCTTGAACCGCCCCATAAAGATTCTTCATTTAATTGCAATCGCTCTTTTGAAGTATTTCCAAACACCATTCCACCTAATCGTCCGTTCCCGATAGGAAGTGCTTCATTCCAGTCTGCGGCGGATTGTTGGTACCATAAGACATGAGTTGATACCTTCCCGGGTTGCGTTTTTGATGAGTGACCAGGTTCTTCGCAAAATACTGATATCGACGAAAATGAGAGGGCGAGAATCCAAATCATCAGCAACTGCCTTTTCTGAATAACGCAATGAGTATATTTTTTTGACATATGCTATTTCATCTTTATTGTTTTTTGACTGCCGTCGTACACAACGACTGCATCTGGGTTCGAATCAAAATTCATACCGGATTGTTTTTCTTTGCTGATGAAAATAATCTCAAACGAACGGTTCTTTAACATGCCTGTAAATGAGCCCTGACGTTTGCCTATGACGAGTTCTTTTCTATTCTCATTATACGTGAGTGGAATTGACGCAAACTTCTCCTTTTCGTAATTATAATTTGTGTTCTCGTCTTCATACAATGTAAACGAACCATTGCTGCCGGTATAAACAAACACCCTGATCGGGTCGGCCGGCTTTTCAGTTGTGTATTGAATCTCCGGACCGCAGGGAATGATGGAACCCGCTTTAATATAGAGCGGAATTTCAGAATATGGTGCATCTGCCTGAATTGTTTGACCGCCTGCGAGTGATTTTCCCGTTTTATATTCATACCAATCACTCCCGGATGGAAGATACACTGCGCGTGACCGCGATTTATATTCCGATACAGGATTGACTAAAAGAGCAGGTCCAAACATAAATTGATCATTGATCGTCAACACATTCTTGTCACTCCCAAAATCCATTACCAAACCGCGCATGATGGTGTAATCTCGTTGTGTGACCATCCCGGTAAGCGAATAGATGTATGGCATCAATCGATAGCGCAGCTTATTGTATGCCAGCATCGATTGATACGCAGGATGATCTTCAGGTGCCATATTATAAATTTCTCGCAGTGGGAATTGACCATGCACACGGAAGATCGGACAGAACGATCCAAATTGATACCACCGCGTATTCAGCTCGCGCCATTCATCCAGATCAGCTTTGGTAGGATGCTCGTACCGTGATTCGACAGCAAATCCGCCGATATCCATCGACCAGTAGGGAATGCCTGTAAGCGAGAAATTTACTCCAGATGAAATTTGTGCTTTCAGATCATACCACCGCGATGCAATATCGCCGCTCCAGGTTGTTGCCGCGTATCGTTGTTGTCCGGCAAAGGCTGAGCGGGTGAGAATATAGACACGTTGATTATTGTTGATGGAGCGCTGACCTTCATAGACCGCTTTTGCGTTCATCAATGAATATGCATTAAGGTAACGATAAGCGGAACCGAGCGCGGTGGGATGCTGACGAAGGATGGTCTCGGTACGAGAAAGATCCGAGCAAATATCAGGTTCTGAACAATCTAGCCACCATGCATCCATACTGAGGTTGAAAAGTTTTTCATTCATCAACTTCCAAAATAATTTTTGCGCATCCGCATTGTATGAATCATAGAATGTAGAAACATATCCCGGTCCGACCCAATCTTTCTGAGCTTTTTCTACATTGCGTTTATAGAGCCATCCTTTCTCGTTAAATAAATCATAATTTTTTATTCCGACATAAAATTTTGGCCACACAGAAATCATAAGTTGAGTATGGAAATTTTGGTGAAGTTCCTGGATCATTGCTCTTGGGTCAGGATACCGGGCGGGATCGAATTCATGGCTGCCCCATTGATCTTCTTTCCAGTAGAACCAATCCTGCACGATGTTATCAAGCGGGATGTGACGCTTGCGGAATTCCTGAACAGTCGAAAGTATATCATCCTGTGAGTTGTAATGTTCACGGGATTGCCAGAATCCCATTGCCCATTTTGGCATCATAGGTGCTTTGCCGGTAATGGTGCGGTATCCGCTAATGACCTGGTCAAGATTATCGCCGTGCACGAAATAATAATCGATTTGATCTGCCACCTCAGAGTACATCGAGAGCTTGTTTTTTGTTTCTTCGCTTTCAGGAGTTAAACACTTTAATCCGATGTATCCGCCGGTATGGATCCATTCCAGTTTCATCTGATATCTCTTGCCGGCTTGCATCTCGAGTTGCGGAAAGTTATTCCATGGATTCCAGTTCTGACGCCATGAATCGATCACTAATTTCCCGTCCAGCCAAAGCTTGACATAGCCGGAAGAATATAATTTGAATTTGTGCACGCCTGTCACCTGGCTCTCGATTTCTCCACTCCAGCGCACGGCAGCGACATTATTCTCAAATCCTGGCGGGAATGCATCATTGACATCAATAAATTCATGCTCGATCCTGGACTCGTTGCGGAAAGTGAACAGAGAATTAAATTTTGCATCTTTAAAATATTCAGCAGTGAGAGTCCCTTCGACACTGTCTTTACTGAACAGCTTGAGTGTTGAAAGCGATTGGTACTCCCGAATGTCGCCGAATTTGGAATGAGAGGTATTATCCCAGAGAATTCCATAGTTCTTGCTGGAGACAAGAAATGGGATCGATACAACCATATTATGCTGCCAGAGATCAACATCGTGTCCTTTATAATTCATAATCGAATTCTGATGACCGCCGAGTCCGTAAAAAGCTTCATCATCCTGTGAATTGAAGAGCTGCTGAACGTGAAACGTTTGTTCTCCCATAACCGTGGTTGGAGTGATGATTTTGCCGCCGCCGGATTTTTCTTGTAGCAATGTCTGGCCGTTTGCATTACGAAATGCCACGGCTCCAGTTTTTAACAGAACAGTAACAATGATTTTTGATGTAGAGATATCAATTGTCTCGCTTTTTTCTTTTATAGAAAAGGGAACCGGCTTCCAATTTGCCTTATCAACCATTAAACTCGGCCGATTCGAAAAAGACTTTGTCGGTGATGCCAGAACGTGCACAATATCTTCTGTGCAAAATTGAATTTTCATCCATTGAGGATCGGTTTCTTTTTGTTTGGTGAGTTCAACGACAATGCCGTCGGGCTGTTTTTTAAAGGTCTGACTATACAAAACGCCAGAGGCGAAGCACAAGAAGGAAATGATTGCGTACCATTGTTTTTGAATCACGGAATATCCTTTCAATCATATTTCTAATCGTATCATTCGATTGTCCTTGTGCTGCTACTGCTTGTGCTGCTCCAATGATGTCTTGGATGGAAGATGTGAAACTAGTTGAACCGTGCCAAAATAATCTGCATTCATCCAATGGAAATTTCCAGGACTTGGTTCCCAGACTGAGCCAAACATATAATCTCGAACTTTCGGATTTTTTTCGGGATGGTCATTATCGCAATATGCTACAGAAAGACCCATGACTTTGCCTGTTTGCAATTTCGGCCGGGTATTTTCTTTGTTGGACATACTGTCTTTGTATGTGTCGTTGTACACGATGAGTGAAAACTCCCAAACAGCTTTATGTCCAGTTTTACGCAATGCGAAAGATGGAAGGTGAGACGAGTAGTTCATGCTTTTTGCATCCGACCAGCTTGTTCTAGCTAAATCGTACACATAACATTTCGTTGTCACTTCTCCTTTTTGGGGGAAATCGGCATAAATATGATAGGCAAAAGCGTTCTGTGCATTTGTGCCCCACTCGCGTCCGACACTACCTGTGCCGTCAAATACATGTAAGCCGCCCGATTTATTCTCATCAATAAAAACTTCCACTATATCATAGTTGTAGATATCTGCAGTTTTGCCGGGAATAAAACCGTCTACAAATAAACTGTCTTTTACTTCTATTAGAAAATATAAAAGGTTGGTTTTCGAAGACCACACCACCTTATATCGTCCGGAATAATCATTGGAATCGAGTTTTGTACCATAAGGGATCCAAACTTGGGCGATACTTTGCCATGGTAAATTCTGCCAGCAAGAATCATTTCCAATTCCATCAATGATGGGTAAAACTGTGTCATCAGGTGCCAGTATAGGATTATCTTGCACTATGCCATGCTGAGACTGGGCTTGGCAGGAAATGATAAAAGAGAATATAAAGCTCAATAAAAATATCCGGAAATAATAATGGTTAAATTTCAATTGATTACCATTCGCTTATGAAGGTGTTTTTGTGCGTATGAAAAATCTTCTCTATATTCTAAAGTTCTTTCCAGTACTATTCTTATTTATTGATAGGAGATGTTTTGATTCGTTGATCAAAATCCGCCGGCAGAGTATCTTCACTTGCTCTATCCAATTTATTCCACCATGTGAACTTTAAAACGACTGACATTATTAACATAATACTCAAGGCAATAGTAAAAACCAGATGCTGCTGTGATACTAACGCAATAGGAAGAGTAACGAGTGAAGTTTGCCAGAGCACGCCGACGACAACATTGAAAATGTCGTGTGTAAAATTCCTGTTCGGTTGGAAATCAGGATAGTATGCCGTGACTTTTTTCAGGATTGGTTTCCAGAATCCCCAAGGATGTACTTGCATATAGAACCGCATTAACACTGCATCGGGCTCTGGTTTTGTTGTCAAACTTCCGATGATGCAACCGATTAAGGAAACTACCAAGATGGGTGGGAATGCCATCAATGCTGGTATTGATGGGAAAGCTCTCGGAAGAATAAGTGATGCTGCGATTCCCGTCATCATCCCCCAGAAATATCCATGTCCATTCAATCTCCACCAGTACCATTTCAAAACGTTTGATGCGGTATATCCGCCCCATAAGGCACTAACGATCCAAAGTGTGATATCATTAATAGAGTTCACAAGAAAACCAAATCCGAATCCGACAATGACGAATGCGATGGTAGTAAGGATACTGAGCCGAACGTACACTTTATCCTCAGCATGCCAGTTGATGAATCGTTTGTAAATATCGTTTACCACGTACGCCGGTGCAGCATTGATAGTTGCAGCATAGTTCGACATGAATGCGGCAAATAATCCGGCAAGAAGTAGACCTACCAATCCGACAGGCAGGGTGTTCTTAATTATATAAGGGAGTATCATTTCAAAATCCGAATTGGGTCCCATAGCTTTCAATTGCGGGGAGAAATGGACTAATGCCAACACTGTAATTCCTGAAATCAGCATATAGCGTGGGAAGATCAGGACGACATTGACGAACCAATTCATTTTTGCAGCTTCCTTAGGAGAGCGTGTGGCAAGGACGCGTTGCATATCATAATTGGGTGCAGGACCAGCTGCACTTTTTAGAATTCCCTGAAATACAACCATGATGAAGAAAAGCCCGAAAAGTCCATACCCATCCTGAACGATCTTAGTATTTACTGAATCAATAATCCCCGTCCAATCCAAATTGAGCGTCCAGCCAAACAGCGGAGTTGCCCAGCCATGCGGGATCACTTGCTGTATTTGCTCTGGTGATATTGTGTAGACTGCTAAAAATCCGATTGAAAGAGAAGCAATAGTGAGAACGAGAAATTGGAGAACTTCGGTAATGACGACGCTGAACATGCCGCCTTTCACCGCGTAAATTGCTGTAAGCGACATAAGAATAATGGCGTACGTATCAGGGGATAAGTGCCATGGGAAAAAAATTGCTGCAAACTTTCCAATGCCTTTAAAGGCGTAAGCTATGAAACCGATGACACTCACCAATGCAAATATTACAACGCTTATATGCGAAAGTGTGGCGCCAGTGCTTGTACCAAATCGTGTCTCGATCCATTGAGCGCCTGTCATCACTTTTGATTTGCGGAGCCAGATGGAAAGATAAACCATCAAGAAAATTTGATTGAATGTTGGCCAAATCCATGGCAAGAATATGCTTTTAAATCCGTACACAAACAGAGCATAGACAAGCCACATAGTACCGGTAATATCATACATGCCGGAGGCATCAGATATACCCAACATCCACCACGGAAGTTTATTACTCCCTAGAAAATATGAATTCATATTCTTGATTGACCGTTTGGAAACAAGAATCCCCAGAGTAATTGCTACGACGAAGTAACCGAGGATGATAGCGAGGTCGATGGTGTTGATCATTATGAGTGCAATCTTCCTTTTCGATAAAGGGGGAGGAAAAATTTATGGAACTCCCGTTTTCCTATTATTAAGAACCTATAAAAATTTCTTGATTAATGTCCTTTATTTCTTTAAATACAAACGATTACAAAAGAATAATATCAATATAGAGATTCAAAAAGTCAAACGATTATAACGATCAAAATTTGAATATTTAATTTACTTAATATAAAGCCAGAGAATTATGAAAAAAGATTTAAAATCCTTTCAGACAATTACTCGATGTCTATGTGCTGTCGGGTTGAATATCATTTTTGTGATAACCCTTTTTTCTCAAACATCACAATTTTTAGTTGCGCCGTTGTTTCAGGATAATATGGTTCTGCAGCAACAACGTGATGTTCCGGTTTGGGGAAGAGGAACACCGGGAACAGCCGTGATTATTCAAACATCGTGGGGGGAGAAACGTTCTTCGGAGGTTCTTTCGGACAGCACTTGGATGCTCAAAGTGCCAACACCCAGAGCCGGCGGGCCATTTCAAATTTCCATCAAGCATGAAAAATCTCTTTTAGTTTTGAGAAATGTTTTAGCAGGCGAAGTATGGCTTTGTTCAGGCCAATCCAATATGCAGATGCCATTGGAAGGCTGGCCGCCTTCTGATACTATTAAAAATAGTTCGAATGAAATCGAAGGAGCGTTGTATCCTTCCATCCGATTGTTTTCTGTCATGCAAGCCTATGAAGCGTTGCCCAACGATAAGTGCGTGGGTGCGTGGATGGAATGTTCGCCATCCGATGTACCAAGTTTCAGTGCCACAGCTTTCTATTTTGGCAAAATGCTTTACAATAAGCTTAAGGTACCTATCGGTCTTATCAATGCAAGTTATGGAGGTACGTCTATCGAAGCTTGGATGAGTAACGAAGGATTAAAACCTTTTCAAGAGTTTGCAGAATCATTAAAAAAGCTTGATCAAAATAAAAACAATTTTCGATCTCTGACCCAATGGATTTCCCAACACCCAAGCATCATCCTTCGCAATCAAGATCCGCTACAGAAGTGGGAGGGATTGGTATTTGGTGATGAACATTGCTCGGCACGCGACTATAACGATAGCGCATGGCAGACTATGAAACTGCCGACATTATGGGAACAGGCTGGTATCGGTGAATTTGATGGTGCTGTGTGGTTCCGGAAACAAGTTGCCATTCCTTTTGCATGGGTTGGGAAAGATTTGATTCTGAACTTAGGTCCAGTTGATGATATGGATGAAACCTACGTTAATGGTCATGAAGTCGGCAAACATCTAAGTGCCGGTTTCTGGAGTACGAACCGTGTATACAAGATTGATAAAACGCTTGTTCAAGATTCTGTTCTCCATATAGCAGTCCGTGTAATCGATTACGGTGGTGGCGGCGGCATTTGGGGTAATGGAACCAAGATGCTCGTCTGTAAAGATACAAGCAGTGATGGAGTGTCAATTGAGGGTGATTGGAAATACCTTCCTGTAGCGGAATATCGAACAAATACCTTTTATGTGTATGGTGCGGAAGAGAATGAGTTTGTAAGGCGGCCGAAATATCCAATCGACTTTTCTCCTAATACTCCTACGTCACTTTTTAATGCTATGATCAATCCGCTTGTACCGTTTGCGATAAAGGGTGCGATATGGTATCAAGGAGAAAATAATGTTCCCAATCCCTCTATCTATTATAAACTCTTTCCAGCTATGATTGCCGATTGGCGGAAGGTCTTTTTATCAGGAGATTTTCCTTTTTATTTTGTCCAGCTCGCTCCGTATAATTATGGCCCCAAGTCACAATCTCAACTTTTACGAGAGGCTCAGTTTCAAACACTTTCTGTTAAAAATACCGGAATGGCCGTCACGATGGACATCGGGAATCCGAACGATATTCACCCAACGGATAAAGAGAATGTCGGCAAACGCCTGGCACTATGGGCGCTTGCAAAAACATACGGGATTAAAATGCCTTTCTCCGGCCCTCTTTATAAGTCTTTGAAAACAGTAAAGGAAAAAATTATTCTCTCTTTTGATTATGCAGCGCAAGGATTGGTTTTAAAAGCGCGTAGCGGCAACTATAACTTTGTCATTGCCGGTGAAGATAAACGCTTTCAGCCTGCAACTGTAAAAATTGATGGAAGCCGCCTGATCATTTCAAGTTCCGCTGTGCAAAAACCTGTTGCTGTGCGTTATGCATGGGGTAATATAGAAGAAGGCACGCTCTTTAATCGAGAAGGACTTCCGGCACCATCGTTCAGAACAGATGATTGGAAGGAATAAATGAAAAATGCTTTGTTCTTATTTGAGACAAAAAAAATGCAATATGACGGAGGTGCAATGAAAAGGATTCTATCTATCACGGCTATACTGCTTCTTGTTCATAGTGTCGGAACGGCTCAAAAATTTGATGGATTGGCCCTTACCCCGCCGATGGGCTGGAACAGTTGGAACACATTCGCATGCAATGTCGATGAGTCCCTTATACGCGGAATGGCAGATGCTATTGTCTCCAGCGGATTAAAAGATGCGGGATATACTTATATCGTAATTGATGACTGCTGGCAAGGTCAACGCGATAGTTTGGGATTCATCCGTCCCGATGCTCATCGATTTCCAGCCGGTATAAAAGCGCTTGCAGACTATGTTCATGCTCATGGATTGAAATTTGGCATCTATTCTTGCGCAGGAGAAAAAACTTGCGGTGGATATGCGGCAAGCCGGGGACATGAATATCAAGATGCGTTTATGTACGCAGCGTGGGGCGTTGATTATGTAAAATACGACTGGTGTAATACTGATGGTTTAAACGCGATTGGCGCGTACACAACTATGCGTGACGCGTTATATGCGGCAGGTAGGCCGATCATATTTAGCATCTGTGAGTGGGGAAATAATGAACCATGGAAATGGGGAAAAAATGTCGGTCATCTCTGGCGCACGACGGGCGATATTACAGATTGTTTTGATTGTGAAGTAAACCATGGTTCATGGTCATTGTGGGGAATTATGAAGATTGCCGAGATGAGAAAAGGGATTCGAGAATTTGCCGGTCCCGGCCATTGGAATGATCCTGATATGTTGGAAGTTGGAAGAGGCATGTCGCTGGATGAAGATCGTGCGCACTTTTCGTTGTGGTGTATGATGGCAGCTCCTCTTATTGCAGGAAACGATCTTCGGATTATGAAAAAAGAAACGGTGGAAATCCTTACCAAGAAAGAAGCGATTGCAATTGATCAGGATTCCCTTGGCATTCAGGGATATAGATATGCTGTAACGGACAGTGTTGAAGTATGGGTTAAACCTCTTATGTATGGTGATTGGGCGGTGTGCTTTCTCAATCGTTGCGCAAAAGGACAGAAGGTAGATTTTGATTGGTCGAAGAATGTTGTTATTGATGATTTCACAAAACGAACATTGAATACGAACGAGATAAATTATGCGGTTCTCGACGTATGGGCGGAGAAAAATATTGGAAGTACCAAGAAAAATCTTCGTGCAGAAATTTTATCGCACGATGTTTTAATGCTGCGATTAAAGAAATTCAAAAACAACCGCGAAAAATGATAACGAAATATAGTTTGTTTCATAATTGCCTTCTATTCAGTATTATATTTTCCTTCATATCAAGTTCATCTCTGATAGGACAACAACAAGCTCAGATTGCAAGTTTTGTCGGTGCACGTGAGCGGTTATTAATGGATTTTGGGTGGCGTTTTGCATACGGCCACGCTGTCGATGCTCAAAGAGATTTTTGCAATGGCACTGGTTTCTTTTCCTATTTTGTCAAAGCTGGATATGGCGATGGTGCGGCCAGCTCGAAGTTTGATGATCGAAGCTGGCGAGTTTTGAACCTGCCTCATGATTGGGCGGTCGAGCTTCCATTTGATTCTAATGCAAGCTACAGCCATGGATATAAAACTGTTGGGAGAAATTATCCTGAAACCAGTATCGGCTGGTACCGTAAAACATTTGTTATTCCGGCAACCGATTTAGGGAAACATATTACTATTGAATTTGATGGCGTCTTCCGTAATTCCATTGCATGGCTCAATGGTTTCTATCTTGGCGAAGAACATAGCGGATATGCCGGATTTCAATATGACATTACCGATTATATCAATTACGGCGGTGAAAATGTTGTCGCAGTTCGTGTCGATGCTACCATGGAAGGAGGTTGGTTTTACAAGGGTGCGGGAATCTATCGTCATGTCTGGTTGAACAAAACAACGCCGCTACATATTGCGCCCAATGGAATTTTTGTTTCATCCGACGTCAATGAGAATGCTGCTGGTGTTACAGCTCGTACTACTATCGTTCACAAAGGAAAAAATATCTATGCTGTTGTCGGAACTCCGTTAGTGGAAAAATTCCAATGGGATGACTTGAACACCGATCCCGGTATTTTGCAAGTTGCACTACCTGCGGACACTTGGAAAAGAAAGGCGTTCAATGGATTAACGCAAGTCATCATACAATCTTCAAAAGAACCAGGCATTAATACACTGAAGGCTGCTTCAAATTGTGTAACCGCTGACAGCGTACAGATTCAGTCTCAGAAATCCGTCGTGCGGCCTTCCGATCCTGAATAACGGTTAAGTGCATGCGTTATAGTTCCGGTATGAATTCTTTATTTATACATGAGGTAAAATATGGGTTCTTATTCTCCATCGATAAATAGATACGATGAAATGAAATATAACCATTGCGGTCAAAGCGGACTGAAATTGTCAACCATATCGCTGGGGTTATGGCATAACTTTGGTAGTGTTGATGATTTCGATAATGCACGGGCAATGATTCGGCATGCCTTCGATCTGGGAATAACGCATTTTGATTTGGCAAATAATTATGGTCCTAATCCTGGATCTGCAGAAGAGAATTTTGGTAAGATATTGAAACGAGATTTTTCATCGTATCGTGATGAATTGGTCGTTTCAACAAAAGCCGGATATTTGATGTGGCCGGGTCCGTACGGCGATTGGGGATCGAGAAAATATTTGATTGCGAGCTTAGATCAAAGCTTGTGTCGCATGGGATTGGAATATGTCGATATTTTTTATCATCACCGCCCGGATCTTGAAACGCCATTGGAAGAAACAATGTCCGCTCTTAATCAGATTGTCCGCAGCGGCAAAGCACTCTATGTCGGAATCTCAAATTATCCTCCAGAGTTGACGATAAAGGCATCAAAAATTCTCCGTTCGCTTGGAACTCCCTGTCTTATCCACCAAGCAAAATACAGCATGTTCAATCGATGGATTGAAGAAGCTTTGCTGAAGGTTGTAAATAATGAAGGAATCGGATGTATTGCATTTTCGCCTTTAGCGCAAGGATTGCTAACCGATAGATACCTTCATGGTATTCCATCGGATTCGCGCGCAGCTAAGCCAACTGGTTTTCTAAAGGTAGAAGAGGTCAGTGAAGAAAAAATCTCGAAAGTGCGCCGGTTGAATGAAATTGCTCAACAGCGTAAACAAACAATGGCGCAAATGGCTCTTGCATGGGTGCTGCGCCATCCTGAAATGGCCTCGGTTCTAATTGGTGCAAGCCGTATTGCTCAAATTGATGATGCAATGAAGACGTTGAAGAATTTGAGCTTTTCATCTGAAGAATTAAAATCAATCGACGGGATTTTGAATGAATAATAATCAGGATAACATAATACCAAACGCCAAGAGACGTAGAGGGTTTGTTTTTGGGTTAATTCTGGAGATGACGGCAGTTCTTTTTTATAATGATGCGAAAGCACAATCTATGATGAAGGAAAAGGAACAATTCCAACCGCTTTCGTACGAGCAAGCGGATGCAATGGCTGACTCGGTTCTAACGTTGATGACGTTGGATGAAAAACTCTCTTACATCGGCGGTGATAGATCGTTTTTTCTAAGGCCCATCCCAAGATTAAATATCTCTGAAGTTTATATGACGGATGCGACACAGGGTGTGCATATCAGAGAAAATTTTAGAGACAATAATCTGTCAAAATATCAGCTAGAGAAATCCACAGCATTTCCTTGTCCGTTGCTACTGGCAGCGACATGGAATCCAGAACTGGCCTATCGTTATGCTGAAGCTATTGGCGAGGAATGTCACGAGGGTGGAATAGGTATTTTACTTGGCCCAGGTTTAAATAGTTATCGGCATGCACAATGCGGGCGCAACTTTGAATACTTCGGCGAGGATCCATTTCTTCGTTCGCGGTTGATTGAAAAATATGTACAAGGTGTGCAGAGTACTGGAACTGTGGCAACATTAAAACATTTTCTTGCGAACAATACAGAATATTTCAGAAGGAAAAGTAATTCAATTATTGACGAACGAACATTATATGAAATCTATTTGCCTCCGTTTAAAGCAGGAATCGATGCCGGAGCCAGAGCAGTGATGACCTCGTATAATTTACTTAACGGGGAATGGTGTGGGCAGAGCAACTATGCCATCGATACGGTTTTGCGAAAACAATTGGGTTTCAAGTGGCTTGTTATGACAGACTGGTGGTCTGTGTATGACGGTGAAAAGTTGGTAAAATCCGGTCAGGATTTGGAGATGCCGTACACCGTTGCCCTTGCGAATGCCCAGAAGCTTCTTCAAGAAAGCAAAGTAAAAATTGAAGATATCAATCGAATGGTAAAAAGCATCTTGCGAACGTATTATTCCATGAAACTTCATGAACAGAAGAAACTTCCGTCAAATGACGTTATGTATGACCGCCATGAACAGATTGCTCTCCAGACAGCCCGGGAAGGTATAGTTCTTCTGAAAAATGAAAACAATATTCTCCCTTTGAAAGACCATTCTCAAAAAATATTGTTGACAGGTGACTTTGTCGAGAAAATCGCAGGAGGCGGCGGGTCTGCAGAAGTGATAGGATATAATCAACGATTGATGGTTGATGAGCTGAAAAAAGAATTTGGCAATAAAATTGTTTTTATGAAGAGTCCGAGTCTTGAGCAAATTCATTCTGCAGATGTAGTGTTGTGTAACGTTGGCACGCTCGATAGCGAAGGATGGGATCGTTTGTTTGAACTTCCGGAAGATCAAGAAAATAGAGTGCAGCAGTGTGTGAAGAATAATTCCAATACCATTGTCATCGTTACATCCGGCAGTGGAATTAAAATGACCAATTGGAATGACAACGCAAAAGGGATTATTTATGCATGGTATGTTGGCCAAAATGGGAATACAGCTTTAGCAGAAATCATCTCAGGAAAAACAAATCCATCTGGAAAACTTCCCATCACCATTGAAAAAGATTTTAAAGACTCACCGGGGTACGGCTACATTCCCGAAGGTGAATCATTATATAAAACATGGAATGAAAAAGAAGAAAAAATACGCCCTGTGTATGACATCCATTACAATGAAGGAATATTTTCAGGATATCGCTGGTATGAAAAAAATGGCATTGCACCGCTTTATCCTTTTGGTTATGGACTTTCCTACACGAACTTTGAATACAATGATTTAAAAGTTTCTTCAGATGTTATTCAGGAAAAC
>JBEKLV010000052.1:0-14106 GCA_050008835.1 Bacteroidota bacterium | reverse complement strand
ACACCTGCAACTGGAGCAACAAATCAGGCAGTATCATTAACTCTGACCTGGGGAAGTGTAACTGGAGCCGCAACGTACAGGGTACAAGTAGCAACAGACAATCTTTTTGCTGCCTTGGTAGTTGATGATTCAACATTAACAACTAACAGCAGGGTAGTAGGTCCGTTGTTGAACGGTACAACATACTACTGGAGAGTAAACGCAAAGAATGCTGGTGGAACGAGTAGTTACTCAGCAGTATTTAATTTTACAACTGTTCCTGCAATCCCAGTTACTCCTGTATTACAAACACCTGCAACTGGAGCAACAAATCAGGCAGTATCATTAACTCTGACCTGGGGAAGTGTAACTGGAGCCGCAACGTACAGGGTACAAGTAGCAACAGATAATCTTTTTGCTGCCTTGGTAGTTGATGATTCGACATTAACAACTAACAGCAGGGTAGTAGGTCCGTTGTTGAACGGTACAACATACTACTGGAGAGTAAACGCAAAGAATGCTGGTGGAACGAGTAGTTACTCAACAGTATTTAATTTCAAGGTAAGTACTACTGATGTTGAAACTCTTGGAGAATTACCAAAAGAATTTTCGTTATCACAGAATTATCCGAATCCATTTAATCCGACGACATCAATTAAATTCGGATTGCCGGTACAGGCACCTGTTACGATGGAAATTTATAATATCCTCGGTGTGAAAGTGCGCACACTCCTTCGTGGTGAAGTAATTAGCGCAGGAACCCACCAGATGGAATGGAATGGCAAAGACGATGCAGGAGTCTCTGTTACGAGCGGTGTATATCTCTATCGCATTGATGCTGGTACTTTCCAGGTTACAAAGAAGATGATGATGTTGAAGTAATATCTTCAGACTTAGAAGTAATTTTAAAAGGGCAGTCCCGACGAAAATCGAGACTGCTTCTTTATGTACACGTTAAGTACGTCTCTTTATAATTAGACACTTTTACGATGTTGCCTCAATAGCTGCTGATTGCGGCCTTCAAAGTGCCATTCTTCTGGAAATGGGTAAGTATGGCGATGCACTTACTGCATATGAAAAATCGGAACAGGTGGTTATATCGTCAGACCTCTCACAGAACCTCAAAGAAAAAGCCCAACTCACACTTCATATTCAACGTGCAGCAGTAGCGCTGAAAAGAACGGACTTGAAGAAAGCAAAAGTAGAGACAGAAGAATTTCGTAAAACTGCGGAATCGAATAAGAATTTAAATCAAATGCAGATGGGACATCAAGTTGCCGGGAGGATTACGTTCGCTGAGAAGAAGAACGACACGGCTGTTGCCGAACTTTTACAGTCGAACCAACAGAATCCTTCTAACTTGTATCGGAATGCACTTGCCTATCAAGCGATGGGAGATAAAGTGCAGGCTAAAGAATTCTGTAAAAAAAGCAGCAAAGTTCAATAGCCTACCTGCGCTAAATTATGCCTTTATTCGAATGAAGGCAGAAAAATTATTATCGACACTGTAAACCTGTGGAGATAGTGGACTACTTTTATGAGCGGCGGTGAACCGTATCTGCCGTTCCACTATTTCGAACACGTTATCCGTATAGAAGTTAAAAATTCCTATACGTTTTATATGTTGTTAATACCGTTTCCCCAATGGCTTGTTAGCCTCACGTCACACAATGAAAATAAGAACCGGCTGATATATTAATAATACTTATCTTGTTAAGGTTTTTTTACTCTTAAGAGGAGAAATTTTTACACATTAATTCTTAACTTGACAAGTGCCTTGTAAGCGGATATATTTAGTACGAGTTAAAAATAAAAAATCCCAGAGCAGTTCATGTTACTCTGGGACTCATTCCCTTCCTCGCATGCGAAACAATTCAAAGCTTGCAGCAGAGTTATAGACCCTTCTCGTGGGGCTAGTATATTAATAGTCCTATCGGTCAGATGCAAGCCCTTTTTTCCACATATTTTGAAAGGGTTTTCCAATGTCTACCCAAGACAAATAGGAATTCTATTGAGATAATCAGAGCTATTGGTGATCGCGTCGTAAAGCATCTATCGGAAGAATAGTCGTCAGGGTTATTTTTGTTTATTTACATTGAGTATAAATTACCTTTTGCATACATTGCTTGCAGATGCTGCACGGCGTTAGGGGCTACATAAATTCATCAGATTATAGGCATAACTTGATTAAAAACATGAATATGTTTTTGTTTTATGCATCATATAAGTACCGTCGTTAGGCTGCAGATTTTTGATCATGTTTTATAGTATTATATTAAAATATGATACTAATGAAACCACTTAACAGGAATTACAAATCGCTTCTTGCCCAGATTGCTCAAGCGGTGCGCAGAACCTATCAAAACGGATTCATGATCCAAGACTAAAGCTACCGCCAATTATTGTCTATAGAACTGACACGTTTGGGTGGGAGACGGACATAATAAAACTAACGCACATTTCAGGAAGTCTTCAACTTTGGCTTTGCTATTTCACGAACGTTGGTAGACCCATTCTCTGTGTTTGCTAAAGAAATGGGCAATTCGAACGAGTTAAGAAAGTCGCCGAAGCCTTTGCTCATAATATTCATAAAAAACCTGATCTGTCACAAATAGATCTCATAATTTGGAGAAATAGTAATATTCTCGCTAAACCACTTCCCCAAAAATATTTTAGTATACCAATAATTGAATCTTATGGTTCCGACTATTTCTCTTTTTTAACTGTTTTCTTTCCTGACACAATAAATATCTAGGTTAATCCTCCTCACTATTTAGTTAGAAAGATTACTGGTTTAGCAGAAAGACTCATTCGATCAATGGCATCTGCATTAGAATCAAAGCTAATTAAGAATGAAGACTTCGCCACATATGAAAATAGAAAGAGGGTGGTCCAGCACATTATGCGTGAACGTTCGCTAAAACTTGCCTTGATAGCAAAGGTGCGTGATGGATTCACATGTCGAATCTGTGACTTCAATTTTGTAGAAACATATGGTGAATTAGGAAGAGGGTATGCTGAAGCGCATCACGTAGTTGCTTTGTCCAGTCTTCGAAAGGAAATACAAACTCGTGTCAAAGATTTGATCACTGTATGCCCAAATTGTCACAGAGTATTGTATAGAATGGATGGTCATCTAAGTGATGTGGTACGATTACGTCGCCTAATACGACGAACTAACTAAATATACAAACACAATTTTCCATGCTGCCGCCTAACCATCAATCCAAGCTAACTGTATGAGCGTGTGTATCAAAAGACAATAAAAAAACATATCAAAGTTCTATCCATAAACTAATAAATCCTCACCAATTTTCGTTGATGAGGATTCTTCTTTAGTGTGAGTAGCGGGGGCCCGAAGTATATTCCAAAGAAGGATTTTAGAACCTTATCTCAATTGAAAGATCTTCTTCTGCAATGGTTTCTTACATATAGTATATAAATATTTACCCGTTGTGCCTTTAAGAATTACTGTTAAACTTGCAAGTTTTAAGTAACTATCGTAACGGCGACAAAGTCTTGCTCTCGTGAGAGTTGCATGTTTGAATTGCTGTTACGATTTTGTTTTGTATGCCATCTCTTTTTACAACACTCCGGAAGAAGCACAATGAATAAAACAATGACAATCAGCCGCCAAGAGCTCTATGACCAAGTATGGTCGAAACCTCTCATCCACCTCGCAAAAGAATATCAGCTATCGGATGTTGGTCTAGCTAAGATCTGTAGACGACACAATATACCTTTACCCCCAATAGGCTATTGGGTAAAACTGGCTCATGGTTACAATGTAAAGAAGACCTCTTTGCCCGAACTGAACAAGGGCGAAGTGGAGCAAATAGAAATGATCATGAAAGAACCTTCTCCAATTAATGAATTGAACTTAGAAGGCACTAAAGAGGATCAAATCGGCAAAGCAATTGGCCATAGTTTTGTCGCTCTAAATGAATTTAAAAAGGGTTTCCATCCTCTTATCGTAGATGCGCAAAAAGAACTACGTGAACGGTTGAAATTATACAGAAAACTTGAAGAAGGTGAGTGGATCCATTTTCTCAATATGTCGGTGACAAAATCTTCAACTGAGAGAGCTCTATCCTTAATGAATATGCTATTTCAAATCATTGAAGCGAATGGTCTTCCAATTATTCGAAAACCAGGGTATAAAGAAGAAACGTATGTTAAGGTCAATGGAATAGATGTCCAGGTTGCACTAAAAGAGAGGACGAAGCGGTCGGAGAATCCTGACTCTAAATCATACAATAAATTTGTATTTCATCCAACGGGGATTCTCTATTTTGAATTTGTAAATATTTATGTGAGTGGTGCCAGAAAAATATGGAATGACGTACCAACGACGAAACTAGAAGAAATCGTGAATGATGTGGTGTCAGGTATTGTAGTGGCATCAATACTCGATAAGAAAAGCGATGAAGAACGGGCGAAGATCCACAAGGCAGAGGAAGAGGAAAGTGATCGCAAGCGACTAATAGAAGAGCAGAATAGAAAGGAACAAGAAAGGGTCCATGCGCTATTCCGAGACGCCCAGAAATACCAGACGAGCAACATTATCCGTGGATACATTAAAGCTGTGGAAGAGAGGTCTGCTTCGGAAACAGCAGCAATAGAAGAGAAATTAGAATTAAAAGATTGGATCAAATGGGCAAAAGGGAAAGCAGATATTGTTGACCCAATATTTAATCAAAGTTGGCGAAAGAAATCCCTTTGATCTTATATCGTTTATCAGAACGTTGAATGGGCGATGTGATGCGGAAATTAAACATATTTTACAACTCCGAATTCATAAATGTTTTCATTCCTCATCCTCATGAACACTTCCTTCTTGTCGACATGAAGATATTTGACAACGCGCACTAACATAAATATGTACCTAAGTCTATCTTTAGGATTCAGTGTTTCTATTGATTTTTGTATTAATTGAATGAATTCTCCTAGTTTGTTATCATTGTCATCATCATAGAACAATTGGTAAACTACGAAGGCAATAGAATCATTGTCTTTGCATGCCGATGCCGACCTGTGCACGAATTGATATGGCAATTTGTCGAACTTCACAATGTCTTCCTTCAGAAAAGGTTTTAGAATCTGCAGCCAATGATTCAGAACTTTTTGTCTATGATCTGCGCCTTTACCGCCTTGGATCCACTTTTCGACTAGTTCATACTCCGATTTAGAGTACTCTGTGTACTTCGCTTCGATTGCTATCTTCGCCCCCTCTACAATTATCATCAAGTCGGTCATTGATGATTTGCTCCTATCATAAGACTTAGTGGGATACTCAAAATACAGTTCTACACTCGTAGAGTTGACGCATATGTTTTCAAAGAGTTCAGTCAGCCGACTTTCTGTATCTTTCCAATATTGAGCCAAAGGAACCGAGGATGTCTTGCTTGAATGGATACTAGTCCCAGAAAAATGGTCAAGGATACTATCGTAGTTTATTTCTGTCGGGTTTCCCCAGAATGAATGAGCCTTCATCTTCTATTTCTCCAATTCCGCATCGCACGTAACGTTTAAGTGTTTACGCTGTGTCGTTGCGAACTATTGAACGACGAATTCTCTATGAGTAAAAGCAGCGAGCGACAACTATAATTTCTCCCTATCATAAATGGAGTGTTGTTGTTCGCCGTGATAGGCGAGGTTTTGGCACGATACTTAGATCTGCGATTGTTGAATTTGTTTCAGAACGTCAAGTGCATTCTGTTGAATTGATGAGTAAGCTGATTGTATTTCATCCTTTTCCATGTTTAAGATGTTTTGCGCTAAAACGATTATCTCAGGAGGAAGAAGAGATATTGGTTGACCGACGAGATATTCTATGGCTTTGATGTAATTCTCGGGGTAATGACCAGAATGACACCAAACGAGGTTTCTAAGTGCGAGGGAAATAATCCGACGTGGATCAACAAGAGCGTTTGTGACACTTGATAGCCGACTAATGAACTCGGCAATGCCTTTACGACTCTTGAGAAGGATGCCTTTGCGGCGCTCGGTTGGCAAATTCCGAATTGGCATTATAAGCAAGTCAGATAGACTAACGCCATCATGACTGAAAATCGTATGGTAGTAAGAGAAAACTGAATTCCCAAGTAGGAGGTTCTCGGAATAGAAATTGCTGCCTTTCTCTTTTATTTCGATATCGAGTGTATGACTCTCACGAAAATAGTAGAAATTCTCATCTACGTCTCCCCAAACGATATTAAATTGGTCACCGAGCTCCATTCCAAGTTGAGATTTTAACTTGGGGATGCACTCTTTTGAAGGGACGATCAGTAGTATATCAGCATCTGAATCGAACGGCTCTTTGCATTGGATGTTGTAGAGGCCGGAATAAGTCTTTGCCTGGCTGCCGTAGAGTCCGAAATGTAGAACCAAATTGGTGTCTAGTGCTATTTTCTCGAGTTTGGCTATGGCTGTATCGATAAAATCGATCTGGTATTTCGTTAGCTCAACCGGTCTCAATTTATCTATGGAGTTAATTGAGGTGATGTTCTTGTGAGATACAAGGACATCATAGTAGGGACGAATGAGATCGTACACCTTGGCAGATTTGCTACTGAAACCAAGACTATAATTAAGTCGCTTGTCTTCGCGGATAAGACGATCGAAACCGATATATACATAGTGTTTATTCTCAAGTCGGAACAAGATAAGATTAATCCTTGGGATGTAGCGTTCGACGAAACCAAGTAATGAGGACCCAAAATTCTTGAAGACGAATATAGTTGCATCGATTTGAGTTGATGTACTGATGGCCTCAAAGAATTCTTGAATCCATTTGTGTTCATCTAAGGCGTCGTTGACTAAAAGTAGACGTGCAAACGTTAGCTTATGATTGGGATGTATACCACGAAAGTGCTTCGATGCCCAATCTGATTCTGGGTTGAGGTCTTTATGGAGAACATTGGTTGTCAATAGCTCACCGCCGTCCTTTGCGGCCGTCACGAAGATCTCTTCGGCGGGGTGACTTTTTCCGTCGGTGCTGCCAATGGCAGGCAAAATTCTCCAATCAAAATACTTCGCCCATACTGGGGGAGCATACTTGAGAAGTATTAGGAGACCGATTAGGAAGATACCTCCCATTACGAGGATATCTCCAAACAGGTTATTATCTCTGTAGATGATCCCCAACCCAGTAAAGATAATGCCTAGGACAAAAAGAGTGAGGTCAAAATATCGCTTCATAGTTGGTTTCAATCTTTTTGAGTGCCACAACCTCGCCTAATAATTGTAAAAACGCAGTACTGCGTTTTTATTTCTTTTCTCTAAAAAAGGATTGCAGATCTGTCGATTATGTCTACACGAGAATCACTTAAAAAATGGTACTCAGTTTCATGTTTAAATGCAATAAGCGAAGACGCTAGGTTGGTTGTCTGCCTTAAGCAAACTGTGATTACGCAGGTTTTGGCCATGATTACATAGGATTACTAACGTTAAGTGAGTGCATAGCCTACCTTGATTTTCACCTTGAGTGAAACATTAAGTCAATTAATTTTGTTAATTAATTGATATGTTGATTTACGTTGAGAATTCATTGATTATAGAATAAACAGTTGAAAGAGAAACACATGACATTTAAAATGAAACAGAGAATCGGGCCAATATTAAGTTATCTGTGCTCTAACGACAAAGTTGATAAAAAGAAATGGGAAAGGAAGGTTTCAAATCTTCAATCCATAATTGAACCAATTATGCCTTTGACATTTCAATGTGAAGCTTTAGAGGAAAAACACAAGGTTATTGAAAAAATTCTTGATCTTGCAATATTATATACTTTGGAAAATAAGCCTATTGAGACACTTGAAATTCGTAAAATCATGGCATTAAAAGTCATAGAGATTATTGAAAATGAAGCATCAATTTCTAAAATAGAAAGAAGACGTAAAATACGACCAGAACATAAAACACTTGAGACATTAAAACTTGAGTACGACGAATTAATATCATTGTATAAGAGCATACATAGGTATACAAAAAAACTTAGCAATATAAGAGATAGCAAAAATCATCAACGAGAATGGGATAAGTATTATCAATGGAGGGTGACGGCGGGAGGAGAAACAGTATCACCTGAATATCTTGGAAAGGATTTCCTAAGAAAAACAATAGCCGCCGCAATATTATTGCAAAATGTTGTAATTGCTGAAGCTAAGGTTATCAATAGCCGAATTGATGACATTCAATCAGACCTTGGGGAGCGCAGTGGCTGGAAGGAACCATCTAAAGATAACATCATACTGATAGTTCGGTTCTTGAAGGGAGAGCGTAAAGAAAGATTTATTTTAGGGGATCTTGCAGATATTCTTTATTTTGCAGGAGTTCGGCCATTCAAAATCCCTAAAGATGAAGAACCAAATCCAAAGCGTGATATTTCTAAAATTTATAATCAATTAGGGAAAATCTATTTTCGTAAGAGAAAAGGTAAATCATTGATTTAGTCCTAGTTTTCTACTTATCCCTCCTATCTAGTTTTACCCACTTCATGGGATTATAACATCCCAAATTTTCAAATCATTTTTGGACATAGGCATTCCCAAGAATGTTTCTTATGGCTCAGCGGTTTATCATCCTGTGATATAAATTAATCCATGTGAAGATCAAGATGAATATACAACTGAGAATAGAAGAAATCACTAGTCCAATTTCAGGTGCTGCAATTGCAAATGATATTATTGACGTCGAAGGATTTGACAAAATTCTTCTTCTACTAATGGCAGTAATCGAAACCAATCGTAGGAATTCTATGCAAATGATTGAAGAGAGTACAAATGGCGACCAGTGTAAATAGATTTTATAAAATTGTAGGAATAAAATATCATGAGCGTGCAAAATAGTGTAGATGAATTCTTGAATATTTTCGTTGGCAGACAAGACCGGATTTGTACTGCATCACAGAAATCAACACCAGTCACAGATGAGAACCATCTTCAAACAGTGGTTCAAAGGCATCTCGATGGTATTGAACGAATTGGATTTTATAACCTACTCAATGGCAACGTAGTTAGATTTGGAGTGATTGATTTTGACAGTCATGGCAAAGATGCGACATACAAACAGAAAATTAACACAATCTCAAGCGAGTGCCAAAAGTATTTATCTGAAGCAGGTATATGGTGCTACCGAGAAATTTCTAAATCTGGTTTTGGTAATTATCACATCTGGATTTTCTTTGATGAAAACGTCGAGGCAAGCATTGTTCGTTTGGTACTTCATGCGTTCATCAATCAAGTCTTGCTTAAAGAAAATTCTGGTTTGCAGTTTGAAATATTTCCCAAGCAAGATGGACTTACATCGCAGACTTCTTTCGGCAGCATGATTTGGCTTCCTCTCTTTCCACCTGACGTCAAAGAATATCGAACGGTATTTATTGACGAAGCTGGAAACGCCATTGAACCCGACTTCAAACCGAATTCACCAAGTGTTCTTGATGAACTGGTAAACTTTTTCAATCTCCATGTTAGAAAACGTGTCTCATCAGAATTAACTCACAAGACTCCAATCATAGGTTTACTCAATGGCGTCGAAGAGGGTGAACGAAATATTTCTGCAACACGATTAGCGGGACTTCTACGTGCACAGGATATGCCTATTGATATCAGCACTTCATTGCTGGAATTATGGAACCAACAAAACCATCCACCGCTTGCCACTAAAGAGATCAGTAGCATCGTGCAATCTATTTGGAGGTATGAAGTGCCGACACAGTCTAAGGCGATCACCTATCACACAGGAAACGAATTATTAAATATTCGATTACTAGAACAGAGAGATCTTGTTGGTGGTCTTATTCGTGAGCAATCTGTAGCATTCCTGAGCGGAGAAGTAGGTTGTGGGAAAAGTATATTTGCGATGAACCTAGGAATTTCAGTTGCCATAGGAGCCCCCAATATCCTCAATTACCAGATACAAAAAAGCGGCAAAGTGCTATTCTTAAATAATGAACTATACTTTAACGATTATGTCGATCGATTTCAGAAAATGGCAAAGTCACTTCCTGTACCTGCTGGAAATAGTCTGGTGAATTTGATTGTTCCTGAACGAGTTCCCCCATTGCTCGAGTATTGGGATAATCTTGAGAAAATATTAACGTCGACTGATCCAGCTCTAGTGATCTTGGATTGTCTTTACTGGGCACATGACAAACGAGAAAATGATGCAGGTGAAATGAAGGAGATCATGAGACGCTTCATTCATATTCGAGATGTTTATAAATGTGTCGTTCTTGTTGTGCACCATATGAAAAAAGGTGCGGTCAGTCAGTGGATGGGTAATGACAACATGCGCGGTTCAGGTGTTTTTGGTGCAGGCTCGGATACGGTTTTAGAATTGCGAAGAACTAAGGACAATGAATCAAAAAGAATATTGAAGCCAGTGAAACTCCGACATTCAACGGACGCGATGCGGACAGTAAGACTTTTAGGACTAAATCCTGAAACTCTCTGGTTTCACGATGAAGGTGCAACAGATGAAAAGTTACACATTTTTCAAAATGATGTGCCCCAACGGAAAGAGACAATCGACTTTACGAGCATTTTGAAACATGGGGAAAGTCTTTCCAGAGGAGAAATTATAAAACGATGTACTAATAAAAGGTACTCTGACTCATCTCTTGACCGTTTTTTAGACGATGCCCTCAGGAGGAAAATATTAAAAAAAACCAAGTACGGACAATATGGTCTGGTGTGATTATGACTTTGTTAGTTTGTTATTCCTATACCAAAAGAGTAACAAAGTAACAAAGTGGAGATGTAATGAGTTTGTTTGTTTTTGATTTGTATTAGCAAATAACAAAGTAACAAACTAATAAATGGAGAAATGCTATGCATGCCAAATACGCTTAAAAAAATTGTTTTATGTCCGCATTGTAGAAAATATAATCAAGGATACACTAAAACAACAATATTCATAAATAAATATTTAAGGAGAAGAAGCATGAAAAATGTAACAGGTACAAAAGAATGGGCGGAGGATAACGAAAATATATTAAACGGATGCAGTCACAGTTGCCTCTATTGCTATGCACATAGCATGGCACAACGTTTTCATCGACTCATTAATAACGAATGGAACCAAGAACGATTAAAAGCAGATCCACGACAAATCAAGATTCGCAAAACTGATGGACGGATCATGTATCCTAGTGTACATGATATTACACCACCGTCCATTGATGAGCATGTCGCCTTTATCCACCGGCTTCTGGATGCTGGCAATAAACTTTTAATTGTCAGTAAGCCGCATATAGAATGCATCAAGAGAATTTGCGAGGAGTTTGAAGCATATAAAGACCAGATTACCTTTAGATTTACAATCGGATCTATCGACAATGTTGTGCTTTCGTTTTGGGAACCAGGTGCTCCCAAATATGAAGAGCGACTTGAATGTCTGAAGATCGCCTATTCCAAGGGTTTTCAGACAAGTGTTTCATTGGAACCTATGTTGGAAGGTAACCCCGATGCGCTGATTGCATCGGTAAGTCCCTTTGTAACGGACACGGTTTGGTTGGGAAAGGCCAATAGGCTGAAATCCAATCTGAAGCTCAACGGATTTACCCAGCCTGAGATTCTGACGCGTGCTGATGCTTTAATAGAATCGCAAAACGACAAAGCAATAAGAAAATTGTACGAACGATATAAGGATAATCCGAAAATTCGCTTTAAAGAAAGTATAAAAAAGGTCGTAGGTCTTGAACTGCAAACAGAGGCGGGGATGGACATTTAGTGGCGAAATGTTTATGTCCGTGAAGAGAATATTATTCTATAAAATATCGAGTGCGCACTCGAATAACTAAAACAACAATAGAAAAGGAGATATAACAATGATTATCGATTTCAGTGATTGGCTCAATGGAGTTGAGCCTGATCAAGCTAAAAGTAAAGAAACCATGCAGTTTGGGAGGATAACCCTAACCGAAGCAGAGTTTGACCGTTATCGTGAAGATTATCCTCACGTAAATGTCTCAAAGAAACTCCAACAATTAGCGAAATGGTTAGATAGGCTTCCCATTTTTGAATATAGCACGGGTGGAGTATGGATCGAACTAGCATTAATGCAAGCAGAAAGAAAAAAGGAGGACATGATTTTAAAAAACCTAGTTCTCAGCATAGAGGTTCAACAAGATCTCATACGAAGTAATAATGGTTAGTTGTCGGAATGATAGCGGAAGAAGGATTTGTAATTCTTCCGCTATCAATAATTACAAAATAATTTTATTAACAGACCTAGAATTCCAATGATAATCCGTGATTCCGTTGTGACAAAGATTAATTTTTATGTGACCCAAAATATATTCTTGGGTCACATATTATATTATCAATGAGTAATGCGATGGAAAAAATCGCGGTAGGATATCTTCGATGTTCCACCGATATGCAGAAAGATTCGACAGCCCAGCAACAAATTGAAGTTCAATGTTGGGCCGACGCGAATGGTTTTAGGATTGTGCACTGGTATCGGGATGAAGCGCAAAGTGGAACAACCTTTCTTAAACGACCCGCTTTCGTTGACATGCTTAAAACTGCAAGAAGTCATGAAGGTGATTTTAAGAATATTCTCGTCTATGATGAATCCCGTTGGGGTAGAGCACAAGATCTGCGTGAAAATAGTTATTGGAAGTCTGTGTTTCTGTACGAATGTAACATCCAAGTTATTATTATAAAGACAAACTCTGATACAGGTAATCGATTCACTGACAGAATAGTAGAGTTTATCGAAAGTTCACAGGCTTCCGATTATTCCCAGAAACAGTCTGACAATACACTTCGCGGCTGTAAAGACAATGCGGCGAAAGGTTTTTCCTCCGGCGGTATTGCTCCGTACGGTTATAAAAGAATTGCTATCAATAAAGCAACAAGACAGTTCACACGTGAACTTCTACAGGGGGAACATATTCATGAGGATGAAAAATCCATTTGGGCTTTAGGAGATCCGGAGGAGGTAAAAATCGTCCAAAGGATTTTCGATAGAAAAATAAGAGGCATGGGTGATGTAGGGATTGCTAATATATTGAACACTGAAGGTGTTCCACCACCTAAAAGAGGTCGCTGGAAGAACAAAGATCAAAAATGGGCGGGTGGCACAATCAGAGTTATACTGACCAATCCTACATATTACGGTGCTCGTGTCTATAATCGTCATCCGCAGTCGCATCTGAAAGGTGAAGGCAAGCTATTATGGATGAATCCGAAATCTGATTGGATTGTTGTCGAGAATTCCCACCTCCCAATAATTACAAAAGAGACATTTGAACTTGCAAACAAGGAGCGAAAGGATTACAAAAGGAAGAATAATCACTTCTATGAGAGTCCCTATTTACTCTCTGGTATTCTAAAATGCTCTCATTGTGGATTTAACTTTCACGGTCAAAATTATGGAAAGAAGAATGTGAGGTATTACGAAGATGCTGGATATGTATCCAAGGGGAAAGCAGTTTGTTCTAGTTTCAGAATCAATAAAATCAAGATTGAATCATTCGTTATTCGTGCGATTCGAACCAAAATACTCAATAGTGGACTTCCGCAAGCCTTGGAAGAAATGCTGAACGATAAAAGGAATAACATGAGTCAAGGTCGTCTGATATCGCTTGAATATTTGACAATAGAGCTTGCTGAGATAGAAAATCGTATTAATCGGCTAATCAAATTGGCTGAAAATGGTTTGAAGTTCGATAAGCAAGTCGAGAAATTAAAAAAAGCAGAAAAAGAGAAAAAAGAAATAGAAAAACAAATTGAAGAAACAAAGGTCGCCAATCTTACTCCAAAAGAAATCATAGAAGCCCGTGCAGAGGTGCAATATTTAATGGATAACTTTGAGGAAATGCTAAAAACCTCACCTCTCTTCGTTCAAAAAGAGTTGTTAAGAAAGTTCATCCATTCCATCGTAGTAGATCGTGAATCTGATAGTGTTTTCGTTCACCTGAAACGTATTCCTAGTTTATCTAAAGGATTTGGTGATAATTCAACGGATGTATTTGGTATGGTAAAGGTTGAGAAGAAGCTGGAGAGGAAGACAAAGAAACAAAAACAACAGCCAACTGAGATAGTAACAGAACAACAACCAATTGTTCAGGAGGAAAGTGTACTCACCGAAAATTGACGAAGAGCTAATAGGAGA
>JBEKLV010000051.1:0-14171 GCA_050008835.1 Bacteroidota bacterium | reverse complement strand
CAGAGCAATGAGCCGGCATGCGGCGAAGCGAAATGCAAGCGCTGAGGAGTTGATTCATCAGCTCAAAGAGAAAGGTATTCATGTGCGCGGTGCATCCAAAAGTGGTCTGACAGAAGAGAAGCCCGAGGCATACAAGGATGTAAGCGCTGTTGTAGATGTGGTACATAATGCAGGTATTGCACGCAAAGTTGCAAAGATGATTCCAATTGGAGTGATAAAAGGTTAGGGAACTGAACCATTATGCTTTTCGTTTATCCTTGAAATCATCGCTCTTATTTAACTCAACATAAAAGAAAAGCGATTGAATATGTTAAAACTAACAGAAGAAAATATTTTGCAATCACTCAGACAAGTCAAAGACCCGGATTTGCATCGTGATATTGTTTCCCTGGGATTTGTAAAGAATTTAAAAATTGTTGGAAGCGATATTATATTCAATCTGCAATTGACCACACCAGCGTGTCCGGTGAGAGATCAATTTATTACAGAATGCGAGAAAGCTATTCGCGGTGTCATTGAAGGAGTCGAGAAGATCGATATCAAAATGACTTCAAACGTCCAGCAAAACACATACGCACAAAAGGATAATATCTTACCAGGCGTAAAGAATACCATTGCTATAGCAAGCGGAAAAGGCGGTGTTGGCAAATCGACTGTAGCAGTGAATCTTGCCGTTGCACTCGCTATGGATGGTGCAAAGGTTGGGCTTGTCGATGCCGACGTCTATGGACCAAGCATTCCGCTTATGTTTGGTATCAATGATCGACCAAAAGTATTGGATAACAAACTTCAACCATTAGAACGTTATGGCGTAAAGGTCATGTCGATTGGTTTTCTTGTTAATCCGATGGAGGCGGTTATTTGGCGAGGACCAATGGCAAGCGGTGCGATAAAGCAATTTATGTCTGATGTAAATTGGGGCGAATTGGACTATCTTATTTTCGATTTGCCTCCGGGCACAGGTGATATTCAATTAACGCTTGTGCAAACAATTCCATTGACAGGTGTAGTTATCGTCACCACACCACAGGATGTGGCGCTTGCAGATGCAAAGAAGGGATTGGTGATGTTCAATAAAGTTAATGTTCCGGTGCTGGGTATTATTGAGAATATGAGTTACTTTATTTGCAGTCACTGCGGTCAACGCGAAAATATATTTGACAGCGGCGGCGGCAAGCGAACAGCAGAAAAGCTCAATGTTCCGTTCCTTGGCGAAATTCCAATTGATACAAAAGTTAGGATTTGCGGAGATAAAGGTGACCCAATTGTTCACGGAGAACCGAATTCTCAACAAGGAAAAATTATTCAAAGCATAGCACAACAGCTTGCGGCACAGATTAGTATTCAATATCTTGGAACGCCGTCGATGCCAAAGATAGAAATATTGATACCTAATCAGAATTAATGTTGGAGAAGATATTAAGTGTTAACTCAACCAGCCATTGAAGCAAGTCTTTCTCGTCTTCGCATTTTTCTTGCGATAGATGGTGGAGATGTTCAATTAGTACAGATCAAAGAAAATGGTGTTATTGAAGTGCGGTTACTTGGATCATGCGTTGGCTGTCCAATGTCGTTAATGACATTGCGTGCTGGTATCGAGCGTGCATTAATGATAGAGCATCCAGAAGTAAAGCGGGTTGAGCAGGTAAAATAGTCGTGAAACTTTGATAAAATATCGATGGTACTTTTGAAATGTAACTAATTTAAGTTCTGTGACATTGTGAATGTCACAAGTTCTACTTCATTTTTTTCATTTCCACTTCGAAAAGTTTTCCTTCCTTCAACTGAACAACTCTGGCAGGATATTTTTTTACTAGATCGTAATTATGAGTTGCCATCAAGATTGCGGTTCCGCGCATATTAATTTTTGTTAGAAGTTCTATGATTTCTGCAGAAGATGTGGGATCAAGATTACCTGTAGGCTCATCTGCTAATAAGACAACAGGTTCGTTCACAAGAGCCCGCGCAATGACAACGCGTTGTTGCTCGCCACCGGATAATTCGTGCGGCATCTGATAACGCTTATGACTTAAGCCAACATCGGCAAGCACGTGCAACACTTTCTTTTTGATTTCACTGCTTTGTGCATTCGTTACAAATAGTGCAAATGCAACGTTGTCATACACATTCCGATCTTCCAGCAACTTAAAGTCCTGGAACACGATTCCAAGTCGTCGCCGTATGCGAGGTATTTGTCGGCTGGTAATAGATGCGGAATCATAATTAGCAATCCTTACTTTGCCCGAGGATGGTAATAAATCAAAATACATCAAACGCATCAAAGTACTTTTACCCATACCTGTTTGACCAACCAAGTAGACAAACTCGCTTTGTTTCATCGAGAAATTTATACCGTCAAGCACATGCTGGTTGTCAAATGAAACACTAACGTTTTGTAGATCAATCATTCTTCCGCCTGTTCTTTGATATTGTCAGTGCCAGTTTGATAGCTTCGAGCATACTAGAAATATTAGCTTTGTTTTTTCCTGCAATATCGTATGCGGTGCCGTGGTCAGGCGACGTGCGTATGATTTTAAGCCCTGCCGAGAAGTTTACACCTTTGCCAAAGGAATTCATCTTTAACGGAATTAATCCTTGGTCGTGGTACATCGCCACGATAACATCAAAATTCTTGTAGGAGTGATTGCCAAAGAATGCATCAGCGGGGAAAGGACCTTTGGCCAGAATTCCCGCCGTTTGAGATTCCGCAATTGCAGGAATAATAACTTCATTTTCTTCTGTTCCAATCAATCCATTCTCGCCGCAATGTGGATTGAGCGCAAGGATGGCGAGTGTCGGTTTCTTCAAATGAAAATCTTTCTTAAGCGACTTATCGATTATGGAAATCTTTTCGATGATCTTATCCTTTGATATTTGTGTTGCAACATTCTTCAAGCCGGTATGGATTGTGACCAGTCCAACTCGCATAGTATCCGAGATCAGCATCATTGCTACACTTTGGGAACGTGTCAGCAAAGCAATCATTTCTGTCTGACCAGGAAAATTATAACCAGCAGAATTAAGCGCTTCTTTTGAAACTGGAGCAGTTACCATTGCAGTCGCTTTGTTTTGCAAACACAATTCAACTGCTCGTTCAATGGCGATGCCGGCAGATCTTCCGGAAGCTTTAGTCGGAATGCCGTATTGGATGTCTGCACCAATACCGTCGGCAACATCAACAATAGGAGTCGTATTTGGCGACAAGTGTTGGAGTGATGCAAGGGTCGCTCTTTCAAATTTCAATTTTAACTTATTTTGTTTCGCAGTATGTTCAAATACCCTCAAAGGACCAACAAGTAGAGGAGAACAGTTTTTTAATACTGATTGATTTACTGCTGTTTTAAGTGCGAGTTCAGGGCCAACACCGTTAAAGTCGCCTATAGTAATAGCTATAATTGGTTTCAATAATTCTCCATCTTAATAAGAATATAGTTCCCCGTCTTCCGTTGGTCCGTAAAAGTAAATCTTCGTTTAAGCTTTTCGTAAGTCCAAATTTCTGTCGGTGCGGAATTGGGTTTCAACAAACGGTTTGTGATGGATGGTGAACCGAATAAAATATAAATTCGTCCGCGATCTGTTTTGTATCCATCCATTTCGTTTGCTGCGGAAAATCGCTTGATCGTTTCATCGACTCTGCGGTAATATTCCGCCATAGCAGGATTAAAAGCACGCGTTGTATCCGGATTGCGTTTGTACCAGAATGTTCGGAAAGCATTCATCGATTTTCTGGAACTGAAAGTTGTCATGCTATCCATTTCTCCTTCTGTCGCAATATGTCGCACGGCATCGACAGCCAGTTTAAAGTCGGAGAGAGAATGTGGTTTCAACGGCCAGATAATGTTGAAAAAGAAATCCTTTGTAGACTTTAGCGATCCTTGCGTTATCGTTACGGTCATTTGATATTTGCCTGTCTCTAATCGTTCAATTGCGATTGGAATAAAGATTATTTGGCTGTGTTTCGAATCTTTTTTTATGGAAATTGAAGCGCGATTTGGATTCTCAATAACAACAGGCATGCCGTTTTGCTGGATGTATTTTTCACCGTGCAATTCTTGTGGAATGTCTTCATCAGTCTCGGTTTTGCTGTTCACTTTCCACGAGAGATGGATAATCATGTTTGTATCCGGTGATATCATTTGCAGAAGACATCCACCAGTTTGACCGATAATGAGGCGGCCGCCGCGATTAATTGGGAAGAAATTTTTTTGATTCTTTGCAGAAGTATCAGATGACATTGGTTCAACAAAAATTGAAGGGGATATGTTCAAGCCGGAAGAAAAAGTTCGAGCATCAATTTTCGTATCGCGATTGATGAAGGATTTCCCTGATTCGCTGTCTTTTGCTTCCACAACAATTTTATACAATCCTTTTTTTAATTTAAATGTGAGCGCTCCTTGTAATTCTTCTGAAAATGGAACGCCTTCTACTGGAAGTGAATTTCGTTCAATCCTTAACGGTCGAAAGTCGCGTGTAACGGCAACATCTTTTTCATTAAAAACCTCAAATATTAATTCACCCTTTGCTTCATAGGCTTCGTACTGTCCTGTGTATGTTTTGGCAAAAAAGAAAAACTCTGGGCTAATCCGATAAAAAACTACAAGTTCGATAGAGGTTGTGTCCTCACTCCAATATGGAATAGCTTCCAAGGTAATTGGACTAAAAAGGTTTGGAGCTGATCTATGCATATCTTCTTCGGGCTGAGCAAAAGATACTGCATAGAAAAGTATTGATAGAAGAAAAATAGTTCGTGTCATTTATGTCTTGTATGAACGGTATTGATCTAATAAAATTGATTTCATAACACCGGAAAAATACAGAGAAAGCAAAGTAAATGCAAACTAAGTATCAATGATCATGTTTTAATTGAACAGAAAACGAAGTGAAAGAAAATATTTTAAGATAAAGTATCAGAAGTCTGGAAAAATCAAAAAATCTATACTATATTAATCACCATAGAAAAAATGAATTACAAATTTGTACCATACAAAGGGGCAAATCAGCTCTTGTCATAATAAATCAAACGAATTAGCAAAGGACGAAATGATGACAGTTGAAATGAAGGTTAAAATTGGCAAGTATCGTTGGGTGATTTGTGCACTTTTGTTTTTTGCGACTACAATCAATTATATGGACCGCCAGGTAATTGGCATACTGAGGCCTGTATTGCAACAAGAGATCCATTGGGCAAATCCCAATAATATTGACATAGAATACGGTTATATCACTACTGCTTTTACAGTAGCATATGCGCTTGGTGCTCTTTTCTTTGGATGGTTCATTGATAAAGTTGGGACTAAGATCGGGTATGGAATATCCGTTGCAATTTGGGGACTTTCTTCTCTAAGTCATGCGCTTGCCCGGAGTTCGTTCGGAATTGGGGTCGCACGGGTCGGACTTGGCATTGGAGAGTCGGGAAATTTTCCTTCGGCTATCAAAACCGTTGCCGAATGGTTCCCTAAAAAGGAACGTGCTTTAGCAGCTGGAATTTTTAATTCAGGCGCAAATATAGGCGCGGTCCTGGCGCCTCTTTTAATCCCCTGGGCGATATACTATTTTGCAGCAGATCCAGCTCATCCTTTTTGGCAAATCGGTTTCATTATTACAGGTGTATGCGATCTTATATGGCTTGGATTCTGGTTAGCAATTTATCAGAAGCCTGCCGATAAGAAAAAATTGACAAAAGCAGAATATGATTTTATCAACAGCGATATTGACGAACAGCAGGCGTCAACAGAAAAAGTCCCATGGATACAATTATTAAGTTATCGTCAAACATGGGCGTTTTTCATCGGCAAACTTTTATCTGATGTACCATGGATTTTTTATTTATTCTGGCTTCCTATCTATCTTAAAGACAAATACCACGTCGATATAAAAGATATTGTGCATTTTGCTCTACCACTGATCATAATTTATTCGTTAACAACGGTTGGCAGTATCGGTGGCGGTTGGGTTTCATCTCGATTAATTAAGAATGGATGGACGGTAAATAGAGCACGAAAAACCACGATGTTTTGTTTTGCTTTATTGGTTCTTCCGGTTATTGCAGTTAAATTTGTTGGTTTGTGGCCAGCGGTTATTCTCCTTGGAGTTGTCGCTGCATCACATCAAGCATGGTCTGCGAACTTGCTCACAACTCCATCTGATATGTTTCCAAAGAAAGCGGTTGCATCTGTTACAAGCATCGGCACGATGGGAGGTTTTACCGCCTCAGCATTGTTCCAGTTGTTAGCCGGATATGTTATCAATGCCTTCCGATTAAGCGGAGATGTGGAAATTGGATATCTCATCTTGTTCATTTTATGCGCTTCGATGTATCTTATAGCGTTGTTGTTATTCCATATACTTGCACCTAAAATGGAAATTGTTCAAGTGTAATTTTATTGATCATTTCAATGACCTGACCTGCAGTCACCCTTTGCGAGAAAAAACTAGGGGTGAGTTTGCAAATATTATTAACTCAAAACTGTGAAGGACCCTTGATGGAACAAACAGGCGGAAAAATTGGAAAATATCGCTGGGTGATTTGTGCATTGCTCTTTTTTGCGACAACGATTAATTATATGGATCGTCAAGTCATAGCAATTCTGAAACCTGTACTTCAAACAGAGCTTCATTGGGAGAATCCAAACAACATTGAACAGGAGTACAGCTACATCGTGATGGCTTTTACGCTGGCCTATGCGTTTGGTGTGCTCGTGTTCGGTTGGTTTATTGATAAGGTTGGAACGTAAATTGGTTACGCCGTATCGATTGTCATTTGGGGTTTGTCATCTATGAGTCATGCTCTTGCTAGAAGTTCGCTCGGATTTGGCATTGCGCGCATCGGTCTCGGATTAGGTGAATCAGGCAACTTTCCTGCAGCGATTAAAACTGTGGCCGAATGGTTCCCGAAAAGGGAACGCGCTTTTGCAACGGGAATTTTCAATTCAGGCGCGAATATAGGAGCAGTTCTTGCCCCGCTTGTCATCCCGTGGGCGATTTATTATTTTGCAGCTAATCCGGCGCATCCATTCTGGCAGGTTGGATTTCTTCTTACAGGTCTGCTTGATATAACCTGGTTAGTGTTCTGGTTGGCAATTTATCAGAAACCCGCAGATAAGAAGAGGTTAACAAAAGCGGAGTTCGATTTTATTCACAGCGATATTGATGAGCAGAATGCTTCGAAGGAAAATGTACCATGGGGAAAATTGTTCGGCTATCGTCAAACATGGGCAGTTCTTGTTGGAAAGTTCTTAACTGACTGTGTATGGTGGTTCTATTTGTTTTGGCTGCCTTCTTATCTAAAAGATAAGTATCATGTTGATATCAAAGACATTGCAAACTTTGCACTTCCGCTCATTATTATTTATTCAATGACAACAATAGGCAGTGTCGGCGGAGGTTGGTTGTCTTCTAAATTTATTAAAATTGGATGGACGGTCAACAGGGCCCGCAAAACTGCAATGCTGTCATTTGCACTGGCGGTAGTTCCTATTATTGCCGTGGCGTATGTGAGCTTGTGGCCTGCAGTAATGCTCATCGGCCTAGCTGCTGCTGCGCACCAAGCTTGGTCGGCAAATATTTTCACAACAGCATCGGATATGTTCCCGAAGAAAGCAGTTGGATCTGTGACCGGCATTGGCGCCATGGCTGGAGCATTGGGCGGTTTAGTATTTCAATGGATAACCGGTATATTATTAGCTACATATAAATCTGGCGGAAATATAGAAACAGGATATTTCATTCTGTTTATTATGTGCGCATCGCAGTATTTGACAGCGTTATTGCTATTCCATTTATTTGCTCCAAAGATGGAACTCGTGAGAGTGTAATTCGTTCATAGACAAAATAAAGTAAGTATTGATAAATATCAGTGAAAGGTACAACAATGAATCTACAGGAAATAACTAAAGCTTATGATTTTACAGGAAAGACTATCGCTATTACAGGCGGCGGCGGTGTGCTCTGCAGTGAAATGGCAAGATGTCTTGCCAGTTGCAATGCGAACATAGTCGTTCTCGATCGCGAAATGTCGCTTGGCGAAAAAACAGTGCAATCTTTAAGCGGAACGAAGGGGAAGCATAAAGCCATTTTTATCGATGTGCTTGATAAAGTAAAGGTGCAGGAAGCAGCCGATAAAACATTTGCAGAATATGGAAAAGTTGACATTTTGATTAATGGTGCTGGCGGCAACAATCCGAAAGCAACGACCAGTCCAGATATGTCGTTCTTTGATATTCCTGTCGAAGCAATTCAATTTGTGGCCAATCTTAATTTACTTGGAGCAATTATTCCCAGCCAAGTTTTCGGAAAAAAAATGGTGGAGCAAAAAGAAGGCATTATATTAAATGTCTCTTCAATGAATGCTTTCCGTCCATTGACACGAATTCCTGCATATTCAGCAGCTAAAGCAGCTGTCAGTAATTTTACACAATGGTTGGCTGTCCATATGGCACAGGAGTATACGCCAAATATTCGCGTGAATGCCATTGCCCCCGGATTTTTCCTCACCGAACAAAATCGTTTTTTATTAACCGATAAAGTAACCGGTGAATTGACAGCGCGCGGCAAGAAAATCCTCGATCATACTCCTTCAGCACGTTTTGGAGTACCGGAAGATTTGTTAGGCGGCATGTTGTGGCTCTTGTCACCGGCATCGAAATTTGTTACCGGTATCGTTCTGCCCATTGACGGGGGATTCTCGGCGTATTCAGGTGTATAAAGAATTTGAATAATAATTATTGAACAAGATATATGTAAGGAGCAAACAATGAGTGGTTTAAATGTAAAGAAAGATGGTGCGTTGGATTTGGTTTCTCTCGGTGCCTTGGTGCATCGTCTGGATCCGGGCATTATTCCTTTCCGAAAAGCATCAGAATGTAAAATTCATGTCAGCGGCGGCGAGTTCAATGTTGCAGCAAACTTATCCGATTGCTTTGGTATGAAAACAGGCATTGCATCGGCAATGGTTGATTATCCTATCGGTGATCTCATCAACGAACGTGTACGTGCGATGGGTGTAAAACCGTTCTATAAGAAGTTTAAGCACAATGGCGTCAATGGCCCTAATATGGCGACCGTGTACAGCGATCAAGGCCATGGTGTACGTCCTCCGATGGTATTCTATAATCGCTCAAACGAAGCCGGTTCTTTGCTTAAACCAGGTGATTTCAATTGGGACGAGATTTTTTCCGGCGGCGTGCGCTGGTTCCATAGCGGTGGAATTTTTGCAGCTCTTTCCGAAACCACAGGCCAGGTGATCATCGAGGGAATGAAGGCGGCTAAGAAAGCCGGGGCTATCACTAGCTTCGATCTTAACTTCCGTGCGAAACTCTGGAATATTTGGGGCGGTGAGAAAAAAGCAGCTGAAGTTATTGCTAAGATTGTAGAAAATGTCGATGTACTTATCGGTAATGAAGAAGATCTCCAAAAGGGATTAGGCATTCAAGGACAGGATGTTGAATCTAAATCCAAACTTGATCCGACTGCATTCTTTAGGATGATTGAAATTGCAGTGAAGAAATTTCCGAATGTAAAAGCAGTTGCTACAACATTACGTGAAGTGCATTCAACCAATCGTCATAGCTGGGCAGCGGTAGCATGGGTTGATGGTAAGACCTATCAATCTCCAACAGTTGAACTTGACGTTATTGATCGTGTGGGCGGTGGCGATGGTTATGCAGCTGGATTTATTTATGGTTTATTATCCGGTGTAGATCCACAAGAAGCCGTAAATCTTGGTTGGGCGCATGGCGCTATGCTAACGACTACGCCTGGTGATACAACTATGGTAACAGTGGATCAGGTAAAAGCATTTGCTAAAGGTGGATCGGCCCGAATTCAGCGTTAATTCTTACCAAAGATATTAGAGAAGAAACGCCATTGGAGAACTAACAATGGCGTTCCTCTGTTTTATAAGTAGACAGCAAAAGGGATGATATAGTATGTTACTCTACAGCCGCGGTTCTGAAAACGATATCCTCAACGAAGAAGATCTGAGGATGGGACTTGCTGAGGCATTTCTGAAATTAGGTGCAAAGAAAAAAGTCTTAGCCATTCCTCCGGATTTTACCCGCCTCCACTCGCATGCCGGTGTTCTCACGCGCTTGACATGGGAATATTACAAAGAAAAACTTTCCGATATACTTCCAGCGCTTGGTACGCATACTGCTATGACCGAACAAGATATCAAGACGATGTTCGGCAATACACCGTTGAATCTTTTTCGAGTGCACGATTGGCGGAAAGATGTGGTTACATTGGGTGAAGTTCCTTCTGATTTTATTTATCAACAATCTGAAGGCAAGTTGGATTATGCATGGAAGGCGCAGATCAATAAACTTCTTGTAGAAGGGAATTTTGATTTGATATTATCGCTTGGCCAGGTGGTTCCGCACGAAGTTATCGGTATGGCGAACTACAACAAAAATATTCTTGTTGGAACCGGTGGGCCCGAGGGAATCAATAAAAGCCATTTTCTTGGCGCTGTGTACGGAATGGAACGCATAATGGGACGCGCGGACAATCCGGTCCGGCGTGTTTATAATTATGCTTCAGACCATTTTGCAAAGCACTTACCAATCATTTATGTTCAGACAGTGGTATCGCGTGGGATAGACGGACAGCTGAAAGTTCGCGGCCTCTATATTGGAGATGATATGGAATGCTTTAATCTTGCAGCTGCGCTATCGCTCAAGGTGAATTTCCAAATGGTCGAAGAACCTTTGAAGAAAGTTGTTGTCTTTTTGGATCCTTCAGAATTTAAAAGCACATGGCTTGGCAACAAGAGCATCTATCGAACTCGTATGGCAATAGCAAATTGCGGAGAGCTTATAGTGCTGGCTCCCGCGCTGAAAGAATTTGGAGAAGACAAACAAATCGATGTTCTCATTCGAAAATATGGCTATGTTGGTACACCGAAAGTATTAGAACTCGTGAAAACCTCTGATGATCTGAAAAACAATCTTGGTGCAGCCGCACATTTGATTCATGGATCTTCAGAAGATCGGTTCTCCATTACTTATTGTCCGGGTCATCAAACGAAGCAGGAAATTGAAAGTGTAAATTTCAAATATGCAGATCTTAGTGAAATGATAAAAAAATATAATCCGCAAAAATTGAAAGATGGTTTCAATACGATGCCGGACGGGGAAAAGATTTTTTATATTTCAAATCCTGCACTTGGTCTGTGGGCTTATAAAGATCGATTTAAATAACTCAGGAAATCAAGATAGTGGTTCATAAATAAAATAATAGAGGACGAATAAAAATGGAACAAAAAGCGGATTTTGGATTAATCGGTTTAGCGGTAATGGGCGAGAATCTCGTGCTTAACGTCGAAAGCCGTGGTTTCACGGTTTCTGTATTTAACCGTACTGTAGAAAAAGTGGACAAATTCATTCAGGGGCGCGGTACCGGAAAGAAACTCATCGGTACGCATTCATTACAAGCATTGGCAGCATCGTTGAAACGTCCACGCAAGGTAATGCTAATGGTGAAAGCGGGTAAGGCAGTCGATGAATTCATTGAGAAGTTAATTCCTTTCCTAGAGCCTGGCGATATTATTATAGACGGCGGCAACTCACATTTTCCCGATACCATACGAAGAACAAAGTATTTGGAGAGCAAGGGCTTATTGTTTATTGGCACCGGTGTTTCCGGAGGTGAAGAAGGTGCGTTAAAAGGTCCGTCCATTATGCCTGGCGGTTCTGCAGCGGCTTGGCCGGCTGTGAAACCTATCTTCCAGGCGATTTCGGCAAAAGTGGAAGATGGTACGCCTTGTTGTGATTGGGTTGGAAACGATGGAGCTGGTCATTTCGTTAAGATGGTTCACAATGGTATTGAGTATGGTGATATGCAGCTTATTTGTGAATGCTATCAGATAATGAAAGAAGGTCTGGGCATGAGCAATAAAGAAATGTATAAAGTTTTCAAAGAATGGAACGAAGGTGAATTGAAGTCATATCTTATCGAAATCACTCGAGACATTCTCAACTATAAAGATGAAAAGAATAAGTATGTCGTCGATTCTATTCTCGATACAGCTGGTCAAAAAGGAACAGGCAAGTGGACAAGTGTTGCAGCTCTTGATCTTGGCATGCCTATGACAATGGTTTCAGAAGCTGTATTTGCACGTTGTCTCTCTGCTATTAAAGATGAACGTGTTATTGCTTCAAAGATTTTGAAAGGGCCTGCCAAGAAAAAAATCAGTGGTAATAAGAAGAAATTTATTGAAGATATCCGCAAGGCGATGTATGCTTCTAAGCTAACATCGTATGCGCAGGGATATATGTTGATGAAGGAAGCAGCGAAGGAATATAAATGGGATCTCAATTATGGCGGAATCGCCCTTCTTTGGCGTGGCGGATGTATTATTCGCAGTACATTCCTTGGAAAAATCAAAGATGCATATGACAAGAATCCAAAACTCACAAATCTTCTTCTAGATCCATACTTCAAGAAGATTATGACGAACTGCCAGGAGTCGTGGCGGAAGGTTATTGCAACAGCAGCTCAGGTTGGAATTCCGATGCCGTCAATGAGTTCTTCATTGGCATTCTATGATGGCTATCGCCAAAAACGACTTCCTGCAAATCTATTACAAGCTCAGCGCGATTATTTCGGAGCTCATACGTATGAACGCGTCGATAAACCACGTGGAGAATTCTTCCATACTAACTGGACAGGGCATGGCGGTGATACAGCATCATCGACATATATTGCGTAACTATTTCGTGTTCCTATGTTAGCAAAGATTAATTAATGTTATACAGCTTCACTTAATAACCTCGACTGTTGAAAAATGGTCGGGGTTTTATTTGTGCGTTAAATAAAATCATTACTCTATCCGAAGCTGGCAGATAAAACGGATCAGATTTATTCCATTTTTACTTTAAGCACTAAAACATTCGTTGAAATTACTGTGTTATATAGGAATCACTTTGTGAAAAGCGGAATGCACGAGGCAGTAAGGAAGATAATTCACAGCTTGTTGCGAAGATATTTATCAAACTTTAATTTTGTATTTTTCTACAAGCCGATACAAGGTAGCACGGCCAATTTTTAGTTTCTTTGCGGCTTCTGCGATATTGCCATCTGTATTCTTCAAAGCTTGTCGGACAGCATTTTCTTTGATTTTTTCAAATGAGACGATTGAATCCGGGCTCTCTTGGAAAATTGAATTTTGTTTGATCTTTGTTTCATCAGAACCGTATGATTGAATAAATATCGGTAATTCTCGCTCGGAAAATGTCTGTCCATCTGTTAAAACCAAACCACGTTGAATTACATTTTCTAATTCGCGCACGTTGCCAGGCCACGGATAATTGTATAGCAGGTCGAGAGCTTTGCGCGAAAATTGAATATTTGGTTTTCCCAGTTCCTCCCCGAGTTTCTTCAAGAAATGGTCTGCAAGCAAAAGAATATCTGATTTCCGCTGGCGGAGAGGAGGAAGCATAATCGGAAATGTCGAAATACGGAAGTACAAATCTTCGCGGAAAATCTTCTGTTTTACTTCTTCCCAAAGATCGCGATGTGTGGCGAAAATAAGTCTTGCATCGGTTGTGATTGTTTCATTTCCGCCTACTCGATCAAATTGTTTTTCCTGAATAACGCGAAGTATTTTTGATTGCAGACTTTGATCTAATTCGCCGATCTCATCTAAAAATATTGTACCTCCATTCGCTTGCTCAAATTTTCCAATTCGCCGCTGGATTGCACCAGTGAATGCACCCTTCTCATGGCCGAAGAGTTCGCTTTCTAATAGATCATGGGGAATTGACGCGCAATTTACGACAACAAATGGACCACTTCGGCGGTTGCTGTTATAATGAATTGCACGAGCGATGAGCTCCTTACCTGTACCGCTTTCACCTAATATTAGAACACAAATATCGATTTGTGTTACCTTGTTCACGAGTTTGAACACATCTTGCATCTCTCCGCTCTGTGAAACTATATTGTCGAAATGCAAACGTGTTCCGACACTTTCTTGCAAGTTCTCTACTTCTCGGGATAGTGCAGCAAGTTTGAGAGAATTTTTAATTGCTAGTTCCAGCTTCGGCATGTCAATTGGTTTACTAAAATAGTCAGCGGCTCCTAGTTTAAGAGTATTAACCGCCACCTCAATGCTTTCCTGCGCAGAAAGCATAATAACAGGTAGCTCAGGATAGCGTTGCTTGACCTCTTTC
>JBEKLV010000050.1:0-14210 GCA_050008835.1 Bacteroidota bacterium | reverse complement strand
CCGACATGGTCTCAGCCGGTATGCTTTCGCCAAAAGCAATTGTGATTTCTACGTACGCTCTTTGCGGGTTCGCAAATTTTTCCTCTATCGCTATTCAAATTGGCGGTTTGAGTCCGCTTGCAGAAAATCGCCGCAGCGATATCGCCAAACTAGGATTGAAAGCGGTACTCGGCGGTACGATTGCGACATGGATGACGGCATCAATAGCCGGACTTCTTGTCAATTAATTTTCATGGTTTAAATCAAGGATCGCTCATGAACGACGCTCGGAAAAAATACAAATGGTTTGTTCTCGAAGACTGGAATGGATTCTTCGGACTCATATTCGACAATTTGACTGTCCTTTCCTTCCTTGCAGGTATTCTTATTTTCGTTTTTAAATATCCGGCAGACATTGTATATACGCGGATGTTTCCTGGAACTGCATTCGGCGTGTTGTTCGGCGATCTTGTTTATACTTGGATGGCATTCCGATTAGCTAAGAAAACCGGTAATACAAGAGTAACCGCAATGCCGCTCGGTCTCGATACACCATCGACAATAGGGATTGCGCTTGTGGTACTTGGCCCGGCATTTATCGGATTAAAAGCAGAAGGAATTCCCGAGCGCGACGCGGCTATGATGACTTGGTACATCGGCATGGCGACCATGATGTTTATGGGTGTTATCAAATTTGTGTTCTCCTTTTTGGGGCGCTGGGTACAAAAGATCGTTCCGCAAGCAGGATTGCTTGGTTCCCTTGCTGGTATCGGGCTTGGGTTGATCGGAATGACTCCCTTAATCGATATTTTCGGCATGCCGCTTGTTGGACTTATTGCACTTGGTATGATTTTCTATACATTGGTTGCTGGAATTAAATTGCCGTTCAAAATTCCGGGAGTCTTCGCATCAGTTGCAGTTGGAACTGCACTTTATTATATATTTGGTCCCTCCGGAATTGTCGGCGGAACATACGCCGGACCTCCTTCTGCAGAACTCCATTTTGGTCTACCGCTGCCTACGTTGGATTTCATTAAAGGACTTGTCCCTGCACTCAAATACCTTCCCATTGCTATCCCGTTCGGCATCTTAACAGTCGTCGGCGGAATCAATGTAACGGAAAGTGCACGGGTTGCTGGTGACGATTACAGTACGCGGAACATCCTTCTAACAGAAGCCGTTGCCACTCTCATTGCTGGAATTTGCGGTGGTGTTGCTCAGTCAACGCCGTACATCGGACAACCTGCCTATAAGCATATGGGCTCAAGGGCGGGATATACTTTACTCACCGGTATTTTTATTGGATTGGGCGGAATCTTTGGATACGTGTCGTTTATTGTTGAACTTATCCCACGCGCTGTGTTAGCTCCGATCCTCATCTTTGTTGCATTTGATATTATCGCGCAATCATTTCAAGCGTGCCCAGCGCGGCATGCACCGGCGGTCGCCTTTGCCTTCTTCCCGACTATCGCGCGTTTGTTGGCAATCAAATTGGGAAATCCAGACGCAGTGCTTCCGGAAACCTTTAACAAACTGATGGCGGTTCCGGGAAAAGCACTACCTGAATTGCTTATTATTGTTGCGCTTGGCAATGGATTTATCGTCACAGGAATGCTATGGGGCGCATTCCTCGCCGAACTCATCGACCGCCGGTTACGGGCATCGGCCGCGTACCTGATCGCTTTGGCAGCACTGGCGTTTTTCGGAATCATCCATTCTGCCTTGCCCGATGGAATGATGTATTTGCCATGGAATCTTGTCGGTCTCGCTAAACAAATTCCTTATCAATTTACCACAGCGTACATCGTCCTAGCGGCTTTCTTCTTCGTTATGTCTTTTACAAAAGAAAGTAGAGAACCGATTTCATAAAGATTGGAATTTATAATACATTTCTTTTGTGATGCAGTAAAAGTACATAAAAACGCCCCAATAACTTATGGCTACCGGGGCGTCTAAAAACCATCCGATAAATCTAAGACAACAAAAAGTTACATATTGTAGAGAAAATATCTGACTATCTTGACTAAATTAGTATCAGATAAAATATCCTGATTATGGTATGCTGTCCAGACATATTTACCAGTTCCAAGCCGATTTTCAACAATGATCGGAATACCTTGCGGTGAGGATGCCGTTGCTGCTGAACCAGATATGACCGCATAAACCGTTGTATTCGTAGTCGGTATATCAGAAAAATCTGTGTACCAAGAGCTCGGCCAATTAATGACAGTGTATCCTACAGCGGTACTCAGGCTCGTGTTAACAATTTTTAGTTGAGTTCCAGAACCGGATACATAAGTTTGATAGCTAGGAGCAAAAATATACTGCAAATTCATGTAATTATAGTGACCACCATAAATTTTTCCTCCTTGTGTGATGTACCGTCCATACAATCTTGCTAGTTTTGGGTACCCAGACTCGTCTCCACCATTACAATCAGAAAACACAATCGCGTATTGTTTAAGGTAGGTCAACAAAGCGGCAGAATCTGCGACGACTCGAGAACGCATATAATAAACGTTGGTAGTATCAAATTTTGTATATTTAATAGTTGATGAAGATAATACTGTTTCAAGGTATTCGTAATCAGCATAAATAACTAAAACTTTTCCTAACGTAGTATTCTGCGTCAAAGTTATCGGTGTTGATACGACTGTTGGAGTCGAAGAAGCGTTGACATTCACATTTACCGTAACTTGCAAAACTGACCCCATTGTTGCAATAATAGTTTGGTTGCCAGCAGGTGCTTGAATTGTTGCTTGTCCATTGCTATTTGTAATTCCCGAAAATATTGTACTTACATAAGGTGGGTTCTGTAACGTAACAGTTACACCTCCTTGTGGTGCACCGGAAGGGCCGAGTACAGTTATAGTGACAGAATAAGTGGCGACATTCGAATTTGGTCCAGTTATTGTTCTTTCATCTTTATTGCATCCCATATATACAAGCAAGAAACATAAAATCAAAATCCCAAGAATAGAAAAGCGTAATTTGTCTTTCATAAAACACCCTCCGTGTTAAATTATGAATAATAGAATATTTTTTTTTGCAATGGTATCTTGGGACATTTCTGCAAAGCTACCATTGACATTATCTTATGTGGATAATAATTATTCATATCAAGAAATGCAAGTAGAAATCCAATGCACTTATTTATTTGTGAACTGCGTCAACAAATAAGAAAAACTGAGTAGTGTCTCAGTTTGGTGCGGCCAGGAGGCAAGTCCTGACCGATATATATAATGCCAGGAATCTCGCTTTGCAGGACAGACATTACTAACCAGCTATATTAAATTGAGCCACTACTGAAAACTGAGGATTTTATTCAGTATTTGTGTACTTCAACCTTGATTAAGAAGTTCATTTTCCCTAAGATAGTTTGTTTGAAATTTCGGATTTCCTTTATCAATCAGGTCAGTACTACAAACTGGAAAATATCAGAATGATCCGATCTCTGCTTGTCTGGCTCACAACAAGCATACTTATTCTTCTTTGGCTTTTCTTATTAACAGTAAGTCGATTATTTGACCGTGATCCACTGCATTATCGGACTGGCTTTTTATTCCGAAAAATCGGCAACGTTCTCACATTCATCAATTCAACATGGAAACTTCACATCTTAGGCGAATTAGTTTCCGACCCACGACGGCCATATGTCGTAGTATGCAATCATCAATCAATGGCTGATATTCCATTGATTAGCAACTTGCCATGGGAAATGAAATGGCTGGCGAAAACGGAATTATTCAAACTTCCAATCCTCGGCTGGATGCTGCGGCTTGCCGGCGATATTAGTGTGGATCGAAAGAATCCGCGTAGCGGCGCTCAAGCACTTATCAAAGCGCAACATATTCTTGAGCAAAAATGTTCAGTTATGATTTTCCCGGAAGGAACGCGCACTCTTGATGGACGAGTGCGGCAATTCACCGACGGAGCGTTTCATCTTGCTATCAAAGCAAAGGTTCCAATACTTCCTCTCGTCATTGAAGGTTCGCTTGATTGCATCCCGAAGAATAGTTGGAAATTCGGCAAGCCATCAGATATCTTTTTAAAAGTTCTACCGCCAATCGAAACATCTTCATTGACAATACAGGACGTTCCTTTGCTTCGCAACAATGTCCGTATGGCAATTATGAAACAAATTGCAGAATGGCGTTCAGTTCCGATTGAAGCTGTGGATGGAATGATACCCCTTTCGACAAGATAGGAAACGGCGATTCTAAGGAAGGAAGAATTAGTGGGCCCTGCTGGGCTCGAACCAGCGACCCGCAGATTATGAGTCTGCTGCTCTAACCAACTGAGCTAAGGGCCCGAATTAATGCGCTGCTATTTAATTGAAATTTACTAAATTCTGTCGATTCAAGCAAACAGGACTACAGCAACGCAATAAACTTCGAGCATTATTTTTTGTAACTCAAATAACTTGACTCAAATTCTAATAAGAATTATCTTTTCCTCAAAGAATAGATAATCAGCTATAACTTACCAACTTAAGACAGGAGGCCCTTATGAAATCATATTTACGAGGATATATTTGTTTAAATATGTTTGTTCTTCTTTCTGCTTCACTGTTTTTAGTCTCATGTAATAAGGACGAAAGAAGCATTACTGGTCCAAGTTCTAGTACTAATTCAACTTATTTTACTATGAAAGTTAACGGTGTAGCAATGAGTTTTGATACAACAGCAGGTTGTTATGATGACTATGGTAACTTCACGATAATTACAACCGCTCCGTACGCATGGACCCACCCTGAAATAGATCTTACAATTCCCGGGATGACCACTGGAACCTTTACCCAAGCCAACGGTGGAACTGTTGCTTATATTGATACAAGCAACTATTCTTATGGGAACGCACAAACATGTACAATTACCATAACTCAATATGGCGATGAAGGTGGTTATATTGTTGGCACTTTTTCAGCAACTGATACATGCGGAGGAAAAACGGCGAAAATTACTGAAGGAAGATTTAGTGTAATAAGACTTAACTATATTCCTTAGATCTTTGCTGATTTAGGAAGCAGCATCCCTAATTCAAATCTTAGAAGGAGTTTATCTTTTTCAGCTCAAAGAGCGAGATAAGCTCCTTTTTTTTAAAAGAATAATAATCGAGATGCAAATCCTAGCTTAAAAATTAATTACTCCCCTATTTAATTCTCAAACTTTGATTTTAAATTTATAACTTCCGGAAGGTTTCCGGTTCGCATCATGGATTACTCTTTGTTACATCCGCACAAACGTAAAGAAAGCGAATGATATTTTCTTTCAGCAATTGAATCTGCCGGATTAATATGAACCAAACGGCTGTACATTTCCGCCGCTGATGAATATTGTTGTTTGCTTTCATACAGAGCACCCTGCAAAGAAAGAGCCTGTTGATTGTTAGGATCTGATTGCAAGAGACGATATAATTCCTCGATAGCATTCTCTTGAAGCCCCATCGCTAAATAAGTCCTGGCAATAGAAAGCTGGAGTATATGGCGCCGTTCTATATTGGATATTCGCGCCAGGGAATCACAAGAGTGTAACAACGCAACAAGTCCCGTTACGAATGGATTTGATGAATCAATGGCCTGTGCAATATGTAAACTTTCGCGAGCAGCGAGAGTATCTCCTAATTGGAGAGAGAATAATACACGAAAGATGTGTGAAAGCAACAGATTGGGATTCATTCGCAGCGACTGTTGCAGCATAGAAATTGCCTGTTTACGGAATCCTAACTGCCAATATTTACTTGCAACGCCAACAAATCGTTCCGCTTGTTCCAAAGGTACTGTCGTATCCTTTGCTTGCTGCAGTTGAACGATGATCTCCATATGAAAGGAAGACAGTTGAACGAACGCTCCGGCCTGTGGCATCAATCGAACTTTTTCAAACTGTATCAAAGCAGAATTAAACTCCATAGCAAACTCTTTTGCAACGGATAGATGAAACATTCCTTCCGTGTATGCGCGATGGTTCACGGTAAGTTTCTGTATAATATTTTCTGCATCTTGTGGTTTATCTTCTAGAATAGAGAGTGCTCTGTGCCACAACATACTTATTTCCGAATCCGGTGAACTATTTTTATCCTCAAATATTTTCTGCTTTTGCCATATAACTTCATAGATTTCAATATTCGCAAAACGATAAACCTTTTTAAAGGCAAATAGCCTTGACCGAATCATAAGATTTTCGTATTCATTTAATCCCAAAAAAGAAACAGCTCCGACAATATAATGCACCGGATAATCTCTGAGGAGATGATCAAAAGCGTCTGGATTTAGTTGCGGCTCGGTATCAATAATCTTCCGTCCATTGAGCCAGAATGTCAATTCTTTCCATCTGCTTACGACCACGGTTGAAGAATCCGAATGTTGGACAATCCATTCGCCTGCAAGAGGAAATGGTTTTGTTAACAGCCATGGATATTCGGAATCGCTTTTGACTCGCTCGTAGAACTGCTCCGGTGATTGTCTATAGTGCCAGCTATTTCTTATGTAATTCATCATCCATATTCCATTGGGAAAAAGCATAACCATGATTCCAAATGCTCCCAACACATTCCTCATCCGCATATTTTTCTCAGTAATCCAAATGGACACATTCTTCATACCAGCCGTACAGAAATATATCATCACAAGGAGAAACGGAAACAGAAACCGACCGTCATTGACCGGATATAAAAGAATAAGACCGCTGTAACAGATGAGAAACATGAACAGAAACGGCACAGTTTTTGAATTTCTCATCTGATATTTCACACCGGCTACGCACAGTATTATCGTCGCAAGAACAAGCGCCCATTGAAGAATCGGGTATACTGACAAAACAAATGGAACTAACGGATCATAGGCGGAAAGAAACGATACTGCATGCTGTGGATATGCGGGAATAAAAATTAAATTACCTATTAATCGTATATACACAGAAATATTGTCCTGTAAACGAGCAGCGAATTCCGCTATGAGCGATTCTTTACCGGTTGTATACAAATGCATGAAATAAAAGTTCGTATTGCGTAAAGAAGGGTTTTCAATATTTGCAACGATGATTTCATTACGGACGTACCACAGTAAATACACAAAAACAGTGGTTATTAAAACGAGCAAAGCATAACGATAGTTCTTTTTCCAGAGAAGAAATAAAACCGCTCCGATTATAAGTGTAAAACCGACTTCACGTAAAAAAACTCCGCAAATAATAATGATAATAAATCCTATCCTCAGCATGAGAGATGAATTTTCTTTTTCAAGAATTTTCTCCGCAAAGAAGCAATATAGGATAAGACAAAAAGCAAATGGCACATCAGAAAGAATTTGCGTCGAATAAATCATCATGTATGAATTCAGTGCGAGAAACAGTGAACCGAGAAGTGCGTAGTGATCTCCAATCGTTTTTCTCAGCCACATATAGAAAAGTAGCAAAACAAAACACCCTATAAGAAGAGTCGTCACTTTTGCCGCATACACACTTTGGGAAAATAAAAACGCTCCTGGAACCAGTAAAAAGGGATACATCGGTGCATGAACAACATAACAAATCGGTTCTGGTGCCGATAAGTCTTGTAACCCTTCCCCCTTAGCCAGAGAATTGGCCCACACTAAATAGCGTGCACTATCCGGTGTATAAATAATCATATTGGAAAGAGAACAGAGGCCTAGAAGGAAAAAGAACACACATAAAATAGTTATACCGAAGTATCCGCGTAACAATGAATTCATGCTCATCTCTTTGCCTTTATGAAGTCATTCGCTTGATGTCTACTTGCCAAAGACTAATTTTATATGTACAACTTCCGGACGATTTCCAGTGCGCATTGGCGGTCCCCAAGTTCCGACACCGCATGAAACGTAGATATGCGTATTGCCTTTCTTTTTGTAACCCCAACTGACTTCGTACACTGCATCGGCAATATAATTGAACGGCCACAATTGCCCATTGTGCGTATGACCGGATAATTGCAGATCAATACCTTGTTCAACCGATTCATTCAAATGCACCGGCTGATGATCCATCAAAATAATAGGAAGATTTTTATTTACAGTCTTTATCAACTCGCTCAAGGGTTTACGTTTTCCGCTACCGAACTGATGGATGCTAATATCTTCGCGCCCTACGAGCGTAAAAGCATCTGCAATTTGTATGGTGCTGTCTCGCAGCATCACCACACCATGTTCTGTCAAATATTTGCATGCCGCCTCCACCCCGCCGATATATTCATGGTTGCCGGTGATTCCATAGATGCCGTACTTCGATTTAATTTGCCGTAAAGTTTCACCAAGATTCTGCCGTATCACCGGCTCGATGTCTTCATCAACCAGATCGCCAGCGAACAGGACAATATCCGGATTCAATGAATTAATCTTCTCCACGATTCGCATAAAATGACTATTACAAATGATGGTGCCGAGGTGAACATCAGAGATCATTGCAATATTCAATTCTTTTAACGGAGATTCTTTATGAATCGTCAACTCCAATGTTTTGATTTGCGGCAACATTTGGTTTAGACGCGCACCAATGACAGTCAGCAGCACAATACTCACAACAGCGAATGCAATGATTTGTTTGACGTACTGATAATTCTGAGTGATGATAGCCGGGAAAAAAGGCACAAAATAATTTGCAAGTCTTAGAACATCAATCACTAAAAGAATAATAACAAAATATGCCATCGCTCCGAGCCAGAACGAGCCAATCCACACAAGCCCATCCGTAAGCCAAGAAATCGAAATACGTTCTAATAGCCGCGCGATAAAGTATGAAAGCGCAAGAGACCAAAACACTACAGTGAACCATTGCCGCAAAGATGAGGCAGATGGTATTGCCTGCAAACCGCGAATATATATATAAGTGTTGATCAGTCCATAAAGGACAATAACGATGGAGAAGAAAATAATAAATGCATGTGTACGAGTCATATTCGTTCCTAAATAGTAATATGTAGAATAGAACAATAGAATTGAAAATTCAAGCAATATTCTGTTGACGTGCTCATTTATAGTTTGATTCTTGATTCGATAATTCATAGAATACGGAAGATGATATAAGGGTATTAGAAAGGAAAATGAACGTGGAAGCATTTATGAAGACCGCTATTGAAGAGGCCAAGCTCAGTTTGCAGGAAGGCGGAATTCCCATTGGTTCCGTTCTTGTACGCAATGACAAGATAATCGGGCGCGGGCATAACCGCCGTGTTCAGAACGGCGATCCGCTTGCTCATGCAGAAATCGAATGCATCCGCAATGCCGGACGTGTAGGTTCGTACTCCGATACAATTCTTTTCTCGACTCTTATGCCATGCTATCTTTGTTCCGGCGCGACTGTGCAATTCGGGATAGAAAAAGTAATAGTAGGTGAATCCCGGACACTCAGGGGAGATATAGAATTTCTCAAAGATCACTGGGTTACAGTGGAAGATTGGGATATGGACGAATGTTTTGAATTGATGGAAGAATTTATTAAAAAGAATCCAGCACTTTGGAATGAAGACATTGGGAGACTATAACAGCGAGCATTTGACAATGAGCAACGAACTACAAACGACAAACAATGAGCGGCAACAATTTATGCGTGAAGCAATTCGGCTTTCGATTGAGAACGTTAGATCAGGTAAAGGAGGACCTTTCGCTGCCGTAGTGGTCAAAGACGGAACGATCATTGCACGAGGCACGAACATCGTCACCTCCACTAACGATCCGACGGCACATGCCGAAATTGTTGCAATCCGTGAAGCGTGTAAAACACTTGGTAAATTTCAGCTAGATGGATGCGAGATCTATACTTCCTGCGAGCCCTGCCCGATGTGTCTTGGAGCTATCTATTGGGCTCGGCCGGAACGGGTTTTCTATGGGAACACGAAACAAAACGCAGCGGAAATAGACTTTGATGATTCATTCATCTATGAAGAACTTCCCAAAAAGATCGGTGACCGGAGTATCCCAATGGTGCAGGTTCTACATGAGGAAGCACTTGCTGCCTTTAAAGTGTGGAAAGAAAAGCCGGATAAGATTGAGTATTGATGTCCTGCCGTGCATTATCTTCCACTTACTGTTCAGGAAGGGTTTTTACTTGCTGAATCTTCTTTTCACTCACGCTTTCTGATCTAATACTTTTCGAATTATCCGCAAAACGTCATCTGGCTCATATGGCTTCTGAATGAAACCATTGGCTCCATCTTTCAAGAGTTCCGATTTGACATCCGGCTCAAAATATCCACTGGCAAAGACTACTTTCACGCTGGGATTAATCTTTTTAAGTTTTTTAAATTCATCTGATCCCGTCAGCACTGGAAGTCCCATGTCGGTAAGAACAAGTGCAATCTCTTGCTTATGAGATTGATATATATTAACTGCCTCAAGGCCGTCACGCGCGCATAGCACATTGTATCCTTTGGATTCGAGTAAGAAACTCACCATTTGTACAAGCATCTCTTCATCTTCAACAAACAGAATTGTTTCTATGCCGCCGATTTCAAATGATTCGGTTGGCTGTTGAGAAGCGGTCGTTTGTTTGTTGGTGGTTGGGACAGGAAAAAAGAGCCGGAAGGTTGTGCCGTGACCCGGTTCACTCTTCAGATCTATGAAGCCATGATGTGCTTGAACAACACCATAGACAACGGACAAACCGAGACCTGTTCCTTTTCCTTTTTCCTTGGTTGTGAAGAAAGGATCAAATACCCGAAGACGCGTTGCCTCATCCATTCCTTTACCCGTATCGGTTACAGTCAGACATACATATTCTTCCTCATTGGCAGAGGGAAACTGCTGAGTCATCTGTTCTCTTGTATGTCTCCCTGCCGCAATAGAGATTGATCCGCCATCCGGCATAGCATCACGTGCATTAATGCAGAGATTCAATAATGCTTGATGGATTTGTGTACGATCAGCAAAGATAAACGGAAGATTATTTGCAATGCTCTCTGAGAATGTGATAGTCTTAGGAAAGGTTTGTTCTAACATCAAAAGAAGTTCGTGAATCAATTCAGAAATATCCATCGGTTGAAATACGATATCAGTTTTCCGTGCAAACGTTAGGATCTGGCGGACAAGCGCAGCTCCCCGTTGTACCGCCTGATTAATAGCGGTAATACTGTTAGCGAATTTATCCGGACTCAGCTGATTCTTATTGAGAAGAGAAGAGTAAGCCAAGATAATTCCGAGTATATTGTTAAAGTCGTGTGCAATACCGCCGGCAAGCGTGCCAATGCTCTGTATCTTCTGTGTTTGAAGAAGCTGGCTCTGCAGCTTTTTCTGTTCAGAAATGTCGCGCACAACAATCTGCATAGCGGATTTTTCTTTATAGATAGTCGGTAATGCAGTAACTTCTACTTCGATAATGGATCCATCCAGTCGTAAAAATTTTTGCTCTGTTAATGGGAACGCATATTCTTCCTTCATTACTGCGATGATCTGCTGATGAATAGAGTCCCGATAATCCGGATGGATAATATCCAAGAATGGTTTACCGATTAACTCCGATGCGCTATTTGCACCAAGAAGCGTAATGGCAGCAGGATTAACAAATACGATTTTCCCTTCGCTATGCACTGCAATGGCGTCCGGAGAAAATTCTACGAGGCGCCTATAGCGTTCCTCGCTTTCTTTCAGTTCAATTTCTGCTTTCTTGCGCTGGGTGATATCGAATTGAACTCCCTGAGTGCCGATAATTTTTCCATCGGAGGCGAAGACTGGTGATTTCACGATCTGATAATACTGTGTCGTACCGTCTGGCTGGGGATAAATTTCTTCAAGTTCAATGGATCTACCAGTGCTCATAATTAATTTATGGTGCTCCGTACCTTGATCTGCCAATGTGCGTTGCGTGCCAATCGTTTCAGGAGTTCGTGTGTTTTCAATCGTCGTTTCGTATGCTGCCAGTTCATGGGGTGTTTTGCCCAGAATTTCATCCGCTTTTAAGCCTTTGAGTTGACAAAAAAACGAATTAACGAAAATATAGCGCCCTTCACTGTCTTTGCGGAAAACACCAGCAGGCATATGCTCGACGAATGAATGATAAAGCGCTTGTGATTCGTGCAATGCTTCTTCGGCCTGCTTGCGTTCGGTAATATCTTTGGAAATACCAAAAGTGCCAATAATCTCTCCTTCTCTATCTCGCAAAGGCATCTTCGTGGTGGTCACCCACGTTACTCTTCCATCGGGCCATGTTTCTTTCTCTTCTAACCCTATCAATGGCTGGCCTGTTTTCATAATCTTATGTTCATCTTCGAATGCCGGTCGAGCATGTTGTTCAGAAAAAAAGTCGAAATCAGTTTTGCCCACAGCCCCCGCTGGGTCGCTTAATCCAAATCTTGTAGCTTGAGACTTATTCATTCTGATAAAACGGCTCTCTTTGTCTTTAAAATAAATATGGTCGGGAACGTTGTCCATCAACATATTCATCAGAAACCGTTCCTTTGCCAGTGTCTCTTCCGCCTGCTTGCGCTCGGTGATATCAGTATTGAAGCCATGCCATATTATACTACCATCATTTAGCTTCTCCGGCATCGATTGACCATACATCCATCGGATTGGACCGCCGGGTATCTGCACCCTATATTCACAATGAAAGGGAGTTAATTGTTGAGCTGAATTTTTAATGGAATTGATTACATTACCAAAATCTTTGGATGATATTACCTTCGCTATTGGAGAAAAATCATCCCGCACATCTTGCGGTGAACATCCAAAAACATCTCGGATACCTTCGCTCGTAAATGGCACACAAAAGGTTCCATCGGGCTTTTGCATAAATTGATAAATCATTCCGGGTACTTGAGCGGCGAGTTTTTTAAATTGAATATCGCGTGCCCGTAGTGCTTCTTCTGCCTGCTTACGCTCGGTGATGTCGCGTGCGACACCTACCATTGCAATAGGACTACCAGAACTGTTTATAACAACAGATGTCCATAATTCAACTGTGAACTCAGTGCCGTTCTTGCGCCTATTACGAATTTCTCCATGCCAACCCTTTTTCATTGTTTTTGATTGGATCGCATTACTATCTTTAGAAGAGACTATTGGTGAACGAATAATTGAAATATTTTTCCCAAGCAACTCAGCTTCAGTATATCCATAAGTAGCAAGGAAGGAATCATTGACAAATAGAATTTTATTCTCAAGATCAGTAATAGATATGCAGTCCCTTACCGATTTAACAGTTTGTACCAATAATAGACTTTCTTCCTCCACTTTTTTGTTTTTTCGCCTCATTTGCGCTTCCGCAAGTTCACGCTTCACAAGCGGCACAAGGCGAGCAAGTTTGTCTTTCATCAGATAGTCATGCGCACCGGCTTTCATGAGTTCCACCGCATCTTCTTCGCCAATGCTGCCAGATACAACGATGAAAGGAATATCAAGCTTGGTCTTTTGCAGGATTGCAAGAGCGGCAGGTGCATTAAACCCGGGCAGTTTATAATCTGAAATCACAATATCCCACGTTTGCTTTTTCAGTGCCGCTTTCATGTCTTTTGCAGTTCCAACTCGTTCGTAGTGAATTGAATATTCCGATTCCTCCAACTGACTGAGAACAAGTTCGGCATCGCTTTCTGAGTCTTCGACAATTAGAACTCGCAGTGGCGTTTTCATATCAACCCTTCGATTCTTAAAATGATATTAGGTCTAAAGAATTCTTTTGCCATAGCTATTTACTTTATAATTGTAACTGTTAGCGTATTTTTTAATTAAAAATAGATAAATTATTCCATTTCTTCCCCTAAGAGCTGAGGAAACCAAGCGGATAAAATAGTCCAGAAATCTATAAAAATTATGGCGGCATATAAATAATATGTGTAACACCATCATTATTCCTTTGTTTCTTCTGGTTGTGTAGGATTATAGTTAGGATATAATTTCGGCATGCAATCGGGGCATACGCCATGCGTGAATGTTGCATCTGTATGAGTCTGGATATAGCCCTCAACTTGCTGCCAATATCCTTTATCGTCTCTTATCTTCTTACACACCGAGCATATCGGAATCAAACCGCTTAATGTATTGACTTGGGAGAGTGCCTCCTGAAGTTTGACCAATAGTTTTTGTTTGTCTTCTTCTAACCATTTTTGATTTGTGACATCGCGTGCAACACCCATAACAGCAGTAATTTGACCTGTATCATCCAGCAGCGGCACCAACCAAGTGCCAAACCAGATCACTTGGTCCAAAATGACAGTTTTGCTTTCACCATACATAGGCATTCCTGTTTCAAAAACATTTTGCAGATAGCGTTGGTGCTCATTTGATGCTT
>JBEKLV010000005.1:0-35121 GCA_050008835.1 Bacteroidota bacterium | reverse complement strand
GGTCATGCAAAAAAACGAGCAACGGCTTTTATTCCGCAGGGCAGCATAATTCAATCTATTAAGCAAAAGGTCACGTATCAATATCGAGTTCTACAGGGCAAAAATACTATAGAAGGATCTCAAAGTGCTTATTCACGGGAAGAGGTTGTTCTTGCTCTTCAACGCTTGGGATTCAAAATCAAATCGGTGCATCGACGCAGCGATTTTTTTACAAAAGCTCCTGCCAGTGAAATAGTGGGCTTCATTAAGCAATCCGCAAAGCTTATCGAGCAGAAGCTTCCTTTTAATGACGTCTTACAATTAATGGCAAACCATATAAAGGAAAAGCATCTCCGTGGTGCTTTACACGAAATTATTAATGACCTGCGAAATGGAATAGATTCACAAGAAGCTTTTATACGTCAAGAACGTGTGTTTGGATATCATACAAGTCTCATGCTGGGAATCGCGACCAAGAGCGGCAATATGGAACAAGTATTCGAAAGTGTGGCACAGCTGGTGGAACGACAGGCAGATTTTAAAAAAGGATTGACCAGTTCTCTTATGCTTCCGGCCGTTACAGCGCTCACAATGGTTGGAGCGATTGGATTCTACGTAGTATATCTTTTGCCTCAAATGATGGAAATGTTGGGGCCCAACATGGATGAAATTCCACCACTAACTGCAATGACATTGAGCGCAAGTGATTGGCTCAAAGAATATTATATATATATCGCTGCCTTTATCTTTCTTGTATCTCTTATTTTTTATTTATACATCACTTCTACGCAAGGGCGCTTGAAGTATCATCAATTTATAATTCGCGTTCCCTATTTTGGCCGCATTCTGCGTGATACGAGCATCGAAATCTTTTGTCGGGTGTTTGGAATTATGTACGCCTCCTCCGGCGAGAATATTGATGCGATTCAAATTGCCGGAGATACTTGTGGTAGTCCGTATTTGGCTTATCAGATCCGGAATGTGGCCATCCCACATATGTTGCGGTTTGGAGTGGAACTCGGAAAAGCGATAGAAGAAACAGGGTTCTTTCCTGAGTTGGTTACCTCGCGATTCAAAACAGGTGCAGAGACTGGTAACGTCAAAGCGACCGCAATCCAGCTTGCCGATTATTATCAAATGGAAAATGGTTACGCAATGAAAAATTTGGCAAATGTTATTGAAATGGCTGTGACATTGATGATTACAATCTCACTTGTTTTTCTTACACTTCTTTCAACAGAAACGGCAAATGTACATCTTAAATGAAGATAACAATGATACAGCGATATATTCTTGAGTAAAGATCAGCAATCATCCATCTACGAGAGCAGGTAATATGATGAATTCAGTGGGATCCGAGACGACGAGTAGTTTTAAAAAACGCGACCTTGGTGATGTCCTAGTAGAAAAAGGGATTGTCACCCCTGAGATGTTGTCTGAAGCAATCAAGATTATGAGCGGAGATACTCAAAAACAGAGACGAAATCTCCCGTGGATCCTGTGTAACACGTTCAATGTGGATCGTGAACTGCTGTATTTGGAGGTTGCTAAGTTTTACGCATTTCGCATCTTGGATATTTCTAAAACAAAACTCGAGGATAGTCATCTCGCATTCATCAGACGTGAGTTTAATGCGCTCCCAGACACGATTAAAGATAAAGCTATTGACCACAGTGTGCTGCCATTTTCAGTTGATCCGAATCGGTTGGATCGTCTCCTTATCGCAACGCCGGATCCTACCGGTGCAGGAGCTGTGTCCGTTGCACGCGCATTTCGCTATGGCAAATTCGAGATTTGTTATATGCCCTTTTCGCAGTGGAACGATCTGTGGAAGCGTGTTGCGATCGATCGATCATCCTATCAGCAGCACGTAGATGAGTCAAGTTATCTGCAGGATGAAAGCGAGGAGGAAGCAGAACAATACGAACAAGCCCTGGAAGATGAAATTAGCAAAAGCGGACTTGTCGAACTTGTCGAAAAAATATTTGTTGATGGCGTTCGTGTCGGTGCGAGCGATATCCATGTGATTCCACGGGGTGAAAAGGTTACGGAATTCCACTTTCGAGTCGATGGAAAACTTTCGCTTTGGTATACCTATACCGATGCACGCGCAGAAGCTGTGGCCGCTGTGGTGAAGGATCGAGCAAAGAACCTTGATCGTTTTGAACGAAATGTTGCTCAGGATGGATTTGCGCAAATTATAATTGACCGAAAAGCCGTTCGCTATCGACTTTCAGTAATTCCAATAGTAGGAAAGGAACTGAAAAGCAGATATGAATCGATTGTAATCAGAATTCTGCAAGAACCCAATCTTAGTATCCGCATCGAAGAGCTTGGGTTTGAACCATATGCTGAACAAGCACTTCGCAACGCACTGGCAAAACCCCATGGAATCATCATTGTGACAGGCCCGACTGGTAGCGGTAAAAGCACGACACTCGTTGCGGCGCTAAGGACGATCATGAACCCATCCGTCAACATAATGACCGTTGAAGATCCGGTGGAATATTTGATTGAAGGTGGTCGTCAGGTAAAACTTAACCCGAAACTCGATTTCGAAGGAGCATTACGAGCAATCCTCCGTCATGATCCAGATATTATTATGGTAGGCGAGATACGTGACCGCATCACTGCTGATATCGCCATCAAGTTTGCCAACACCGGCCACCTGACTTTATCGACACTGCACACGAACGATGCCCCGAGCGCCATCTCACGTCTCTTCAAGATGGGAGTGGAGCCATTCCTGATCGGCTATGCGATCAATCTTATCCTTGCGCAGCGTCTCGTACGCAAACTTTGTCCCAAATGCAAGGCGGTCATCGATGAACTAGATATGGAGGCTCTCCGGAAACTTGGGATCGATCCTGACGAGATAAAACAATCGAAGATCTATCGTCCTGTTGGTTGCGGAGATTGTCTGCATGGGTACAAAGGCCGGATCGCTATACACGAAGCTTTATATTTCTATAAAAATATCAGACAGATCATTCTCAGATCGGATCAATTGGTGGATGAAGATGCATTGCGAATTCTTGCGGCAAAAAACGGAATGCAGACGCTCCGACAATCAGCGATAGAATTAATGAAGAAAGGTATCACCTCTATCGAAGAGGTAGCCACTGTGACTATGGAAGATGAATCTCAGATTACTTCGACATATCTAGATGTTAATAATTAATCGGAGAGGTGGTAACAATCTCTATGGAAGATGATTAGAGTGTTTGGCTGTTTTGGTTTGTATGTTTTGCGGGAATAAGGATCATTGTATAAAGCAGCAAAATGAGTTTAGGACAATCGATATTGGCAACTGGCGCACTCATTGTGCTTACGATACTGGTGATTAGTGCAAATAGAATGATTGTTCAGAGCCAGCAAGACGAATATAGAGCCATTGCCGTTAATCAAGCCAGCGAAATCGCAAGTGCAATCATGAATGAAGCGCTTAGTAAACAATTCGATGAAAATTCCACCGTCCCTTACTATCAATCTCCGAGTGAATTTACTGATGCATCTGCATTAGGGCCAGACGGATATTCAGAGATATATTTTGTTCCGAAGCCGGATACTTCTCGGATTCTGTATGCATCTTCGTTCCGTTCAATGAAATATTATAATGATTTTGATGATTATAATGGATATTGGCGGAAAGTAGACACTCCAACCCTAAAAGGGTACTTAGCAAAATGTACAGTGACCTATGTAGATTCCAGCAATTTCAATACTATCATAACTACAAAAGGATACTTTAAACGAATAGTGGTAACAGTGGAACAGTCGATGTATCTTGAACCACCAATTTCTTTCAGTGCAGTAAAAACATATTAGTTATGGTATTCTTTGATATTATCCAATCCTACATTATTAAAGGAGTTATCATTCTAGTCATTCTCCAGTCGATGCTTTTATTGCAGAACTTACTCTATCAACATACTGAAAAGGCCGTATTGGAAGAGGAACTCAGTACTGCCTCATTTACCTTCTCTTCCGAAATGAGACAGATTGGGTATAATTCTTCGGTAACGCCTTTTACGATTGCCGAAACAAGCAGGGTAGAAATATTAGGTGATGTCGATAACAATGGCACTGCTGACGTGGTCAGATACTATCTTGCCCCAATGCCCTCTTCAACGAAATTTTATTTGGAGAGAACGGTAAACGGAGGAGCGCCGATCACGGCAGGGCGTAATTTTAGAAAATTTTATCTCACCTACTATGATAGTCTCGGTCATACGACATCCATTTTGACGAAGATCAAATCAATCTCCATTCAAGCGACTATGGAAAACGATAAACAATTTTATGGCAACTATCTCACATCCTCTTGGCAGGCTCAAATTTTCCCCCCCAGTATTAATAAATAAAAGGTAATCTCTCCGAAATTTGGATTGCGTCTTTGCCCCGAGTTATCACAAAAGATATATCGTGAGGTGCGAGATGCACATCATAGAAAGATTGATTTTATTCTAAAAGAATTACTCTGCATTCCGGTTTTGGAAAATCTAAGATAATTGACTAAAAAACGACGCAGTAATCCTAATAAACATACCCTTGATTAAAGAACTTGACTTTTCCTGAAACATTTACTATTATTAGACCGTAAAACGTAATCAGTCGAAAGGACTAAAATGAATAAAGATGATATTGTCAGAGATGAGATCCTTAAAGCGGCAGAGCGGGTTTTCCAGCGTTGGGGTATAAATAAAACTACAATGGAAGACATTGCCAGCGAAGCCGGCAAAGGAAAGAGTACACTCTACTACTATTATAAAAGTAAAGAAGAAATCTTTGATGCAGTGGTTTTTATTGAATTCGGGAATATTTTAAAGAAAGCAAGAGAATCAACGAACGAAGTTTCATCCGCAAAAGAAAAGTTAATTAAGTATATCATTGCATCTATTAATGAGATGAAGAATAAGATCGCTGCTTATACAATCATTAGGGAAGAGCTAAGAAGAAATCAAAAATTTATTGAGAAAATTAGAAAATTCTTTGATTCAAAGGAACGGCAGTTTATCAAAGATATTTTGAAATTAGGCATGGATAACAAGGAATTCACATTTTTCAATGAGAATGAATTAAATATTGCTGCAAAAACTATTATGGGTATAATCCATGCGTTTGAACTTTATTTGCTTCTGGAAAACGATGACACAAAACAAATCGATATAGCAGCAAAACTTATTGCGAACGGAATCTAATTTTTTTTATACTGTCTTCGACTATAAAACTAAAATAGTCTATTAATCCGAAGGAAAACAAAATGAAATACATGAGAATTCAAATTATTCTCTCGCTTCTTGGCTTGGCATTTATCGCTTGTGGCTGCGACAGCAATGCTGGCAATAATAATGATTCTGCTGTCAAAGTTGAAATAGAACAAGTTAAGGCGGCCGATGGAAGTGAGACCATCGCGTACAGCGGTACAATAGAAGAATCAGAAACAATTCCGCTTAGCTTTTCATCATTGGGAACCGTATCGAAAGTATTCGTGTCCGAGGGTGCGTTTGTAAAGAAGGGACAACTCCTTGCGACACTAGACAATACGACGTATCAAAATACCTATGCGATGACGTATGCGGCGGAACAACAGGCAGAAGATGCTTATAACCGCCTAACACCGATGCATAAGAATGGTAATCTGCCGGATGTGAAATATGTCGAGGTGGAAACGGGTTTACAGCAAGCAAAAGCTGCTGCGGCAATCTCGAAGAAAAGCTTAGACGATTGCAATTTATACGCAACAACAGACGGATTTGTCGGGAAGTGTTCCATCAATCCCGGAATGGCGGCATTACCGAATTTTGCATCTATCACCATTGTGAAAATAAACAAAGTGTTTGCGCGTGTCGCAGTTGCGGAAAATGAAATTGCTCTGATTCGAAAAGGACAAAAAGCAAACATAACAATCGGCGCATTGGGATCCACGAACTATAATGGTGTTGTGGAGGAAATCGGGGTAGTTGCAGATCTAATAGCTCATTCCTATAAGATAAAGATCGGAATAAAGAACAAAGATTTGCGTATGAAACCGGGAATGATCTGTTCTGCGACAATTGAGAGCCCAGGCGCAGTGCATGGCATGGCTGTTCCGAGTAGTTCTGTTATGGTAGATGAGTTGGGGAGGAATTTTGTATTTGTCCTTTCATCACAAAATAAAGCAATACGTAAATATATTGTAACAGGTCAATTGCTAAACAGCGGTATTGAAGTGCTGAAAGGATTACAAATAAACGATGCGGTCGTTGTAGCTGGCCAGCATAAACTCATAGATAATGCACTTGTGCAAATTGTGAGTTAATGGTGATGGGAGAGAATATGATTTTGAAAAATAAATTTACATTGCTCAAAATGCTTCTGCGGTACAAACAGGTGATATACATCTTCACCGTCATTGTTATTCTTGTGGGAGTGGTGGCACTCTTCCAGATGCCACGTGATGAATATCCGACATTTACAATACGAACAGGAATTATTGTTGGTTTGTTTCCAGGAGCATCTTCTCGACAAGTAGAAGAACAATTGACCACAAAGGTAGAAAAATATTTGTTTCAATATAAATCGATTGATCGTGCTAAGACGTATTCTGTCTCCAAAGAAAATTTCATGATTATCTATGCCGAGGTTTCAGAAAAAGAAAAAGACGTGGATGGATTTTGGCTCAAACTTCGTCACGGTTTGAATGAACTGAAAGGAGAACTGCCTTCGGGTGTGGTCTCGTTGACAGCGGATAATGATTTTGGCAGCACTTCTGCATTGTTGCTTGCTCTTCAGTCCGAAACAAAGACATATAGAGAACTCGGAGACTATAGTAAATCATTTGAAGATGATGTTCGGAAAGTATCGTCAGTTTCAAAAGTAAAGCACTATGGTTTACAAGAAGAACAGATTAGCGTTTATATGGACGATGCCAAGCTTGCGAATTATGGCATAAAACCAATACAGGTTTTTGCTGCTCTTAAACCGCAGAGCACAACAAATTATACAGGGGAGATAGATGACGGAACACTTGTTCGTCCCATCCATATTCCTTCAAATCTCAAGACTGAACAGGATGTGGCAAATCAGATTGTCTATTCCGATCCGCTCGGCAATGTTGTACGGGTGAAAGATATTGCAAAAGTGGTGCGTGAATACGACGATATGGATTCTTATATCCGAGTGAATGGGAAAAAGTGCTTGCTTGTTTCACTCGAAATGAAATCAGGAGAAAATGTTGTCCACTTCGGTACTGAAGTACAAAAGGCTATTGACAAATTCTCTGCTGCGCTTCCGCCTGATGTGAAAATCATCATTATTTCTAATATCCCCGATGCAGTGTCGAAAGCTATTGGAAACTTTCTCGAAGAATTCGCTATTGCGTTAATATCGGTAGTATTGGTCACTGTTCTCCTGCTTCCGATGAGAATTGCCCGTATTGCGGCAATCGCAATTCCGACCTCTATTTTGGCGACCATTGGAATCATGTGGGCAACCGGAATGGATTTGCAGACCGTGTCACTTGCAGGTCTCATTATTGTCCTTGGAATCACTGTGGATAATGCCATCGTGATAGTCGATAATTATGTTGAGAAACTAGATCACGGTATGTCCCCGTTCGAGGCAGGAACAAAAAGCGTCACCCAACTATTCAGTTCTGTGCTTTCCGCTACGCTCATTATTATAGCGTGTTTTCTGCCAATGCCGTGGTTCATGAGTGGTACTGGTGGTGAATTCATCGGATCGCTTCCGATGACCATTACCTATGCACTACTTATTTCGTTACTGGTTTCGGTTACTGTCATACCTTTATTGAGTTATACATACATCAAGACCGGAGTCAAAGATATTTCGTCAAAAAAAGGGAGAACGACATTCCTCGATAGACTTCAAAAATTCTATAACGGGGTTCTGGAGGAAGCATTCAAAAGAAAAAAACTGGTTGCTCTTGGAGGAGGTTTTTCGTTTATAATAGGAATTGCATTGATTGCAATTACTCCACAGCAGTCGTTCCCGCCAATAGAAAGAAACCAGTTCGCGGTAGAAGTATTCTTACCAGTTGGAAGTTCGCTCCGACAAACAGACTCGGTTATGACGGATCTTGAAAAACAGCTTCAAAGGGATCCGCGCGTTCGAGTGGTGACGTCATTTGTCGGAACGAGCTCGCCTCGTTTTCATACTCTATACGCGCCTAACTTTCCGGCAAAAAACTATGGGCAGTTCGTTGTGCTCACGGAATCGAACGATGCCACTGTTGAGATTCTCGATGAGTACAGCAAGAAGTTGGAAGGCAGATATCCTCTGGCCAATATTAAATGGAAGCAATTGGCTTTCGAAATATATAAGTCTCCAATTGAAATCCGTATTTCAGGCGACAGCATTCAGACAATCAAACAGGCGGCAAATCGTGTCTCTGATATTGTGCGGCAATTTAAGGATGTTGAGTTTATTCGCACCGATTATGAACAGCCTCTGCAATCTGCCGATCTTATTGTAAAGAAAGATGAGGCGGCGCGTCTCGGCTATTCGAATACGCTTCTCGCTTATTCGTTGATGGTCGGAACCAAAGGATTTCCGATCTCAACCGTTTGGGAAGGAGATTATCCTGTTGATGTTAAGCTGAAGATTAATAAGAAAACGAAGTCCAGTCCCAGCGATATAATGAATCAATATGTAACCTCTCCATTCATTTTTTCCTCTGTTCCGGTTCGTCAACTGGCAACGATACAGCCAGGGTGGACAGAAGGAGCGATTGTCCGGCGCAACGGTATACGAACAATAACTGTTCTAGCGGAAATAAAAAGAGGAACTTATCCTGCAACGGTATTTAATAAAATCAGACCTCTTGTTGACAAAATGGACTTGCCTCCCGGTGTTTCTATCCAATACGGTGGCGATTTTCAAATGGCCGATGAGAATATTACACCGTTTAAATATTCATTGCTGGTAAGTGTTATTGCTATTTTTCTCATTTTGATGTTTCAATTCAAGAACATCAAAACGTCGCTTTTAATTATGGTAACGCTTCCGTTAAGTGTTTTCGGCGCTGCGTTCGGAGTCTTCGTAACAGGGTATCCATTTGGAACAACGGCTTTTATCGGATTGATAGGTTTAATGGGGATCGTTGTCCGTAATGGAGTAATATATATTTCGTATGCAGAAGAACTTCGTCACGAACATGGGCATTCGTTGGAAGAAGCTGCAATATCTGCAGGAAAGAGGAGAATGCGGCCAATATTCTTAACGTCGGCTGCAGCAGCTGTTGGGGTCATACCTATGATCTTAAGCCGCTCAGGGTTGTGGGGTCCGCTTGGTGCTGTAATATGTTTCGGACTGCTTTTTGCACTTGTGCTCTCACTGCTGGTGTTGCCAGTGCTATACTATTTGTTCCACAGAAAAGATTTTGACAAAGTTGAAGAGAATGGTGTACTATGAAAAATATTCCTATATATATGGCCCTTGCCGTAATGATTTTTTCACAACAAGTGATTGCACATAAAAGACTCTCTTTGGAAGAAAGCAAACAGTTTGCATTGCAAAACAATGCCAAAATTAAAAATGGCGCATTGGAAATTGAAGCGTCACGGCAAACGCGGAAAGCAGCAGTGACAAAATACTTCCCATCTATCAGCGCCAGTGGTGCAATGTTTGAATCCCAGAAGAATCTCATGGAAATATCCACGAATGGCGGAAATCTGCCTGTCTATGATGGGAAAGATCTTGCTAGTTTGTCAACAGCAACACAATTTGCATATATGCCTGCATCAACAATGGGACTGATGAAATCAGGAACGTTTGGAATATTGACTGCCGTTCAGCCGATCTTTGTCGGTGGCAGAATCTGGAATGGCAATCGTCTGGCATCATTAGGCGAGGATGTGAGCGAAGAGAAAAATCGCCTTGTTCAGAATGAAGTTCTGTTGAAAACAGAGGAGCAATATTGGCTCTTAGCCTCATTGAATGAAAAGCATAAAACGATTCTACGATATGAAGAATTGTTGAACAAGTTGTTGACGCAAGTGGAAGATGCGTATTCTTCAGGGATTGTTTCAAAAAATGATTTGCTGAAGGTAAAAGTAAAACGAAGCGAGGTGCTTCTCAACAAATCGAAATTAGAGAATGGGCGAAAGCTTGCAACGATGGCGTTCTGTCAATATATCGGAATACCGTTCGATTCGACTTTGGTACTTTCTGATTCATTATTCATCGATAGTATTCCGCAGTCATATTTTGTGGATCATACGGAAGCGCTAAAGAATAGATCGGAGTACAGTCTATTGCGGGCATCGGTTCGAGCTGAAGAATTGCAAAGCGACATGAAGCTTGGTGAATATCTTCCACAGATCGCTATCGGTGTCAGCGGATTGTATATGAAGCTTGATGAAAGCAAAGACAGAACATTAGGCATTGCCTTTGGAACGGTCTCTATTCCAATCTCCGGTTGGTGGGAAGCATCGCATTCATTATCAGAACGAAGTGTTAAAGAACAAATTGCAAAAAACAATTTGAAGGATAACTCTGAACTGCTTCTGTTGCAAATGCAAAAAGCCTGGCAGGATTTCACTGATGCGTACAAACAAGAACTCTTGAGTGAAGAAGCGAAAGCGCAGGCTGAAGAAAATCTAAAAGTGAATCAGGACAGCTATAACAATGGAATGAGCAATCTTTCTGACCTACTGGAAGCGCAAGCACTACAGCAACAGATGAATGATCAGCTAACAGATGCAAGGGCAAGCTATAGAAGCAAGCAAATCACTTATTTGCAGGTAACAGGAAGGTAGATTACTTAAGGATTGGTTAAAACGACAAATCTCAATCAACTTTCACTGATTGAGATTCTTCTTTGGATTTTGTAGGGTGGGCACACACTTTCACTACTGATCGACTCTTCGATATTTGCGAAACGCTATTATGAGCCAAAGTCGTAATCGTAACCAAATCGTAATTCAAATTGGCACTGATACCCGACTGGTTTATGAAGAAAATTACAGTTACGATTTTATAATAGATGCCATAAAAACAAATAAAGAAATATAGCGTCTCTTTAATTAAATATTTTTCTTTTTTTATTTTATACTTGACACTTATTTGAATAAACCTTAATTATTAGTAGTAAAGTAAAGTGTTATATTCAAATTATTGTGCAAGCGATGGATAAGTGATACCTCATCGATCGTTTTAAGGGATTGATAGGCGGAACACCAACCGAGTATCAAGTTTCCTTTAATAGACATCCTAATTGGTAACCCCAATTTGTAAAACCGAGCAGTATTGATTGCCGTTGTATGCGAATACGCGCGCTAACTGTGAAATCTCAAAAATAAATACGGTCACAGGCAGAACAAAATAGTGACCATAAAAAGGATAGATGATTGGTAAAGTAATTGTTACAATGGAATTATTGAAACAAAAAATATAGTCCGTTAATACTAATTTTTAAAATGAAAAATCAATACATCAAAATTTCTCTCTTTCATTGTTCAAATTCAATTTCTCCCGAAGAAATAAATCAAATAGGTTCTCAATTGGGTCAATGTGAATTAAATACTATCAGTGTACCGTGTTCAGGAAAAATCGCCACCGAATATATTTTAAAATCTATAGAGACAGGATCCGACACTGCAATACTTGCCGGTTGTATGACGGGTGAATGCAAGTTACTTCAAGGAAACCTCCGTGCACGCAAACGAATCGACGCCATAAACGATCTTTTAAACGAAACAGGTATGGGAAGCGATTGCGTCTGGTTTATTCAAATTGATAATAAAAATAAAACCGAAAGTATTATAAGTGAATTAGCAAGTTGTATCCGACAAATAATTAATGTACAGGAAAAAGCAACCGAAACATTTTAAGACAATAATATGGACAGTTTACTAGCAAAAAAAATTGAAGAAGGGGATTTCATTATTACTGCCGAATATCTTGCGGGCACTAATATTGACTCCGATCCTATCAATAAATCAAAAATCTCAGGTGTGCTGGCAGTGAATGTAGCAGACAATCCGTATGGCCCTATTATATCAGGATTGGCATCAGCGGTAAAATTAGAACGGGCAGGAATTGAGCCCGTGTACCAAATTGTCACTCGCGACCGCAATAGGATAGCGCTTCAATCCGATATATTAGGCGCCGCATCGCTGGGTATTAAAAATATTTTATGCCTTTCTGGATACCATCAAAGCCTAACGGAAATTCCGCAATCGGCAAATGTATACGATGTCGACTCTATTCAGCTGATAGACATTGTCACAAGGATGAACAACGAAAAGGTTCTTCTCGACGGGAAAAAAATTGACGGCAATTTTTCGATGCTTGTCGGAGCAGTCGCAAATCCTTATTTAAGGCCACTTGAACTTAACATCATGCGATTGGCTAAAAAAATTAGAGCTGGAGCAAAGTTCATACAGACACAAGGTGTCTTCAATACTACCGATTTTCATGAATGGTTAGAAGCGGCATATCAAGAAGGTCTAACTGAGAAGGCAGCAATCATAGCAGGAATTTATCCGCTTGAAAGTTATGATGAAGCAATCAGTCTTCTGAAAAAGCATACCGATTTTTATATACCCGAGTCGCATATCAATAGTATGAGAGATGCCGGCGGACCCGCCGAACAAAAGAGAAGAGGCATCGCAATCTGTGTTGAAACGATCAATAAAATAAAGGAAATGAAAGGATTGAGTGGTATCCATATCATTTCGGGCGGGAAGGAAGATATTATTAATGAAATCATTTCTCAAGCCGGATTATAATTAGTTAGGTATGCCTGAAAAATATCATATTAAAACGAGCCACGTTCCACCAAGACTTCCCCGTATAGGGAAATGCGGAATTGTGGACTGGCGTGAAGATTGTGCCCGATGTCATAACTGCGTAAAAAAAGCCTGCGTTTACGACAAATACCGGGAAGAGAGCGCATTCATTAGAGATTTGGATGAAGTTCATACACTCTATTATGAATGCATGGGATGTTTTTCATGCGTCCAGAATTGTACAAAGAATTTATTGACACTGGCATTAAATTCAGAATATCAAAAGCTCGGCAACGAATACTGGAAACCGCAAATTTTAAGTACTACTTGGTTAGAAGCGGAAACTGGAAAAGTTCCGGTTTCGGGCGCCGGTTATAGGGGTAAATTTTCAGGTCCAGGGTTTGATTCGATGTGGACTGATATGTCTGAAATTGTCCGGCCTACGCGCGATGGTATTCACGGAAGAGAGTATATTAGCACATCAGTTGATATCGGGAAAAAACCTTTCTTCCTGAATTTTCAGGATAACAAATTATTGACAATCCTTCCTCCTATTATTTCTATTCCGTTCCCTGTTATTTTTGACATGCCATCCGAAAAACATACGCTTCCCATTCTCGAGCCTTGTATTATTGAGACGGCAAAGCAAACGGGCCTTATCGCTATTATCGATTCAAGCAAATGGGAATCGATAAAACTGCATAACAAAGAGGACTACCTGAATAATATTGCTTTCTTCTTAAATCCGAAAGGGCCGCAGATACCAAAAGAAATTCTCGGTAAAACGAGGCTGGTGGAGATTCCGGACAGTGATAACATCGAACAACAAATTGTATCATTAAAGAAAAATCACCCTGGAATAATCATAGCCGTTCGAATATTGATGGATGAAAAAGTCACAAAGCGTGTCGATGAATTATCAAAAATCGACATTGAAGCAGTTCATCTGGTTTCCGATCTTAACGGCAACGAAATAAATGCAAAAAATCCACGGTTCATGAAGGATATCATCCGAGAAGTTCATGGATGCTTGATAAAAAACGAAAAGAGGGATGAAATAACACTCATTGCCGGAGGTGGAATCGGTTTATCCGAACATGTCGCTAAAGCAATTATATGCGGTGCCGATCTTGTTTCAATTAATCTGCCGTTAATGATTGCGATCGAGTGCCGCTTGTGCGAAAGCTGCAAACCCGGTAATTATTGTCCTGCAAAATTAGATACAGAAATCGATTTGCAATACGGGGTGGCACGCATGACCAATTTAATCGGTGCATGGCATTGGCAATTAGTAGAACTTATGGGAGCAATGGGTATGCGAGAAGTACGCAGACTTCGCGGTGACGTTGGGCGCGCTATATTTAAGGATGAAATCGAAGAAGAAATTTATGGGCCGATCTTTAAAAGATAAAAATAACTTGGAAGAGATACTTCCCAGCAACACTTTTAAAACCCGTGTTCCGCAGGTTGAAGTTGAAAGAAATATTAAGTTGGCTCCTTCTAGGTATCGCAATGAAATCGCAAAATATCTCATCTATCGTGATGAAGAAAGATGCAAAATGTGCGGTACGTGCGTTAAGACATGCACAAAGGGCGTTCATATCCTGAAAAAAGGGTATAAGTTATTTGCTACTTCGTTAAGCTATAAATGCAATGGATTCGTTTGTGAAAAAACTGAAAATTATTGTGTTGCAAAATGTCCACATGGTGCTTTAAGAATGGTAAAAAATCCGATGACGGAAGTCCTGGGAGATTATAGATGGACGTCAGACATGATTCTTGCGACATGGAGGATGGCCGAAACCGGGGAAATTCTTCCAGACGATTCCGATTTTGTATATGAGACCGGCGACTCCGGCGGAGGATTCGATAGAATTCGAATTGTATTTCCCGACAAACCCGTAAAAATCACTACCGAAGAAATTGATATCAGTCTTGAGTTGAATAGAAGAAACGACGGCAGGCCGAACATAAAAATTGATGTGCCATGGTACGGTGGAGGAATGTCATTCGGCTCCATAAGTAATGTCACACAATTGTCGAAGGTCAGGGCAGCATCTGCATGGAATACTTTTTCCTGCTCCGGCGAGGGCGGTTACATGGAGCGCCTGAGACCGTATGATGACCATATGATAACACAGGTTGCTACCGGACTTTTTGGAGTGAGAGAAGAGACAATACAAAGAGTTCCAATCGTCGAATTCAAATATGCACAGGGTGCGAAGCCCGGTTTAGGTGGCCACTTGCTGGGAACGAAGAACACTCCCGCGGTTGCAAAAATGCGCGAAGCTGTACAGGGAATTCCATTGTTTTCTCCGTTTCCATTTCACAGCGTCTACTCAATCGAAGATCACATGAAACACATCGATTGGATGAAACATGTCAATCCGAGGGCACTCATTTCTACAAAGGTTTCTACTCCAACTGATGTCGACATGGTTGCTGTTGGAAGTTATTATGCAGGGACACACATTATTCATATAGACGGGGGATATGGAGGCACAGGAGCTGCCCCTGATATAGCCAAAAAAAATATTGCAATGCCTATAGACTATGCGATCCCGAAGGTTCATAATTTCCTGTCAGCAGAAGGTGTCCGCGATGCTGTTGTCTTAATAGCAAGCGGTGGCATTCGTAATTACTTTGACATTGCAAAAGCAATTTGTCTCGGCGCTGACGGAGTTGTAGTCGGCACTGCAGAATTGGTGGCACTTTGCTGTCTACGATGCAGCAGGTGCGAAAGCGGCAAGGGCTGCCCAAGAGGCATTGCGACAACAAATCCTGAACTCGCTTCCCAAGTTACAATTGAATGGGGAACACAGCGAATCATTAATCTTTACAACGCCTGGGCAATCGGATTAAAAGACATATTAAAGCATCTCGGCTTGAAAACCATTAAAGAATTACGCGGAAGAACAGACTTGTTGACGCATCTGGATATTTCAAAGAAGCAGAAATAATATTCATATTGAATCTATGAATTCCTATAATATTAAAAATATTCTTCAATCAAAAAGAAATCTGATTCAAGCGCTTCAGATACCTGAAAAATCAACCGCAATGGAAGCTGAAGGCGGATGCGGCGTTATAGGATTTTGCTGCACGGAGCCGGTTCCTGGAAAACATATCCATGAACCTTCAAGATTGATGCATAACCGTGGCAACGGCAAAGGCGGCGGAATAGCGGCGGTTGGTTTTATTCCAGAGCAATTAGGCGTATCAAGAGAAGTGCTTGACGATTGCTATATGCTCCATATTGCATATCTCGAACCCTTCTCTCGTCCCGATGTTGAAAAAAAATATATTGATCCTGTGTTCGATATAAAGAAATCCACCAAGCTCGATACAATCGATGATTGGAAAAGTGTTCCAGGGCTTGAAGTCAAGCCGCCTGATGTATACAGATATTTCGTGCGCGTCAAGGACAGTATTTTGAATACATTTATATCTGAAAACAATTTTACCAACCCAGACCGTCGAGATGCTGAAGATGAGTTTGTTAACCAAAACAGCTTCAAGCTCAATCATGAATTTTATGTTTCTGCAAAAAAACAGACTGCCTTTGTAATGTCGCAGGGACGTAATATTATGATTCTCAAAGTCGTCGGTTTCGCTGAAGCTGTAACTCAGTACTATAAGATAGACGACCTTTGCGCTCATGTCTGGATTGCACACCAGAGGTATCCGACAAGAGGCCGGGTCTGGCATCCGGGTGGTGCTCACCCGTTTACAGCGATGAATATGGCTTTGGTACATAATGGTGATTTTGCGAATTACCATTCGGTAACAGAGTATTTGAAACAGCGCAATATTTATCCACAGTTCATAACCGATACAGAAGTATCGGCGCAGATGTTTGATTTATTATCGAGAATATACAAATACCCGGTCGAGTATATAATTGAGGCATTCGCACCGACGACAGAACTTGACTTTGACCGCCTGCCGAAAGAAAAACAGGACATCTACCGGGCTATTCAATCGACACATATACATGGTTCTCCGGACGGACCCTGGTTCTTTATCATCGCGCGCAATCTTATAGAGAACCGCAAATTCCAATTGCTGGGTATTACAGATACAGCCATGTTAAGACCGCAGGTCTTTGCATTTGTCGATGGTGAGGTTCAGGTTGGAATTATCGGATCCGAAAAGCAAGCCATTGATGCCACGCTTGAAAGTTTGGCAAAGGATGATAGACGAATTTGTCCGATTGCTGATAAATACTGGAATGCCCGGGGTGGAAGCTATTCTGATGGTGGAGCTTTTATGTTCGATATTGTCCCTGATAATAAAGGGAAATATAGGCTTGAATGTAAAGATAAGTTCGGTGCTTCGGTTGTAATAACTGAAAAAACCGAAAGCTGTGATTTTACAAAAGAAATTCCGGACACAAAAAATAAGGAGCAAATCGAAAAAGTTATTAATGAATATGCTTCTGCCGGAAAATATATTTATGAATTTGTCAGGGACAACATTCCACAATGGTCATTCGACGATATTCGTATTGCATGCCGGGCAACGAGAGATCTCGGCAGAGACTATAAACATACATCATATACCATCGATTCTCTGACTCTTCTAAATGACAGGCATTACTCGACAGGGACTAAAAGACGCTCGCACATTCTTCAAATAATTCGGACAGAGCTGAATTCATTATTCATAAATATTCCAAAGTTGCGTTCTGAAAATGACGAATTGTCTGAATACCGTCTAATCGATTTCGAAACAAGAGGCGAGCTACGCGAACCAAAAGATAATGAAAAAACGCTGGTAGTAAATTCTAAAAAATTTCCCCCGGAAGGTAATGAATGCGATGCGATGTTTCTTGTCAGAGCTTATAAATTAGGCTGGAAAAATTTTATCCTCTTTAATTGTGCCGGCCAGCGTTATGTTGGATGCGGTTTCGGACCCGAGACCCATGATCTGACAATCGATGTTTACGGCAGCTCTGGTGATTATCTTGGTTCCGGTATTGATGGAATGACTCTGAGTGTTCATGGTAACGCCCAGGACCAGTTAGGCCAGATAATTAAGGATGGAAAATTAGTGATTCACGGCGATGTTGGCCAAACATTCTTGTACGGTGCAAAGGGTGGGTCTATATTTGTAAAAGGAAACGCTGCCGGACGACCAATGATTAATTCTGTCGGAAGGCCAAGGATTGTCATTAATGGAACAAGCCTCGATTTTCTCGGCGAATCATTTATGGCAGGCGACCCTCATAATAAAGGCGGCTTTGTAATCCTAAACGGTATGAAGTTCAATGAAGAAGGTCAGGTTGTGCCTCTGCAGGAACCATATCCGGGAAGCAATCTTTTTTCTCTTGCATCAGGCGGCGCCGCTTTTATAAGGGATCCTAAGCGGCAATTAATTTCAGAGCAGTTAAACGGTTGCATCTTTTCTCCCTTTACGGAAAAAGATTGGGAATTGATATTACCATATCTGACAGAGAATGAAAAACTCTTCGGAATCAAAATAGATGATTTGCTAACTGTTAACGGCAAAAGACTTAATCCTATAAAGGTATATCGTAAAGTTTCACCGAGTATTGAAGGCACACCGTCTACACCGGAACAAGATGTTTATGGCGAAGAGGAAGAAGTTGATGAACTCGTTGATGAATTAAAGGAATAAATTTTTTTGAAATAAGTATGCCTATAATAATAAGTAAAAATAAAATAGAAGCCGGACTGTTTAATGCAATTAAGGAAATCTCCGGCGTTGACGTCGCCGGATGTCTGCAATGTAAGAAATGTACAAACGGCTGCCCTGTTGCAACACTGGTTAAAGTGCCACCTTCGGAAATTATTAGAAGGCTGCAATTGAACGAAGACGATTCAATATTAAGCAGCGATCTCGTATGGATGTGCGCTTCCTGTAATACTTGTTTTTCACGATGTCCAATGCAGATTGATATGGCAGCAGTTATGGATGCATTGCGAATTATTTCTATCAGAAAAAACATTGCCAAGCAGAAAGGCAACATTCCGCTGTTTAACAAATGGTTTTTGAGAATGGTAAATATTTTTGGCAGGACGTTCGACTTGGGAACAATTGCAGTATATAAAATCGGGACATCAAGCTATCTTCAAGATGCAGATAAATTTCCTATGATGCTTCAGAAACGAAAGATAGCATTATTCCCATCGTTTAAAGCCGATAAAAAATATGTAACAAGAATATTTAAGAAAAAGAAATAACGCAAGAGTTTTCCCGGTTTCCTTTAATTCAAGAGCGCGGGAAAATTATTTTTGGAGAGTTTGAACTAAATGAAATATGCATATTATCCCGGCTGTTCAGCAGAGTCAACGGCACGTGACCAATATATGTCGATCCGTGAAGTTTCAAAGGTTCTGGGCATTGAAATGATCGAACCAAAGGGCTGGACTTGCTGCGGGTCAACACCGGCGCACCACACCGATAGAATTCTTTCACTTGCACTCCCCGCTGCGAACCTTCTGATGGCAAAAAAAATGGGTCTTGACATGGTTGTTTTCTGCGCGGCATGCTATAATAGAATGAAAGTCGCCAACTATGAAATTCAAAAGAATCCCGATGTCAGAAAGGAAGTCGCTGATTCATTAGGAGAAGATTATGATGGGAGTGTGAACGTGCTTCATTTTGTCGAAGTACTCATCAAAAATGTCGGAGTTAAAAAATTGCAGGAGGCTTTCACGCATTCATTGGATGGCTTAAAGGTTGCCAATTACTATGGATGTTTATTGGTGAGACCGAGAGAAGCAACCGATTTTGACGATCCTGAGAACCCTACTATTATGGACAGTCTCATAACAATTATGGGAGGCGAAAGTATTGATTGGCCCCATAAGGTTGAATGTTGCGGTGGCGGATTTGCCATTACCCGGATAGATATCGTCATCGAACTTTCCAATTCCATATTAAGTATGGCAAAAGCTGCCGGTGCAGAATGTATGGCGGTTGCCTGCCCGATGTGTCAGGTAAATTTGGATCTAAGGCAAAGCGATATTAATAAAGCAAAAAATAGCAGCTATAACATACCTATAGTTTATATAACTCAGCTCGTTGGGTTGTGTTTAGGTATTGCTCCTGAAACGTTAGGAATGGATAAATGCGTTGTTTCTCCAAGACCTATTATTGAAGCCGTTAAAAGCATTTAATAAAGAAAGATTTATTTGTGAAGATTGAAAAGAAAAAGATAACTGGTGCTGTTTTAGTTGAAGGCGGAGGCATTGCTGGCGTTCAAGCATCTCTTGATCTTGCTAATTCAGGATACAAGGTCTACTTAGTGAACCGTTCTGCAACCATTGGCGGTATGATGGCTCATCTTGACAAGACTTTTCCAACGGGCGATTGTGCAACTTGTGTTATTTCACCGAAGTTGGTCGAATGCGCCAGAAATCTTAATATAGAAATTCTCACACTTTCTGAACTGGAAAAAATTGAAGGTGAACCGGGAAACTTCAAAGTTACCGTAAAAAAATCACCGCGATTCATTAATGAAAGAATCTGCAATGATTGCGGAGAATGTACTACAGCGTGTCCTGTCGAAATAAACGATAAATTTAACCGCGATCTTGGCACAAGAAAAGCGATACAAAAATATTATGCGCAGGCAATTCCAAACAAACCCAACATATTAAAGCTCGGTCATGCTCCTTGCAAAATGAAATGTCCGGCAAATATTAATGTTCAGGGCTATATCCAATTAATAAAGAAGAAAGAGTATTTAAAAGCAGTCAAACTAATACGAGAAAGAAATCCGTTTGCTGCAATATGCGGCCGCGTTTGTCCTGCTCCTTGTGAGACGGTTTGTACTCGCTCTAAAGTAGACAATCCGCTCGCCATCAGACAATTAAAAAGGTTTGCTTCGGATCAGGAAATAAAACTATATAAATCCGGGACGTTGAAATTACCAGAGCAGAAAAATCCAACCGCAGACGCTAAGAAGATTGCTGTCATCGGCGGCGGGTCAGCCGGATTAACTGCTGCCGGCGATTTAGCCGATAAAGGTTTTGCAGTCACAGTATACGAGTCAAGAGATTCCGCAGGCGGAATGCTCTATTGCGGCATTCCCCGGTATAGGCTTCCCAAAGATATACTTGATTATGAAATAGAGCTAATAAAGCGCAAGGGTGTTAGAATTGTTCTCAATTGTGCTGTCGGTAAGGATATAACTTTTTTCGAACTGAAAAAGGAAAATGATGCAATCTTTATCAGTGCCGGTGCACATGTTAGCAGGAAATTAGACATTATTGGTGAAGATAAAAAAGGTGTGAATTATGGAGTGGAATTCCTCAGGCAATCCTCTGGCGAAAAGAATAAGCCGCAAGTAAAAGAAAATGTTGTTGTTATAGGGGGCGGTAACGTCGCAATTGATGTGGCAAGAACAGCGCTTAGGCTGGGTGCGAAAAGAGTTGAACTGGTTTCGCTCGAACAGCGCAATGAAATGCCTGCATATAAAGAAGAGATTAAAGCTACGCTTGCAGAAGGAATTGTGCTGCGAAACGGATGGGGACCAAAACAAATATTAGGCAACGGCTCCGTTATTGGAATAGAACTTAAGCAATGTACAAGTGTTTTCGATTCAAACGGAAAATTTAAACCGTCTTACGATGAAAATAATATCGTTAAAATTGATACTGATGAAGTAATAGTAGCTATTGGGCAGATGGTTGATGGTGACCTGACTAGGCATATAGGGATTGATATTGAACACGGATGTTTTAAAATCAATCCTATTACACTTGAAACTCCAATTGCAGGAATTTTTGCAGGCGGTGATAATGCATCCGGACCGGGTAGTGTAATTGGAGCCGTTGCTGCTGGAAAACGTGCAGCGGAATCTATTACACGCTATTTGAACAACGAAGATATGCTGCCCGATCGGTTTGAGCATTCTCTAAAACCCTTTCCGGAAGAATTGCTACCATCCGAAAAGAATGTCGCAAAAAAGAAACGTGCTTCTGCCGATGAGCTTAACGTTGAAAATCGTATTAATAATTTTGAGGAAATTGAATATTCGTTTTCAGAGAGTGATGCAATTTCTGAAGCTGAAAGATGCTTGAATTGTGCTCAATGCTCGGAATGCATGGAATGTGTTTCGGTATGCGAAAAGAAAGCAGTCGAGCATGGAATGAGTGAGCAGAAGATTGAGCTGAAGGTAGGGGCGGTCATTCTTGCTATCGGCTTTGATGAATATAACGCAGAGAAAAAAGGCGAATACGGTTACAAGCGATATTTCAATGTTCTAACAAGCGTACAATTTGAACGCATGCTTTCTGCTGCGGGTCCGTACCAAGGCCATCTCATACGGAAGGACAACGGCAAAGAAGCCAAAAGAATTGCCTGGATACAGTGTGTAGGATCACGTGAAGCCAAATCTGGAAATGAATATTGCTCATCCATATGTTGTATGGCTACTACCAAACAAGCCATGATTGCTTCCGAACATGTCAATGGATTGCAGGGTACTATTTTTAATATGGATATAAGAGCACATGGAAAAGATTTTGACCAGTATTATGAACGCGCCCGTGCAATGAAGAATATTGAATATGTTAAAAGCATGCCATCCAGGATTATTCAAATACCCGGCTCAAATGATTTACGGTTAATCTATTTTGATCCTGTAAGCGGTTATACTGAAAAAGATTTTGATATTATTGTGCTTGCAGTTGGCATCGATCCGAAAATATCCGTTACTGAAAGTATCCGCAAACATGGAATTGAAATCAATAAATACGGTTTCTGCAAAACAGACAGGTTGTCGCCGCTGGTTACATCCAAGCCAGGTGTTTTTGTTGCAGGGGCGTTCCAAGAACCTAAAGATATTCCTGAAACGGTGATGCAGGCAAGCGCAGCTGCAGCAATGGCGATGGAATTACTATCGCCCGCTCAAAATACATTAATAACATCAAAAGAGTATCCCTATGAGCATGATGTTTCCGATGAAAGTCCAAGGATAGGCGTATTTATCTGCCATTGCGGAATGAATATCGCAGGGACTGTCGATGTGGAAAAGGTAACGGAATCTATCAAGAATCAGCGGGGAGTTGTATTTGCCTCTCATACAATGTACACATGCTCAGATGCAAGCTTGTCCAATATAAAAGAGCAGATCGTAAAGAACAGGTTAAATAGAGTTGTCGTCGCTTCGTGCACTCCGAGGACGCACGAACCAATCTTCCGCGAGACGCTGCGGGAAGCAGGCTTAAATCAATATCTTTTCGAACTTGCAAACATTAGAGATCAGTGTTCATGGGTTCATTCCACAGAACCGGATAATGCGACGAATAAAGCAATTGAACTTGTGAAGATGTCTATTGCAAGAGCATTCAGATTATCTTCTTTAGAAGGAGAAAAAATTCCAATACATCAGAATGCAGTTATCATTGGTGGCGGTGTAAGCGGAATGTCTGCGGCGTTGTCATTAGCGGAACAGGGTTATGATGTTGACTTGATCGAAAGGTCTTCCCAATTAGGCGGGAATTTGCCTCTTGTCCATTCCACGCTTGAAAATGATAATCTAAATAAATTTAAAGCTGACCTGATTGAAAAATTCAGCACGCATAGAAATATAGACTATTATTTGAATTCTACGATTGAAAGTGTATCAGGTCATATCGGTGAATTTAAAATAAATATTACTAAGGATAACAAACCGAAAGAATTTACTTGCGGGGCAATTATAATTGCGACTGGTGCAAGATCCGCCGAGACAAAAGAGTACTCTTACGGGACAGTGAAGAATGTTATAACACAAGCGGAACTTGAAGAATTTCTGAGCAATAGGGGAATTGAAAACAAAGGACAGACCTATGTTATGATCCAATGCGTGGGTTCGCGTAATTCGGAGAATCCGTACTGCAGCAGAATATGTTGCTCCATGGCAATTAAAAATGCGCTTAAAATTAAAAAGGAAGATCCGACTGCAAATATTTATGTGTTGTACAGAGATATCAGAACTTACGGATTCAGAGAAGTTTATTATAAACAGGCGCGCGAAGCTGGAGTTGTCTTTATAAGATATAATGAAAACAATCTGCCTGTTGTATCGGATGCGAATGGTGTTTTAAGTTCGGTTAAAGTGGAGAGTCCGGATTTTCCAGATAGCATAGTAATTGAAGCAGATCATCTTATTTTAAGCACTGGCATAAAAGCGGAAAAAGAAAATAAAAAGATTTCGGACATGCTTAAAGTACCGCTCAATGCAAACGGATTTTTTGTTGAAGCCCATATGAAATTAAGGCCTGTAGATTTTGCGACAGAGGGTTTGTTTTTATGCGGCTTGGCACATTCACCAAAAATGTTAGATGAGAATATTTCTCAGGCAAAAGCCGCCGCCGCACGCGCGGCTACTATTCTCTCAAAGACTCATTTAGAGGTAGGCGCTCAGGTTTCGATTGTGAATCAAAACAAATGTATATCATGCATGACTTGTGTAAAAGCTTGTCCGTACGGGGCGCCATCTTGTAATTATAATCACAAGGCAGAAATTGAAAGAGCTAAGTGTATGGGCTGTGGAATATGTGTATCCGAATGCCCTGCACATGCAATTCAACTCAATCATTTTAAATCAGATCATTTCAAATCAATGATAGATGAATTGTTTAACGTGGAAGAAACTGTACAAGAATGAACGATAAAGTATTTGAACCGAAAATTATTGCCTTTTGCTGCCATTTCTGTGCATATGCGTCGGCGGATTTAGCGGGATCAATGCGGCTGCAATATCCATCCGGAGTACGTATAATACGAACGCCTTGCACGGGACGACTCGAAGTAGAATTTTATATGCGCGCATTTGAAAACGGTGCAGACGGAGTTCTAGTAGCAGGATGCCTTGAGGGGGGATGCCATTTTATTGACGGCAACCTATTCGCTAAAAAGCGGGTAAATTCTACAAGAAATATTCTTGAAGAAAGTGGCATTGAAAAGGAACGCCTACGAATGGTGAACATTTCGGCGGCAATGGCAACAAATTTGGTTACAGTAATAAATGACATGATCAATACAATAAAAGAATTAGGGCCGAATCCAATCCGGAAATCAATTGATGGATCTGGCGGAGAATACAAAGAATTTGAAACGCTTAATTCACAAAAATAAATTCTTTATTAAGGCGGATTGAAAATGATAGTTGCGCAAAGAAAAAAAATACCCGAGATATTCGATGCAGTTAAAGATCATAAAAATGTTCTTGTTCTCGGATGCGGCACATGCGTAACGGTGTGCCTTGCTGGAGGTGAGCGAGAAGTATCAATTATTTCTTCGGCTTTAAGGATTGCGTCCAGAAAAGCAGGAAAGAAAACAAAGGTTAACGAATTCACGATTGAACGGCAGTGCGACAATGTTTTTATAGAAAGCGCTGCAGAAGAAATCAAGAAAAACGATGCGGTTCTTTCATTAGGCTGCGGTGCAGGTGTGCAGGCGATAGCAGAACGCTATCCGGATACTCCTGTATATGCGGGACTTGATACATCCTTTCTTGGAATCCTTGAATCAAGGGGTGTCTGGACAGAAAAATGCATGCAATGCGGAACGTGTGTACTGTCTGATTTCGGCGGCATTTGCCCAGTTACTAGGTGTGCAAAACACATGCTGAACGGTCCTTGCGGCGGTTCTCGAGAAGACAGGTGTGAAATAAGAGCCGACCAGCCATGCGCATGGCAGCTAATTTATAAGCGACTAAAAAATATCGGCCAGCTTGATAAAATCTCAAAGGAATATCCTGCTAAGAATTGGAGTACAAGCATAAACGGTGGTAGTCGGACAATAATTCGTGAAGATCATAGGATATAATAAGAAGACTCAATCAGCATAAATAAAAATATTGATTACTCGTTATAAGAAGTCCCCGGCTTCGCTGCTAAATTTGGGACTTTTTTTATTTTCACACTATTCTGAAGCGAAAGATTTTTAGAGTATCGTTTTGTGTCCGATCATACTTATATTACAGAAGCCGTAATTAATTTACTGTATCTTTATGCATTACAATTTTATTTTGTAGAAGTTTTAAATTGTGAGTTCGTAGCGGGATGATAAAAAAAGGAAAAGAGGCCGAAACTTTTCGGAATCGACCAATTTTGTAGCAGGGGAGACTCTCAAGAGAATCCCAGCAAATTGTTCGAAAAGATATTCACCGTTCCTATCGCTGACTTTAGCCGCAAGTTCAAAAAGTTAAAGCAACAATCGTAACCGTAACAGAATCGTAACTGCGACAAGTTCTTGCGTTCGTGAGAATTGTAAGTCTGAGTTGCCATTACGATTTTTTTATAGACAATCATTTCGTAACGGTACAATCCGAAGTTAAAATAGTATCAGTTTTCTTTGTTGTAGTGCTTTCAATGGGGGATAAATCAATAACTTGATTTTGATGCAAAGAGTTAGTACAAACTAATAAGTGACTCTACATTTGTTGACATTGTTACCGCGAAATATAAAACGAAGTTACACTTTTCCGTTGTAAGGATATTGGTACATGGAAGACCTCTACTGAGAAGTCTCGCGTGCCGCTTTTCTCCACTATAGAGGGAAAATGGGTTAGCTCAGATCTTGGTTCAATCATACGTTTTTCAGCGCTCATTAATTAAAGTCATCACACATTCATGATAAAACTTCTTGTCATTCACTTAGAGATCCAATGCGTATCTGCCTCGTAGCGGAATCCTATCCACCGGCACTTGGCGGCGTTGAATTTGCGCTTCAGAAGCTTGTAGAGGGATTCATTGCAAATGGTCACGAGGTCAAGGTTGTCTCGTCCAGCTGGCAGAGGCATGCTCCCAGCGTTGAAAAACGCGATGCGTTGACGGTTATTCGAGTTTACACTCTTCCTTTCTTCAAAAGATTCTGGTTCATGCTTTTCTCTCTACCCAGTGTTGTCCGGGCCGCCCAATGGGCTGATGTCGTTCAGGGGAGCACATTTGCAGGTGGTCCACCGGCATTTTTCGGAGCGATGCTTATGGGTAAGAAGAAAGCATTGATTGTTCACGAAGTTCTTGGTAAAAAATGGTTTCTGTTTGAGCCGAATCTGATTCGCTCGTTGTTCTATTATTTGACTGAGCGAATAATCGTTGGTCTTCCTTTTGATCGTTTTATTGCGGTCTCTGAGTACACGAAGAAGTCACTGCAGTCCATAGGCGTATCCGAGAAGAAGATCCACGTTATTTATCATGGTGATTCGAAGCTTGATAACCCAGCTCTATCAAAGGAGGAAGTCCGCAAACAACTATGTTTCGATAAAGAAGATTTCGTGTTTCTCTCGTTTGGCCGAACAGGCGTCACCAAAGGCTTCGAGTATTTCGCAGAGGCAATTCCGGAAATCTCGAGACAAATACCAAAAGCACGGTTTGTATTTATCTTTTCTAGTTACGACAATCGCATGTGGACTCGTATACAGAAGAATGTCTCTTCGATTCCCGTTCATATGTGCAAACTCATTCCTCCTCTCACGCGTGAGATGCTCGCAGCCTATGTTTCTGCAGCAGATTGTGTTGTCATTCCGTCGCTCTCTGAGGGCTTCGGTTTTTGTGCGCGCGAGGCATGCAATGCAAACAAGATTGTGGTTGCAACAAAGGCAGGTTCGCTCCCAGAAGTAATTTCAGGCGATCACGTCTTTGTAGATGCAGGATCGTCTCAGGCTCTTGTTGAGGGGTGCGTGAAAGCGTATAGAGGAGAAGTGATGCATATTCCATTAAGAGAGTTTAGATGGGAAAAAGCTGTACAGCTATATATAAAACTTTATGAAGAGATTCTTATGTCATGAACGAAAGCACTCCAAAGCAACAAGATAAGATAATTGTTAATGCACGTTTCCTAACGCATCGCATCACAGGACTCGAACGGTATGCGGTAGAGATCTCACGACAATTGAAAAAGATTCGGCCATCGCTCACCTTTGTTGCACCAAAAGATATTATGCACCAATCTCTTGCTGAAGAATTAGGTGTCGAATGTTTTGGAATGTTAACAGGTCATCTTTGGGAACAGATCGAGTTTCCTCTATTTCTTCGCCGCAAGAACAATCCATTGCTGATCAACTTGGTGAACACAGGGCCAATGTGGTATCGAAATCAAATTACCGTAATACATGATTTAGCATTCTTAAGGAATCCGGAATGGTTCTCCCGCAGTGCTGCGATGTGGTTTAAGTTTTTAGTTCTCCGTGTAATTAATACTTCCTCTGTTGTAATAGCTCAAAGCGCTTTTACGAAAAGTGAAATTATTGGATTGCTAGAAGTTCCGGAAAAGAAAATTCGCATTGTATATCCAGGAATTTCGGAGATATTTATTTCACGAAGAAAACCAGGAGAAAAAAAGGGGACAGGTAAAACGATACTCGCAGTTTCTACTTTGGAACTAAGGAAGAATCTGAAACACCTTATCGAAGGATTTAAAATCGCAGGGTTGAAGGATGCAGAACTTGTCGTTGTGGGAGGGGACAATTCATTGGTATTTGGTAAGAGTGGATTAAAGAAAAAATACATGAGTGATCCAACCGTAAAGTTCTTAGGATATGTTTCCGATGCACAACTTACAGACCTGTACCATCAGGCGGACATTTTCGCGTCCGTTTCGCTGTACGAGGGGTTTGGTTTTCCTCCATTGGAAGCTCTTGCCAGCGGGTGCCGGGTGCTTGTCTCCGACATTCCAACTCATCGTGAGACTTTAGGGGATTGCGCAATGTTCGTCAATCCTTTAGATTCGGTAGACATAGCTCAGAAGTTGATACTTCTTCTCGCGTCGAGCGCTGTACCCCAGAATACCGAAATCGAAAAGATGCTCTTGAAATTTAGTTGGCGGCGGGCGGCAGAAGACCTCTTGAGGATTGCCGAGACAACTCTCCATATCGATTAATCACTCTCTTATCTTCAAAACGTAGAAGATTTCCAGTTAAATATGTGTTATAGGTTTTCAAAATGGTTATTTCAACTCTCCGGAACGATTTGTATATTTACCGTTAAACCTATAATAATGATTTACTAAAATGGTTCTCTGGCTTACAGGTTTATCTGGATCAGGAAAGACGGCGCTTGCTGATCTATTGCACAAGTACCTATCAGGCAAGGGTTTGAGTGTAGATCACCTCGATGGCGACATGTTGCGATCGTTGTTTCCCAACACAGGATTCTCGAAAGAAGAGAGAAACCGCCATGTACAAAGGGCAGGGGAGCTTGCAGCAAAGCTGGAGAAGGATGGAAAAATCGTCATTGCATCGTTGATTTCACCGTACCGTGATTCACGTTTATATGTTCGATCCATTTGTTCACAGTTTGTCGAAATCTATGTGAAAGCATCGCTCCAGACCTGCGAAGCAAGAGATCCTAAGGAGCTTTATAAGAAAGCCCGCAATGGTGAGATTAAAAACTTCACAGGCATTGATGATCCCTATGAAGAGCCTGAGCAGCCCGAGATCATAATCGATACGAATCATCAGACACTAGAACAATCATTCGATACCTTAAAAAAGTTTGTCGAACGAAGGCTTTATCAATCTGAAAAAAGATGAACTGAAGAGTATGATATATCTCACTAAACAATTAAAGCTTCAAACATGGGGGTTCTTGTGACAATAGAAGTGTTTCTAATCATACTGGCGCTTGCATTTGTAATCGAAATGGTTAATGCTTCTCTTGGCATGGGGTGGGGAACTATCTTTACACCAATCCTCATCTTGATTGGTTTTCCTGCAGTCGTGGCTGTTCCCGCAGTTCTTCTTTCTCAGGGATTGGGAAGTATCGCTGCGTCTGTTTTCCATACAAAATTTGAAAACGCTTCATTTGAGTCAGGTTCGATTGAACTGAAAACGGCTGCTATCATTGGAAGCTTTGGCGTTATTGCCTCTTTGTTGGCGGCTCTTCTTGCTGTCAATATCAGCAAAACAGTTCTTAACACGTACATCGGAATTCTTGTTCTCCTCATGGGTGTCGTTATACTCATGAACAAACAGTTTAAGTTCTCCTGGAAGAAAATCATCGGCATCAGTCTTCTGAGCGCGTTTAACAAAGGAATTTCAGGGGGAGGATTTGGACCCGTTGTAACAGGAGGACAAATTATGGCAGGACAGGAGCAGAAGAAAGCGATCGCTATTACTCTTTTTTCCGAGATTCCGATTTGTCTTGTTGGTTTCTTTACATATCTTGTGGCGCGTGCGGTCAAGGAGGTTCCCGGTTCTGTGTTTGACCAACAAGCTGGAAGTTTTGTAACAAGCATGTTCTCCGAAAAGATTTTCGCTTGGGAACTTTGCCTGGCACTTGTTGCTGGCGCTTTCATTGCTGCACCTTTCGGAGCCTTAGCGACAAAAGTACTTCGTTCAAACATCGTCCGAAAAGCGGTAGGTGTGTTGATCGTCGTTCTGGGTGCTTGGACGCTTATAAAGACATATGCGTAAAAAAGGAATTAAGAAAACAGGATCCAGAATCCACAATATGGATTTAGGATTCTAGATGATAAAAATAAGGAAAAAGAATTTAGAAGAGGACCCAACTTCTTACGTGTGCTTGATTTACTACTTACCCCTTTTCTCTTCTGATTCTTGATTCTGGACTATCATAATGGACCATCTCGATCAACTTCAAGATACAAGCATCCACATACTGCGCGAGGCGTATGCGAATTTTAAAAACCTCGGTATGCTCTGGTCAATTGGCAAGGACAGCACAGTGCTCCTCTGGTTGGCTCGTAAAGCGTTCTTTGGTCATGTTCCTTTTACGCTGATTCACATCGATACGAGTTACAAAATTCCGGAAATGATTCAGTACCGAGACCGCCTTGTAGAAAAGCTCGGGCTGAATTTGCTTTATGGCATAAACGAAGAAGCGTTGAAGAAAAAGCAAACCTTCCCAGATGGCAAAGCAGATCATCTCGCCTGCTGTAAGATCCTTAAGACGGACGCTCTGGTCAATACGATCAACGGTACTTGGGTCAGATATCGCTTTAACCATACGACAAAGAAATATGAACCCGAAAAGGACGGCGAGCCGTTCGATGGAATTATCGCCGGTGCGAGAGCCGACGAAGAGGGTTCTCGTTCGAAAGAGCGATACTTTTCATCGCGCGATAAAGATAGTCAATGGGATATTGCCGATCAGCCGCCTGAATTCTGGAATTTTTATAAAACCGATTTCGCCCCCGGCACGCACGTCCGCATCCATCCGCTGCTCGACTGGACAGAGCTGAATATTTGGGAATATATCAAAAGAGAAAAGATTCCAACTGTCTCACTCTACTATAACCAAGGAAATGGCAAACGCTACCGTTCGCTTGGCTGTTATCCATGTACGTTTCCGATAGATTCTCATGCCAGAAATGTGGATGAAATCATCGAGGAATTAAAGAGCGGTCAATTAAAAAACATCGCAGAACGCAGCGGGAGAGCGCAAGATAAAGAGGATCAAGGAGGGTTGGAAACGTTACGGAGAAATGGGTATATGTAAGGTTGAGAAAAAAGTTAAAAGGAAAAGGGAAAAAGATAAAAGGAAAAAAGAGGGAGGGCAAAGTGAATGATCTTGTAGAAAGGATATTTGTTTTTTCTACTGATGTGATAAAATTTCTAAGAACTGTCCCGAACAATGTTGAGACCAACGTGCTAAAGTATCAGTTGATAAAATCGGCAACATCTGTTGGGGCGAATTATGAAGAGGCGCAGGCAGGGATTTCGCGGAGAGAATTTAAAGCAAAGGTTAGTATTGCTCTCAAGGAAGCGCGTGAAGCAAATTACTGGATAAGAATTTTTGTAGAAATTGGATTGTCGAAAGAAAAAGAAATTAATCGCTTATTAAAAGAATCGGAGGAATTAAAATCTATTTTAGGATCGATAGTCTCAAAAATGCATAAAACCATCAATCAATAATAGTTCTATTAATCTTTTATCTTTAAACTTTTATTTTTTATCTTGACCAACAACCATCTCAATATTGTAGTTGCCGGACACGTTGACCACGGCAAATCGACTATCATCGGCCGCCTGCTTGTCGATACGAATTCCCTGCCTGATGGGAAGCTCGATCAAATAAAAGCCATGTGCGAACGAAATTCCAAACCATTCGAATATGCTTTCCTAATCGATGCACTCAAAGACGAGCGCACGCAGGGCATTACTATCGATAGTGCGCGCGTGTTTTTCAAAACTGTCAAGCGGCACTATATTATTATCGACGCACCGGGGCATATCGAGTTTTTGAAAAATATGGTCACAGGAGCTTCTCGTGCTGATGCGGCACTTCTGGTGATCGATGCATCCGAGGGTGTCAGGGAAAATTCGCGCCGCCATGGGTATATGCTTTCAATGCTCGGGATTCGGCAGATCGCTGTTGTCGTCAACAAAATGGATCTCGTTGAATATCGCAAAGATGTATTTAACGCTATCGTGAAGGAATATTCGAAATTTCTTAAATCGTTGGGAATTCACTCTGCCTGCTTCATTCCTGTCAGCGGCCTCAAGGGAGACAATATTGCATCGAGAAGCGATTCGATGAAATGGTACACAGGTGCAACGATACTCGATGTTCTCGATGGATTTGAAAATGCAACGCCGCAGCCCGATCGCCCGTTGCGCATGCCGGTACAGGATGTTTATAAATTTACACGCTACAATGATACGCGCAGGATTATTGCAGGCACGATCACATCGGGCTCCCTTCGGCCTGATGATGAGGTCATCTTTTATCCTTCTGGGAAAAAGAGCAGAATAAAAACGATTGAAACGTTTAACACTCCGGTTCCTCCAATCGTGACGGCCGGTTCTGCAACCGGTGTTACTCTGCAAGAGCAAATATTTGTCACACGAGGTGAAATTGTGACAAAAGCCGAAGAGCAGCGGCCAAACGTTACATCGAGAATGAGGGTAACTCTGTTCTGGATGGCAAAGCAGCCCATGGTCATCGGCAAACAATACATTCTCAAACTCGCCTCAGCAAGCGTACCGGTGCAAATTGAGGAGGTGACGAAGATTATCGATGCATCCGATTTGAGTGTGCTTCATCAACAAAAAAAAATTGAACGCCATCAGGTTGCAGAGTGCATTCTCTCGCTATCGAGGGCTATCGCATTCGATTGTGCAAAAGAGGATGCAGCGATGGGGCGGTTTGTCATTGTCGATGAATATGAAATCGCCGGCGGAGGAATTATTCTTGAAGCACTTGAAGATGAACAGCAATTTGTGCGCGAGAAGGTTCTTACGCGCAATATCAAATGGGAGAAAAGTACTATCCCTGCTGAAGAGCGCGCAGAGAGATTTAGACAAAAGCCTGCGCTCGTCATCATCACCGGAGAAAAGGATAGCGGTAAGAAACCACTGGCAAAGATGCTTGAATCAGAGCTTCTTTCTCAAGGAAATTTTGCATACTTTTTAGGAATTGGAAACATTTTGTACGGCGTCGACGCAGACATCAGTGGGAAAATAAATAACCGATCTGAACATGTGCGAAGACTTGCCGAGGTGGCGCATATCATGCTTGATGCCGGATCAATTTTGATCGTGACAGCAATCGAGCTTCAGCAAGAGGAATTGGATATCATACAAACGACGGTCACACCGGATCAAATCATGACTATTTGGGTCGGCAGAGCAGGGCACGAAAAATTAGATACCGATCTGAATATACCTGAAAAGGAAAATATTGAGTTTTCCGTGTGCCAGCTGAAAGCGTTACTAATGCAAAAGGGAATCATAAAAACCGTTGAGTAATTGATACATTAGGAATTTATTCCGATAATTATTGAGAGACTATCGTTGATGGACAACCAAGAAGCACAAACAATTGAACAGACATTACCGTATAAACAGACGAGGCAGCAACAAAAAGCATCTTTTATTACAAAAGCAATACACTATCGAGATATCGTTCGCGAGTTTGCTGTTGCCGATTTTCGTTTAAGGTACCATGATTCACTCCTCGGCTATGTCTGGTTTCTTCTTAGTCCGATACTGATGTTCGGCGTTTACTATTTTGTGTTTACCGAAGTGATTTATATCGGTGTACCGAACTATGCGCTCTATCTCATCCTTGGAATCATCAGTTACAATTTTTTTCAAGACTGCACCTTCAGCGCTATGTACAGTTTGATGTCTAAAGCCTCGCTTATTAAAAAGGTGAATTTCCCGCGGTATCTCATCGTATTCGCGTCTTCTATGACAGGTACGTTTTCTCTTTTTGTAAATCTTGGGCTTGTGCTGATCGCTGTATTGATCTCAAGGGGTGTGCCACCATTGCTTTGGCTTTTCCCGATACCACTGATCTGTTTATTCCTTTTCTCAACGGGGGCGGGATTTATTCTTGCCGCGTTATATGTGCGTTTTCGCGACCTGAGCCAGATATGGAATGTGCTCGTTCTTGCTCTTTTTTGGCTCACGCCGGTTGTGTACAACGTCACCGCTCTGCCGGAATCGACTCAGATCATCGTCTTCCTGAATCCGCTTGCAAGAATATTTATGATGTTTCGTCACTACCTGTTATACGATTTTTTTGACCTGCGCTTTTTGATGATAACGATTGGCGCTTCGCTGTTTGTTTTTATTTTGGGATTTGTCATATTTCGGCGCTGGCAGGACCAGATTGCCGAGCTCCTGTAGAAAGACTATGATTAAACTTGAAGGTGTTTCAAAAGTTTTTCGGTTGCCTCATGAGAGAAAACGGACTCTTTTTCACTGGGCAACATCCATCCTTGGGAAGCGATACAATTATGAGCCGCTTTATGCTCTGCGTCATATCGACTTGCATGTCAAAGATGGCGAGTTCCTCGGTGTCATCGGAAAAAATGGCTCCGGTAAATCGACATTGCTGAAAATCATTTCCGGTATTTACCCCCCCAGCAAAGGGAAGGTGCAAGTCAGCACCGAGGTATTTCCCATGCTTGAGCTTGGAGTCGGTTTTCAACCGGAGTTCTCGGTAAAAGAGAATATCTTTCTCTACGGTACAGTACTCGGCTTCACTCGAAAAGAACTGAACAAGATATTTGACTCTATTATAGAGTATGCGGAGCTTGAGAGATTTGTCGATGCAAAACTCGGAACACTTTCATTGGGTATGATGCTTCGCCTGGGATTTGCTGTTGCCATCCAGTCGAAAGCTTCGATCTTTCTGGTTGATGAAGTGTTGGCAGTGGGAGATAAAGAATTTAAACAACGGTGCGAAGACCAGTTTAAAAAGTTCAAGCAAGATGGGCGAACAGTGCTGTATGTAAGCCATGACCTCAATCAAATTCAGAGATTTTGCGATAGGATTATAGTCTTTGAAAATGGAAGTATCGTAAATGAAGGTCAGCCAGAGAAAATGATTGAGTTCTACACGCATTCAGTAAGTTGATAATTAGTAGGCGCTGCTTGATCGCTCGATTTGTGAAAGTAAAAGAATTCACTCGATTTTGAAAATGAAATTTTCAAAAAAGAAAATATATATTGTCTTGAATCCCCGTTCCAGGA
>JBEKLV010000049.1:0-14590 GCA_050008835.1 Bacteroidota bacterium | reverse complement strand
ATAAAGTGCTGAGCGCGCAATCTCCGTCCGATGCGTTTGCCATATGTGAGAAGTACGGAGATAAAATTGACTTGCTGATTACTGATGTTATCATGCCGGAGATGAACGGCAAAGAATTAAAGAAGAGAATCGAAGTGAAGTATCCAGGCATAAAAGTATTGTTCATGTCCGGGTATCCGTCGGATATTGTGGCTCATCGCGGAGTGTTGGAAGAAGATGTAGAGTTTTTACAAAAACCTTTCACACCGGTCATACTTGCAAAAAAAATACGGGAAGTGTTGAACGGATAATCGTCAAACATTACCACCGTCCGGGAAGGATTACGAAGGGCAGAGATAAATGGTATATCACCGGGTATCATTAAAGATTAAGGACAGCTTCTCGAGGAATTCCTTTGACGGACACCTGTGGTTCTTTTCCCATTGCTGGAGATTTGTTTTATGAATGCCTAACATAATGGCGAGTTTTGCCTGGGATATACCATGCAATTTTCTATAGGAAAGAATTCTTTCCCCGCAAAACTGCCTGAACCGAATATCCGGTGCCTTTCCTAGGAATTTGATGATTTCCGAAATACGTCTTGGATTAGGGCTGGTCTTGTGATATTCCCAGCCGTAGATGGTGTCCTGGTCAACGCCTATTCTTTTGCCAACCTCTTTTGCTGTAAACTTCAATTCAAGACGACGCTTTCGAATCTGATTACCAAGAGTCGATAAGTCCTTGTGGTAGCGATTATTTGAGTCTAATTGAGGTTTTTGAGCCCTTAAGATCACTTGGTAGAAAGGCACCGGAGGAAGACGCAGTCAGATGCGCATAGTATCATGTATGCCACGCAGTTCACGGCTGATTTTGTGAGCACGTGGAATGAGATTCTGTCGCAAGAGCATGGCGTATGGATGTCATATCCCTCATTCAATCGCTCGAAGTAGAACGCGATCAATACGTCAAGGACTTTGATTCAAACAGATTTAGTTTCGTTCGTGAAATAGTAGAACGATTTGTCGATCAAAATAATCAATTCATTCAAAAACTCGAATCTCTAAAGAGAGGGAGTAACGTTCTAACCTCTTTTTGTTGCCATCCTAAAGCGGCAAACCTGCACCTTGTTTCTTACTCAAAGAAATGGTACTCTAATTTACCTGTAGTGTTATAACTCTGTACACCAAGAAAGGGATTGGAGGTAAGAGTATGGACGCGACTATAGGTCTCATTAAATTGTTGTCCCGCCCACCAGAGCATCGGCAAAGAATACTCACTAGCTTTTATATCAATAGAATGCTCCGGATGAATAGCATCGAAGTGCTTCAAGTTATTCGAAGTGATACTATGCTAAGAACACTCCATGTTGTTATGCTCACATCCTCTTACGAGGAATCGGATTTAAAGAAAAGCTATGAGCTGGGAGCTAATGCCTATGTAGTGAAGCCGGTAGATTTCCAAGATTTTATTAAATCAGTAAAGCAGGTTGGTGTGGTTTGGGCGGTCATTAATGAACTGCCGCCAGAGAGGATGTAATCAAATGAAAAAGAGGACTATAGATAAGATATCGTTGAAAGTCTTGTATCTAGAAGACTCACCTCGAGACGTCGAGATTATACGAGAACTACTTACAGATGCAGGATATGATCTTAGTATGGATTGTGCTGAGAAGAAAATGGAATTTACTTCTTTGCTTCGCAGTCATACATATGATGTCATTTTGAGTGATTTCAAATTACATGGATTCGATGCATTCGGGGCATTGAGCTTAGCAATCGATATCTGTCCTGAAGTTCCCTTCATCTGTATCTCCGGATCGATCGGCGAAGAAACAGCCATAGAACTTATTAAGCAGAAAGCTGTCGATTATGTCCTAAAGGATCGCATGGTAAGACTTCCTTTCGCCATCAAAAGGTCGCTTGATGAAGTAAAGGAAAAAAATTCGCGACGGCGGGCAGAAGAGGCATTACGGAGAAGTTCCGAACAATACCACATAACTTTTGAGAATACCGGTACGGCAAATGTCATTATTGAAGAAGATACTACTTTGAGTCTCGTGAATATGGAATTTGAACACTTGTCAGGGTACTCGAAAGATGAAATTGAAGGAAAGAAAAAATGGACAGAATTTGTCGTGAAAGAAGATTTGGAATATATGATCGCACAACACAAATTGCGAAGAGAAAGAGCTGAAGCGGCAAAAAACCAATACGAATTTCGATTTGTTGACCGGTTTGGTAAGATTCACAATGTCCTGCTGCATATCGAAGTTATTAAAGAAACAAAAACGAGCATCGCTTCACTTTTGGATATCACCGAGCGCAAGCGGGCGGAGGAAGCGTTGGTAAAGGAACAGTTTCTGATGAATATAATGATGGACAATATTCCCGACCATATTTATTTTAAAGACAAAGACAGCCGTTTTATCAGAATAAATAAATCTCAAGCTATGAGGTTTGGATTGAGCGATTCAGCAGAGGCTGTGGGTAAAACGGATTTCGACTTCTTTGCTGAACAACATGCTCGACCAGCTTTTAAAGATGAGCAGAAGATTATGAAAACAGGTCAGCCATTAATAGGGTTAGAAGAGAAGGAAACGTGGCCTGATGGAAGCGAGACATGGGTGACCACTACAAAGATGCCTTTACGAGATAGAGAAGGTGAGATTATTGGCACTTTTGGTATTTCCAAAGATATCACCGAGCGCAAGCTGGCGGAGGAAGCACTGCGGGAGAGCGAGACTAGATATCGATCGGTCCTGCAATCTGCTACTGATGCTATTGTAACTGCCGATAGCAGTGGGATTATCGTTGGATGGAATAGTGGTGCCGAGCGAATATTCGGCTACAGCTATACGGAAGCAGTCGGGCAACCGCTCACCTCCATAATGCCGCTTTATCGCCACGCCGGACATCCCAACGGAATGAATAGACTTCAATCTGGAGGAGATCAAGATGTTATCGAGAAGACTATTGAATTAGAAGGGTTACGAAAGGATAAAAGTGTGTTTCCGATAGAGCTTTCGTTATCAACATGGGAAACAAAAGCGGGTCAATTTTTTACAGGTATTGCCCGTGACATCACCCAGCGTAGGCAAATGGAAGAGGGACTGCGCCAAATGCAAAAATTGGAAGGATTAGGAACGCTTGCCGGAGGGATTGCTCATGATTTCAACAATATTCTTGGAATTATACTGGCATACATCACAAGCATCAAGCGGTTTAAAGATGATGCCAAGAATTTAGGCATTGCTACTGAAACTATCATAAAAGCTGTGGATCGCGGCAAAACACTTGTCAAGCAGATATTGACATTTGCGAGAAAATCGGAAACTGAATTCGGTCCGGTGGATGTTAATGATCTTGTTATGGAAATTATGGCAATGATCCATGAGACGTTCACCAAGGTTCTTACCTATTCGCAGAATTTCGATGAAGCAGTTCCTTACATAAATGCCGATCGCTCGCAGTTATATCAAGCACTGCTTAACCTTTGTGTGAATGCACGAGATGCAATGCCGAATGGTGGCGTTCTCACTATCAATACGCGGATGGTATCTGTTGCAAGTCTGCGTTATCAGCATCCGGATGCTGATACGAGCAGTTACGTCTGTATTGAAGTGAGTGATACAGGTGAAGGGATGACCGAAGAGATTCGAAAGCGTATCTTTGAGCCATTTTTCACGACAAAGGGAATAGGAAAAGGAACCGGATTGGGATTGTCAGTAGTGTTCGGAGTAATACAATCTCATAAAGGGTTTATTGATGTGGATAGTGAGCTTGGAAAGGGAACAACCTTCTGCTTGTATCTGCCTGTGTCGCAAATGGCAGAGCCCATCATTGAAAAAGAAAAAGAGACGTTGGAAAGTATTCCGGGTGGAACAGAGACGCTGTTGGTTGTAGAGGATGAAGAGATGCTTTTGATGCCTCTTCAGATGGTACTTGGCGAAAAGGGGTACAAAGTTCTTTCTGCGCAAGATGGATTTACAGCGCTGAAAATCTATAAGGAGAAGAAGAACGAGATTGCTCTTGTACTTACCGATCTTGGATTACCGAATATATCCGGTTTGGCGGTGTGTCAACAGATCAAAGCAATCAATCCGAATGCACATATTATTCTGGCGTCAGGCTATATTGAACCAGATATGAAATCGGAATTGCTGAAAGTGAGGATACAACATTTTCTCTACAAACCGTATGATCTCATAAAAGTTCTAAAAGAGGTTAGAGAAGTGTTGGATGAGAAATAAAACACAGACTGTTTAGAATTATATTGAATTAAACAATGAAAGAGGTGAGTAGTTTCTCGAGTTTCCCTGCAGATTTATTTTCATCTCTTTCCCACCATCCTAATGTCGTTGGATCGATATCCAATATTTAGTACACCGGGTGATCAGTAATTCTCCTTCGCATTCATTTTGGAAGTTCTTGTGAGATTCTATCAAGAACGAACGCCAGCTTCTCAAGTGATTCCTCAGAGGGACATCTCAGATTCTTTTCCCATTGACGAAGCGTAGTCTTATGAATGCCTAACATAATGGCGAGTTTCGTCTGAGATATGCAATGCAATTTTCTATAGGCAAGAATCCTCTCTCCGAAAAACTGTCTGATTAGAATATCAGGTTCATAACCAAGAAACTCGATAATTTGGCTGAGACGTCTGGGATTTGGGCTTGCGATGTTGTACTCCCATTTGTAGATTGTGCAAATGTCGACACCCAGTCTTTTGCCGACATCTTTTGCCGTGAGCTTCAATTCAAGGCGACGCTTACGAATGTGATTGCCAAGGGTTGATAAGTCCTCGGGGGAACGATTATTTGACTCCAATTGAGGCTTTTTAGCCCTTAGGATCACTTGGCAAAAAGGCACCGGAGGAAGATGGCTTTGAAGATTTCTGCATCATTCGATATAATCTCCCAGCGATGACATCGACATTGAACCTACGAATCTACGATATCAAAGGAAGACTCGTTCGGACATTAGCGAATGGTGAGCTTGCAGGTACGCAAGGCGAAATTGTGTGGGATGGCGTTGGGGATGATAAAAGACGTGTTCGGATTGGCGTATATATAATATTTCTTGAGGCGACAGATAGATCAAGTAGTAAAGTTATGACAGCGAAGGCAGTAGCAGTTGTTGCAACGAAGCTATGAATTGTGATTTGAGATGACGGATTGAAGATATAGACTCAATGAATATTGGATCATTTGATTCATCTGTCTTTAGTCACTCGTCATTATAATTTACTCCTCAGCTGATTGCTTGTTGCTTTTCGTTTCTAACTTTCCCAATCCCCACCAAAACAAAGCCATAAATAATCCCGGGTACATCGGTTCAACTCCAAACCAATAAGCAGGCATGCCGTTGTGTGCGTAGATATGACCGGATATGAGACTTGCAGTTGAAATGAACCAGCCGTTCATCATGGCTCCGAAAGCATAGACCGCAGAAATCTTTAATCGTTCAAAATAACTTGCCAACACCGGCACTAATAGTCCAGGGATAATGCAGGTACCGATTGTGTACCAAATGCTTACTACAGAAGGCACAATAATTGCAAGCACAACGGAGAACAAGGCTGAAAACACAAGTCCAATTTTTGTCCAACGCTGAACAATGTCCGAATCGTGAGCTGCGTTTTTCCATCTTCCTACAATATCTTTCCCAACAGTGATGGCAGAAATCAATGTGAGGCTACTAAGCGTTGACATAATAGTCGCGAGCATACCAATGTAAAACATTCCTTTTGCAATCGAGGGCAGCGTAATTTCAGCAAGAAGTGGATAGGAGTACATTGGCTGCGCCAGAGGTTGCAGCGAAGCACGTGCGTAGAGTCCTGCAAAACTTGTCATAAAGTCGAAGATAAACCAGAATATAATAGAAACAAGAATACCACGCTGTGCCGTTTTACCGTCCTTTGCTGCATAGCATCGTTGATGAAATGCCGGATCTACAAGTGTCCACAATGCAATGAAGAACCAGACAGCAATAAATTCCATGCTGTTGCCGCCGTGCCACGTAAGATGCAATGGTGGAACATGCGTGCGTATGAAATCCAATCCGCCGAATTTTGAATAAGAATAAACCACAACAAGAGCAAAGCCAAGAAACATCATCACAAATTCGAAAACATTTGCCCATACATCAGAGCGAAAACCGCCATTATAAAGATAGACAACAGTCAGAAATGTTGTAATGATAATACAAAGAGTAAGATCGATTCCAAAAATAAGCTGTGCAAGAATTCCCAGCATAAGCACGTACGCTGCCGGTGTAACGAGAAAAAATGTAAGAACACCGCCGGCAATTGCAGTGCGTTTATCGTACGCTTGCTCAAGTTTGTCGGGAATGGTAAAAAGGTTTGTTGCGCGGACTTTTTTTGCAAGGAACAGAGCAAAAACAAGTGCAAAGATATAGTACGGAACTCCAAACACGACCCAGTTGGAAATACCAAACTTATAGGAATATTCTCCAACGCCGAGAATTCCGCCATACCACGTTGAAACAAGAGTGGCGACAAAAACCGGAAGTGTTAGTGTACGACCAGCCAGTAGAAAATCTTCTGAGCCGGACTTTCGTTTCCGCACTGCGCGAAATCCGATGAAGACAACGGCCGCGAAGTAAGCGACAATCAGCGCGATATCGATGAGTGAAAGATGGACTTTGATCATTGGCTATTAGAATTAGGATTTAGATACAAGGTTTTAGTTTTTAGTCGCCACAAAGGCGATAAGGCTGCCTTTCCTAACTTTGATGTCCGCTGGAGAAGAGACAATAACATTACTCGTGCTCTCGCGAACTCCAAGCTCCAGGGATTCATTTTTCAGATTCCATTTTAGTCCTTTTGTCACGATTCCACTGCATCGAGAAAGCGGTAAAAGTGAAATGATTGTGCCGATGGGAAGGCTGAGTTCTAATGAATGATTGACTGCTATGAATATTCCGATCTCATCAACAAAAGTAATGTGTGCTTTACGGGAGAATTTTGCGAGCGCACTCAAGTTTCCAATAGCGTGATCAAGCCGTCCACCTGTTGCTCCCAGTACAACTATTTCTTTACATTTCTTCCGAACAGCAGCTGTAAGCGCCTTTTCCAAATCTGTGGAGTTTTGGTCCTTCAGCTTTTTCACATCGACATGGCTGAATACGGCGAGCGTTTCCTTCTCTGTGGAATCAAGATCACCGATAATAAGATCAGGAGCATGGCCGAAACGAGCGGCGGTATTTGCTCCGCCATCAGCACAAAGGAACCGGTCGGCAGCTGCGAGAAATTTCTGGAAAAGCCGTTTGCTTGGTGGTTTTCCATTCGCGAGAATAAGTGTGCACGCCATAAATAAAACCCTAGAGTACATTGAATCCAATTCTAATCAGCCATCTTCCCCGGGAATATCACGTCCGCGAATCAATTAAACAATACTCAATGCGCATTACCCTGTGAGATATGCTTGTGATTAATTTACGATTTTACGCTGAACGATGCAAAAAAAGTTAGATAATATTGTCATTTCGTGAGCCATTATAATTGCAATGACATTCCTAAGATGTAATTGCGTTCTGCAGCGGGGAAGAACTCATTACCTTCGCCGCTCATGGTATACAAAGCATCGAATAAATTCCTTATTTCACCTCGTACAGTAAGGAAAACATCTGAACCCAGGGTGAACCGATATGACAACATCGAGTTGACGACTGTGTATGCATCATTTTTTAAAAGATTATTCTTGGTATTATCCGTGTAAAAGCTTCCAACATATTTCGCGTCGATAGAAGCTCTCCATTCTCCAATTGAATGTGTAAGTCGAAGGTTTGCCATGAAATCGGGCGAACCCGCAATTGGATTACCATCTAAGTTGTGCCTATAAACAATTCCATTGCTTGAACTATCCACAACCGAATAACTTACCAGGCGATTGTACGAAATAGTTGTATTTCCGCTTATCGCAAATCCAAATGCAAGCTCTTTTTGGCACTGGAGTTCTACACCGATGTGACGAGAACGATCTGCATTACCCATCACAGGTTCTCCAAAAATATCTACAGCGCCACTTTTAATAAGCTCATCCTGAAATTCCATCCAGAAAAGATTAACAGATGCCATCGTTTGTCCGTCACGGTACACGCCACCAAGTTCAAGATCAAATAGATGCTCGGGTTTCGCAAGCGGCCTTGTAAAATCATATTTAACGATTCCTCCTGTTGTATCGGCTGCAAATTGTGGAGTACTTCCCCAAATAGATTCTTCTGCGCTATATAAATCTTTTAATCGCGGTTCGCGAGATGTATAAGCAAGACTAATGTACGAATTGAATGATCTGTTGATATTATAATTCACTCCAACCCTTGGATTGAGAAAATAATAAGGGATAAAAAAACTGTTGTTCAGGAATTTTTCGTTCTCAAGAGAGTACCGATTGTATACAAACTGAAGATCGGTCATCAAGGTTATGGCGTCATCCAATTTGTACAGTTCATGCCCGTAAATAGAAATGATATTTTTCCCGCCATTGTATTCATAGATACAATAATCCGGATCGTAATTCATAGGCAAATTTTCAGCATATGCAATTTTGCCCCAGTGGAGAGATCGATGGAAACGCAATTCTGCCCCAATGGTTAATACTCCAGTTTCATGATTGATTTCTAAACGCGGCAGCCACCCCCATTGTTTATTCCCGACAAATGCACGAACGAGAATGTTTGTTGGATCGGTCGAATTTGGAAATCCATAGGCACTTCCCAAATGCAACGAAGAGGTATCTAATCCCGATCCATCATAATCATAATATCCATCACCTTGAATATAAAAGAATGTATTATTGAACGTGATGTTGGGAGAAAGCTTCCACTCATGCAACAATTCAAAATGTGGCTGTGAAAATTCTTCTGATTCTTGCGGTCTTCGATTAGTAGCATATGTTACTGTGTCCTGTGCGCCGTTCAATTCAAAATAATTGTAATTCGCGCGGCGGAGGGTTAAGTTGTTATTATAGAATTTTGGAATGCCATTATATACAAGTCCATCGCTGAACGGACCCCCATAAAAATGTATGCGTGTGGTCATTGTCTCATCAAGCCGCTCAATTCCAAAGAAGTATGAATTTATGTCGTCCCATGATTTGTCGCGATATCCGTCGGTGGAAAGCTTCCCGAGTCGTCCATAAAACATATATCGGTTATCCACGAGTCCTGAATTAAATGTTGCAGAATATTTTCGAGTCGAAAGTACGGTAGTGTTTGTGCTGCCGTATTCCTGAAAACCGATTGTGCTTTCAAGCGTCACATTTGGTTTTGGTTGAAATGGAACTGCGAGCAAATTTACCGAACCTCCAATTGCAGGCGGCCCATAGAATGCACTTCCGGCACCACGCTGAACCTGGATATTGGTTGTGCTGCCAAGTAAATCTGGAAAGTCAATCCAGTACACACTAAAATCTTCAGGGTCATTTTGCGGTACACCATTGACCATGACCGAAAGTCGTTGTTGTTCAAATCCGCGCAAAGTGATATAACTGTAACCGCCAGTGCCGTTACCATTTTCAGAATAAAACGTTATAGAAGGCAGTTCAGACAATATAACCGGTACATCTTGCGAAGAATACTGTTGCTTGATTTCTGAATTGTTGAGATTAGAAAATGTCACGGGTGAAATACGCTCGCTTGCATGGGTCGCTATTATGGTTACTGGTTCTATATGATACACTGTATCACTTTCGAAATTCTCTTGTGCTGTAGCGACGAAGCGACTCCATGCTACAATAAAAGAAAGAATATATATACGCACATTGCTTCTCCTTTAAATAAAAAAACCGTTTCCTCATCTCCATGCAAACGGAGAAAAAAGAAACGGCGTTGATAAAAATTTATTTCGATTTTCCTACGCTGGCATTATCCAGATCAGGTTACAAGGGTGTAATCTCAGCCCGATCCTAGCTAAAAATAGGACCGTAGCACCCCAACAACGTGTATGAAAGAACTTATTAGATTATCAAAAGATAACCTTACACAAATATACTCCGCAGAAGATAAGTTGTCAAGCAAATCACATAGTTGTTTATAAGTAGCAGAATATTGCCCAGAAATGACAAAAGCTACCAGCCATCACAAACAAGTGCCAGATCTCATGAAAGCCGAAAATACCGGGAACAGGATTCGGCCGCTTCAAAGCATAAATGACCGCGCCAACACTGTAGCACAATCCGCCTAATATCAGCCATATAATACCCCCCAATGGAATCGTTCGTACGAGCGGATAAAAAGCAACGACAATCAACCATCCCATAATTAAATATATAAGAGTGGATAGCCAGCGCGGTGCGTTAATCCAAAACAATGCAAGAAAAATACCTGCAATTGCAATTCCCCAAATCACAACGAAGAGAATCCATCCCAAACCACCGCGCAACGGGATAAGGCATATCGGTGTATATGTTCCGGCAATCAATACGAAAATCATAGCGTGGTCGATGCGCCGTAGAATGGTAGTGCCGCGTGGGGGAAGCGGAAGGAGATGATACATCGAACTTGCTCCGTAAAGTAAAATCAAGCTTATACCGAAGATTGCAAAAGCAACGATGTGCCACGACGTTCCTTGTATTGTGGCATACGTTTCCAATAAAATAAACGCCACGATAGAAAGTAAAACCCCGGCAAGATGTGTTAAACCGCTTACCGGGTTGCGGAATTTTCGGAAGAATTGTTTCATCGCTTCCTTTCAAGAATAGTTGTAAGAATGCTAAAGTATTCTATATTTATCGAGATTCTATCTAATTAGCTTACCTTGCTTGTACATCGTTTTCTGGCTATATTCTACTAAGAATTATCCGAAATAAATTGGAAACACTCAATGGTCAATTTTACTTCGAATCGTCTGGAAGAAATTCAAAAAAGCTTTGTTGGCAAACGCATCGCAGTTGTTGGTGATTTGATGCTCGACAGGTATTTCTGGGGCACAGTGTCCCGCATTTCACCGGAAGCGCCTGTTCCTGTTGTCGAGGTTGATGAGGAATCCACTCGGCTTGGCGGTGCCGCGAATGTTGCGAACAACATAGCATCGCTTGGTGGTATACCCTTGATGATTGGTGTTGTTGGCAAAGATATCGGTGCAGATATACTGCAAAACTTAGTCGCCAACAATGGATTCCCAACCGATGGAATTGTAGTTGATGATTCGCGTCCAACCACGATTAAGACACGAGTTATTGCTCATAATCAGCATGTAGTGAGGATTGATCAAGAAGTAAAAGTAGATTTGAATGCCGATACGCAAGCAAGAGTTCTTGCCAGGTTGGAGAGTCAGATCGCTTCGCTGGATGGAATAATTTTGGAAGATTATAACAAAGGAGTTCTGACGAAGGGTTTAATTAATTCTATCATTAAACTGACAAAAGACCATAAAAAGACAATCACAGTTGATCCAAAGTTTAACAACTTTTTCGATTACCAAGGTGTATCAGTTTTTAAACCGAACCGTAAGGAAGCTGAAGAAGCACTGGGACGTCGTCTGCATACTTTCCAAGACATGGAAACTGCGGCACGCGAATTGTTCACACGGCTCAATGCGGAAAATGTTTTATTAACACTTGGCGAAAATGGTATGCTGCTTCTTGAAAGAAACGGTTCACTTGCACACGTAGAAACGAAAACACGAAATGTTGCCGATGTTTCAGGCGCAGGCGATACCGTTATAGCAACGCTGACCATGGCGATGGTGGCAGGTGCGTCGATAGTGGAATCTGCCGCGCTGGCGAATTATGCCGGCGGAATTGTCTGTGGTGAAGTTGGTATTGTGCCAATCGACAAGGGTGTGCTGATTCAAACGATCTTAAAAGACATTAATCAGGGAGGCAAGCGGTGATGGGTGATGTTGTTACACGTGCCGACTTGGTACAAATTAGAGAAAAGTTGAAGCGTGAAGGAAGGACAGTTGTTTTCACAAATGGATGTTTCGATATCGTGCATCGCGGACATGTAGAATACTTGACAAAGGCTAAGGCGCTTGGGGACGTGCTTCTGGTCGGCATGAATACGGATGCATCTGTTAGACGCCTCAAGGGAACTGGTCGGCCAATCGTTTGTCAAGATGATCGCGCCTTGGTGCTTGCCGCTTTTCGTGTGGTTGACTATGTATGCCTCTTTGATGAAGACACACCGCGAGAATTGATCAAAGCCATCATGCCGGATGTTCTGGTGAAAGGTTCCGACTGGACGATTGATACCATTGTAGGAAAAGATATCGTTGAGGCAGCGGGAGGTAAGGTGCAAACGATTGATTTTGTTTCCAACCGGTCTACAACAGATATCATTAAAAAAATTGCAGGCGGCAAAGAGCATTGAATGAGCACCGGATATTTTCTTGCGCGTATGTACGATTGTACCCCTTTTTTTATTCTTCGTAATGTGCCGATGGAATAAACAACGTGCGTAGATTTTTCCGAATCACATATTATATTGGTAGTATTCTTTTATTCAGCGTCATTGCAATAATTGGGTACACACAGACCCGATCGTTTAAAACGTACCTTCGTGATCTCCTCTTGCAGGAATCCGTGACCCTCATCAACGGCGAAGTTCAACTTGGTGCAATCGATGGTAATCTCATCACTGGGTTCAGGATTAATAACGTTACTGTAACCGAATGTGGTATTGAGCTTTTTTCAGCACAACGGGTTGAATTGAAATACGATCCGTTTGGATTGCTTTTCAAGCATGTAGGAATCAGCAACGCCGTTATTGTGAAACCGCGCATTCATATCTATCGATCAGTTGACGGTTCAACAAACATTGTACGCCTTATAAAATCGACACCGACTGATACGATTTCCTCAGCGTGGAGCATTGATATCAAACGGTTGGAATTAGCGGATGCAGAGGTGCTTTTCATAGATTCGCTCCTGCTTCATCAAAGGCAGAATGGTGAACGTGAAGTACCGCCAGATAACGTTATCGATTATGCCCGCGTTCATCTCCACGCGCCTACGCTTGTGGTTTCTGCACAAATACAAGACAATAAATATGCTGTGAAGATAAGAAATCTTTCTGCGTTAATTTATCGAGATGAGCAGTTCATTTCAGCTGCACACGAAAGCCAATCAACGGGGCAGCATCAAGTACCGGTATTTACGCTCGAACACTTTAGCGGTGATTTTCTGCTGACGAAAAATGAAGTGAGCACACGCAATGTGAGTGTTGAAACACCAAACACACATATCCGTTTCGACGCTGGGATTAAAGGAATTGACATTACACACTTGTCTAGTATAGAAGAATTGAAAACAATCCCAGTGGATCTCTCATTAACAGCGGATGATATTGATACTAAGGAACTGAAACAATTTCTATATCCATCTTTAGATTTTCTTGATCATGCACTCAAACTTCAATTGAAAGCAAGCGGAACATTTGGAGAATTGAACGTTGAGCAGCTTTCTATCCAAATGCCCAATTCGTTGATGAAACTCCGCGGTCAGGTCCGCAATATTCACCATTCCCGTGATTTGGAAATGACGGTGGAGGCAAGCGACAACTACATTGCGCCGCGCGACATTCTTGACTGTCTGCCGGGTCTTCATCTGCCCGACCTAACTTATCTCGGTTCTGTGAAATATTCGTTAATGTATGAAGGGCGGCCGTTAAATTTCAGAACTCACTTTACTGGAAGAACGACGGCTGGAGATATTAACATCGATGGAAAGATGAAAATCGATCCAGTAAATACCACCTATTCAGGTACGGTAGATGTTCATTCATTGGCATTGGAAACTATTTTGAAAAGTCATAAATATGCCAGCAATCTTAATGCAAAGATGAGTATAGATGGAACTGGCTTTAATCTGCACACTATGACCGGGATAGTGAAAGTGGAAATGGATTCCTCCTCGTTCACTGGACTGTCAATTCAGCATTCAGTTTTCGTATTCGATGCTGCTGACGGAATGCTGCGATCTCATGTGGCGGCTTCCGTTGGAAGCGGAACATATGAGATATCAAGTCTGCTCACTTTTTTTTATAAAGACTCGACGAGTTATAGCATCTCCAGTAAAATTCGATCGTTGGATCTTGCCGATTTGCTGAAAGACCCACAATACGGAAGCGACTTGTCGTTTGACCTTACTGCCACCGGAGCAATCGGCGCATCGACACGATCTGACACAGCAAAAATACATTTTTATCGTTCAGCTTTCGCATCACAGACATTCGAGTCGGCGCAGGCAAAAGCAATGTTTCGGGTGAAAGATGATACGCATAGTGTATTGCAGATATCATCAACAATGGGCGATTTGAATGTGAGCGGCAGTTTTACACCTGCCTCGTTTATCGCAGCGTGGCAAAATTCTTATCAGCTGGTAACTGAGGGAATTGCATATCGGTTTCAAAATCTTGACTCAATCCACTCGTTCAACAGATATACAACCACATCGCAAAAATTTCTTCCTTCACATGTGTCTGGTGTCAATCCGATTGATGCACAATATCGCTTACAAGTAAAAGATTTCAGACCAATCGGTGCTTTCATTCATCTGCCTCTTGCGGGTCGGGGAGTAGTGGTAGGTAAAGTTGCCGGAGATTCATTAGGAATGCAGCTTAGCGGCAAAACGGATCTTGACCAATTTGAA
>JBEKLV010000048.1:0-14601 GCA_050008835.1 Bacteroidota bacterium | reverse complement strand
AACGAACGATACGCTTGGGGTCAATGACACTGCGCTTGTATGGCAGTCCGTTCCTGGCGCCAGTTCCTATCGAGTACTGATAGCAATAGATAGCACCCTCTTCACAATACTGATGGAGGACACATCAATCGTTGGAGATACGCTTCTTTCACTCCAGCACCTCATCGGTACAAAGCTCAGAGTTGGTGGGAAGTATTTCTGGCATGTAAGTGCGTCTGATAGTAGTGGAGTAAGTCTCTATTCTGCTATCTGGTCATTCATTCCGATTCCGATAAGGCAATTTATTCCAGGTGCTTTTTGGTACGATACAAACAACAATCTTATCGAAGCACATGGCGGTGGTTTGCTCTATGACGATTCATCGAAGACCTATTACTGGTATGGTGAGGGCAGGACTACATCAAGCAATTACGCGATAGGGGTGTCTTGTTATTCTTCAAAGAACCTCTACAGTTGGAAGTTTGAAGGAATTGTACTACCGGCTTCGGCCACAAATAGCGGGGGCGCAACACCCGTCCTGGAACGTCCGAAGGTTATATACAATGACAGTACAAAAAAATATGTAATGTGGATGCACATCGATTCTCCCGATTATGCCTATGCACAGGCAGGAGTGGCTGTTAGTGACTGTGTAACAGGTCCATTTCACTATCTTGGAAGCGAAAGGCCGAACAACGCGATGAGCAGGGACATGACACTGTTCAAGGATGACGACGGCAAAGCTTATCTGATTTATTCATCTGAGAATAACGCAACTATGTATATCTCTCTGCTGACCAGCGATTATTTGCATCAAAGCGGCACGTATGCAAGGAATCTCATAAACGAAAGCAGGGAAGCGCCAGCCATGTTCAAGTATGATAACACTTATTTTTTAGTTACTTCAGGTACGAGCGGATGGGCGCCAAATGCGGCGAAGTATGCGACAGCCAGTTCGCCTCTTGGTCAATGGGTATTGAATGGTAATCCATGCGTTGGCACTAATGCCAATACAACGTTTGGTGGTCAGAGCACGTACGTACTACCCGTGCAGGGAAAGGCGGGAGATTTTATCTTCATGGCCGACAAGTGGAATTCGAGTAATCTACCGAGTTCAACCTATATTTGGCTTCCTTTTCAGGTAAAGAATAATCAAGTGACTATTCAATGGTTTGATACATGGGATCTGTCAGCTTTGAGCCCTACACTTGGCGTAGAAAGTGGTATTCACACAACTCCTCGTACATATTCATTGAGTCAGAATTATCCGAATCCGTTTAACCCATCTACGTGCATTAACGTCGACCTGCCGCAAGCTGGCCTGATGAGCTTGACGATTTACAATATGCTCGGTAAGGTTGTGCAAGTCGTTGATAAGATGTACAGACCAGCCGGTCAATATGTCTGCAATGTCAACATGGACAAATTCACTAGTGGTGTATATTTCTACACGCTTCGGCAATGGAATGAATCGAACACAAAAAAGATGCTTCTACTTAAATAGTATCAAATGAACCCATGTGAAAGAGAAATAGCGTTATGAAAAAACTACTTTTGGTTATTACTATACAAGCAATTGCGGGAACATTTACAAGATGAAAAATGCCGCAAAACATGCGACTATCACTGACATTGCTAAAAAATTAGGCATTTCTGTTGCGACAGTCTCCCGTGCATTAAATAATAATCCCAAAATTAAAAATGAAACAAAGGACCTTGTAATAAAAATCGCAGAAGAATTAAAGTATACTCCCAATACAATTGCAATAAGTTTAAAAAGTAATAGAACAACTACAATAGGTGTTATTGTACCAGAAATAAAGCATGATTTTTTCTCTTCAGCAATTAGCGGGATAGAAGAAGTTGCATATCAATCTGGATACACGATTCTTTTGTGTCAATCTAATGAAAGTTATGAAAGAGAAGTTCTTAATACAAGTGTACTTATGCATCATCGTGTCGCAGGAGTTATTGTTTCTATCTCTCAAAACACAAAAAACGCAGAACATTTTCAGGATCTTCTGAGAAGAAGGATTCCTTTGGTATTTTTTGATCGTGTTTGCGATGATGTCATGGCAAGCAAAGTAATGATTGATGATTATAAATGCGCATTTAATGCTGTGACTTATCTTATTAATAAAGGTTATAAAAGAATAGCCCATTTTGCTGGACCAAAGGAATTATCTATTTGTAAAAAAAGAATGAGCGGATATTGCGATGCACTCAAACTTGCCCACATATTTTTGAATAACCGATTTGTGCAATATGGTGGGATGCATGAGCAAGACGGATATAATTCTATGGATAATCTGCTCAAAGAAAATATTATTCCCGATGCTGTTTTTGCTGTCAATGATCCAGTTGCACTTGGAACGTATCAAAGAATAAAAGAAGCAAAATTGAAAATTCCCGACGATATCGCAATTATGGGATTTTCCAATAATAAAATTACCGGCTTAGTTGAGCCTCAAATTACAACCGTAGATCAGCCTTCTTTTGAAATGGGAAGAAAGGCTGCAGAGATACTTATTCAAACAATCGAAGGTAAATTATTGGAGCCCAAAACACTAATTTTAAATGCTACGCTAATTGAACGAAGATCAACTTAAAATATTCCAAGTTTTTAGAAACATTTGCAGAAAATATTTTTATATAAATGTATTACGATATGCCGAATAAAATATAGTAACGTCATTTTAATAAAAGTTATCGCCCTGTTTTTACTTTTCCAATAAACATAAACAGAAAAGGGAAAATCTATGCAAGCAATAGGACTTTCGTTTATTGACTGGATTATCATATTCATATATTTTGCTTTTGTTCTCGGTATTGGACTTTATCTTCGTCGGTATACAAAAAGTCAAGAAGATTTTTTCCTTGCTGGAAGAAAGAATTCTACATGGGTTGCAGGTCTTGCATTCCTTTCAGCGAATCTTGGGGCGCTTGAATTACTTGGTATGACTGGTAATACTTTCAAGTACGGAATGTATGTTGCACATTTTTATTGGATCGGTGCCATTCCTGCAATGCTCTTTTTAGGCATTTATATGATGCCGTTTTATTATAGCAGTAAAATCAATTCTATCCCCGGCTATCTCAAACTCCGTTTTGACGAAAAGACACGTGTTCTCAATGGTATTGCGTTTGCTATAATGACACTTCTTGTTTCTGGAATCAATCTCTATGCTATGGCACTCGTGCTTCATACATTTCTTGGCTGGAATTGGGACTATAGCATGTGGGCGTCGGCAATTACCGTTGCAGGGTATGTCACTTTAAGCGGTTTGCTGTCGGCAATCTTTACAGAAATCATTCAATTCTTTTTAATTTGGTTTGGGTTATTTCTTGTTTCAATTCTCGGGATCATCGAGATAGGAAGTGTCAGTGAAATTATGGCTCGGATTAATGCCTACTTCCCACAGGGTTCCTTTACCACTTTATGGTCATCTTCATCAGATCCGATGCGGAATGGAATGCTCGTGCATTGGGGCGGTATTGTGCTTGGTCTTGGATTCGTTTTATCTTTTGGTTATTGGACAACGGACTTTCTTGTCGTCCAACGAGCATTCTCGGCAAAGGATTTACGTTCGGCACGTATGACACCGATTCTTGCCTCATTTTTTAAAATGGCTTTACCTTTCATTGTTATCCTTGCAGGATTGATAGCGATCGCTCTTTCGATTGATCCGAAAAGTGGATTTAAATTATTACATGATGGAGGGCAGGTGAATTATGATTCCGCGTTGCCTCTTTTAATAGCACGGTATTATCCTCCTGGCTTAGTCGGTTTGGGAGTGACAGCATTGCTGGCTGGATTTATGGCGGGACAAGCAGGAAATATCAGTGCTTTTAATACAGTATGGACATATGACATCTATAAATCTGTTTTGAACAAAAAAGCATCCGATGCACATCTTCTTTGGATGGGACGGACATCAACAATTGTTGGTGTCATTCTCTCTTTGGTAACTGCGTATTGGGCAAAAGGTTTTCCCAGCATTATGGATTATATGCAGGCAATTTTTTCATGGGTTAATGCACCGCTGTTTGCAACTATGTTATTAGGTATGTTTCTCTGGTGGATTACACCAAACGGGGCATTCTGGGGTCTTGTGGCGGGAATGCTTTCATCAATACTGATGTATTTAGCTGTCAAGTTTCATTGGTTTGCAGAGAGTATTATCACGATGTCGAGTGTTCAAAGCGACATGGCGGCAAACTTCTGGCGTGCATGGTGGGCTTGGCTGATTTGTGCTGCTGTGACAATTTTGGTGAGCCTGTTTACAAAAAAGAGACCGAAAGAAGAACTCGTCGGATTGGTGAAAGGATTAACCAAGGAGAAACACGATCAGAATATTCCATTCATGAAGAGGCCGGAATTTTATGCGATTATTTCTTTGATCGTTTTCATTTTATTGAATATTTGGTTTTGGTAACTAAGGAGAAAAAAATGTCTGAGCATGGTATGAAACCCATTTGGTATTTTGTTGGATTGATAGTCCTGGTGATTGGTGGGCTGGTTTTTTGCAGCGGTATCTATCTTTTTTTCAATCCACCTGCCATTAAAACAGTATTAGCTGAAACACACCCCAATTTATGGTGGGGAGGTATCATGATTTTTTTGGGAGGTGGGCTCTATTTAAAAATGAGAAATCAAACACGGTGAATATATCATGAACCTTGCAGAATCTGTCGAAGCGATCTTCCAGAAAAAATTTAAGGAACAACCACTCTTGATTCGTTCACCAGGAAGAGTGAATCTCATCGGTGAACATACGGATTATAACAAAGGGTATGTTCTTCCGGCGGCTATTGACAAATCTATTTATTTTGCAATTGCCCCACGCAAAGATCGGCGTTGCATTGTGGTCGCCATAGACATGAACGATGAGCATGAATTTTCGGTAGATGATCTTCAATTTTCAAAAAAGGGATGGCCGAATTATTTAATGGGGGTGGTAGATCAGTTCGTCAAAGCGAAGTACAGTATAAGAGGATTTAATTGTGTTTTTGGAGGAGACATTCCCATCGGTGCGGGGATGTCGTCCTCTGCAGCACTCGAAGCAGGTTTGGCTTTTGCGATCAACTATATGTTCGATCTACAGATCGATGCACTTTCTCTTGTTAAGCTTGCTCAAAAAGCAGAGAATGAATTTGTCGGTGTTCGGTGCGGCATTATGGATCAATATATAAACATTTTTGGCGCACGAGACAACGTCCTTCGTATTGATTGCCGCTCATTGGAATACAAATATTATCCATTTGCTTTTCACACCATCTCTCTTGTTCTCTTTGATACACGTGTCTCACATTCGTTGGCATCGTCAGCGTATAATCGAAGAAGAGAGGAATGCAGTGAGGGAGTCGCAATTATAAAAACGTGTAACCCGGAAGTGAACTCTTTGCGTGATGTCTCTGGAGATATGATCCAAAAATACAAAAACAAGATGGACTCAACGATCTATCAAAGGTGTAAATATGTCGTGGAAGAAAATGACCGGGTTCTCCAAGCATGTCGAGAACTGGAGAAGGGAGATTTAAAGGCTTTTGGCAAGCATATGTCAAGGACGCATGAAGGATTAAGCCACGACTACGAGGTGAGCTGCAAGGAACTCGATTACTTGGTAGAACTCGTCCAAAATGATCCGCAAATCTATGGCTCGCGAATGATGGGAGGCGGATTTGGCGGATGCACAATTAATCTCGTAGAAAACAATCATATTGATGATGTAAGTAACATAGTGACTGAAAGATATAAACAGAAATTCAATATCGATCTCAAAACGTATATCACCTCGATCAATTCCGGGACGAATATTATCACTACGAAGAATTATGCAGAAGCCTGAGTTACTTCATATTCCTCATCGAAGAAAAAATATCCTGACAGGAGAATGGATTCTTGTTTCTCCGCAGAGAACTCAGCGCCCATGGCAAGGAGAGATCTCTGCTCCTTCAAATGCACAAAGCCTTGAATATGAATCAGGATGTTATTTGTGCCCCGGGAATAAGCGTGCAAACGGCGACACCAATCCTCAGTATACCGGAACCTATGTCTTTACCAATGATTTCTCCGCACTATTACCAGATATTCCGACCGAACAGATCCAAGAGAATGATTTGCTTATCTCGAAAGCAGAAAGAGGAATATGCAGGGTCGTTAATTATTCGCCGAAACACAACCTGACTCTTGCTGAAATGAGTGAGAATGAAATTGAACAAGTTATTGCCATCTGGCAGGAAGAGTTCAGATTGTTAGGAAAGAAACCTTACATCAACCACGTGCAAATATTCGAGAATAAGGGGTCGATTATGGGAAATAGTAATCCCCACCCTCATTGCCAAATCTGGGCACAGGAAAACATTCCCATGGAGACCCTGAAAGAGTTGAAACAATTCAAGGCATATTCTTCCAGGAAGAAACGAGGATTACTAACGGATTACCTGAAACTGGAGTTGCATTTAAAGGACCGTTTAGTTTTTGAAAATGCATCGTTCGTAGTGGTGGTTCCATACTGGGCAATATGGCCGTACGAAACTATGATCATTCCGAAAAGAAAAATCTCCAATATTCTTCATTTGAAATCCGATGAACGAAAAGACTATGCTGGTGCGATAAAAGCAATAACCGTTAAGTACGATAACTTGTTTAACACCTCATTCCCATATTCTGCTGGTTTGCATCAGGCACCGACTGATAATCGTCAACATAGGGAATGGCATTTTCATATGCACTTTTATCCACCGCTTCTTCGATCGGCACAGATTAAAAAGTTTATGGTCGGATATGAAATGCTCGCTGAGCCTCAACGAGACATAACACCTGAAGAAAGTGCAAGAACTCTCCGAGAGTTATCCATAGTACACTTTAAAATAGTTTGACGCTGTCAAATCAAAATACGCGGCCTCCTCAATCAGTTATTTATCACATGTATATCGAGTGATGTCTGAAGTGATTGGATGTTTGCCAATCCATGCTCTTCTGATAAACTCGAAATTTTCCGCTTCTCTGTTTACGATTACGATTTGAGTAATAACATTATTTCGAATCATCTCTAGCCATCAAGTCTCGGAGAGAGTTTTTAGTCGAACTGTAAATGGATTATGAGTCTGCTAGGAAAAGCTTAAATAATGGACATAGGAAAGAACAGTTGAACCTCTAAATAAAAAACTCTACATTATAATAACATCAATAGGTAATAATCTATAGCAACCTATACTAATCTTTGCCAAATTGTAACATATATGCTCTGATATTGTTCTTTAACGAGTTAGTAAAAGTATAGGCTTTAATTAGAATGGATGCCCGGATGGCGAAATTGGCAGACGCGCTAGCTTCAGGAGCTAGTGACCGCAAGGTCATGGGGGTTCAAGTCCCCCTTCGGGCACACAGAAACCTCCGATAGCTCGGGGGCTTTTTTTGTTGTTGACCATTTGCCTTACCGTCGAGCTCTTTATAGGAATTTAGACCGTATTTTAATGTGAATTAAACTACGGAGAGATCTATGGGAAGACAATCACCCAAAAGGACGAAAGAGTAGTTAATCCTTCTAATAGGAAGAAATTCTCTTCTTATCGCTTCCATCGGCCGCATCCTTCAAATAAACAATCTACTTTTGAATTGGTTCAGTTGTCTGTGAGGTTGCACCCAGTAGTTCTATGTCCTTCCAACATTCCCATTCTGAATGATTTTGTTTTTGTTTTGAACGTCCACAGCGCGGCGGGCGGTGTAATACATTTACCACCTCGTTCATCCACCACAGCATGTATTGAGGTTCATCGGCACAATCACAGTGCTCAATGGACCCCGGTGTGTGCCCATTCAAAGTGGTCAAAGTATGATTGTAGGCCCTGTCAACGGAGTTCAAGTATCCACGAACGCGGTCCACATCGTATACCGAAACGCAAACTGCCGTTTGGACATTGCTCGCCAACCGATCACACGCTTGGTGAGTTGCGCTCACGACTTCTTTATTGAAAACAATAAAAATAATTTGCTACCCGGCAAAGCGGAATATTAATAACAGTTCTCTGACTCTTACAACTTTGGATAGCTTCATATTACCACAGATGCCAATGGCTGGTCGTAATTCCTAATGGCTATAAGCGGCAGATCATTATAGACTTGCCGCTTTCCTCTCCTCTTCCGACAGTACAATATTTTATCAGAGTCTGCCGACCTCAATTAATGCCGGGGGCTGACAGAATCTTAATATATCCAACATGGCACACACACTGCAGTGCGGGTCAATGCTGTTGTTGTTTTACCCAGTTATCATGCTGGGGATGATCTTTGATCACAAAGTATTTTGGATCCTTGCTATCGCGAATTACCGGCTGATCCTTCTTACCTTTTAACGGTGCATATTTGGTTACATGCGTATCGTGTTTTTGATACGGCGTAGCTTCATTATTGATGACGACTTTATACGAATGGTATGGATCATAACTACCGTAACTGGCTGGCAGCGTTGCGCCATGCGTCCATGCTGATCCATCTCTATAAATATATTGATGTTCAGAGACAGAGTAATAACAGTCTATATCAGGGATGTAATAGTAATCAGCACGATCATATCCCTCAGGTCCCCAAATAGGCTGATCGTTGATATTAACACCGAGGGTTCCCCAGCAGTTTATAGAGGAAACTGCTATGCCCGTCAAGACCAAAGCATAAAGCAGGAAAATGAGCTTAGATTGTTTCATATTGGTCATCCTTTCATGGCGACTGGTGAACGTAAGCCATTCCACGAAACTTTCAACTCTTACTCGGATTGGAAGAGACGACTGGAACGACTGGATAATGTTGGATAACTGTCCAATGGGCATTATTCCTGCACTAAGGCTACCAAATAAATATGCAAAGCGTAATAGACCAAAGGGCTGAAAAAGGGATTAGTCCTTTTTTGTGAGCCGGCGGCGATGGGATTGCTCAATCCGATGTTTGCCGCCGGAGCAATAGCATTGAGTTCTGCGATGTTAAGCTATAGGATGGTTAGATTATTGTTTTGGAGGCGGCGGAAGTATAATTTCGTATAACGACCGCAACTAAACGCATTGCCGGTTTTGCAGTAGCGGTTTCTTGTCAGCCAGTTATGCGTTTTAAATGGGGCAAATCCATTTCAAATTTGCAACGTGTCTTAGGTAATTGACCTGCCCCGAATTATGTGCCAATGATAAGTTAGTATTTTTTCACAATCAAGCATTGGCCACCTGATAAGGGAAAAATGTTTCTGGTGCATAATTAACAAAACCAGTGCACATCTCACTGGGGGGCTAACACCCATCGGGGAGATGGGCACTTGCAACGTATAAATCGTCTATGTTTTTGCCAACTTGCCTACAGCGACCTTTTTCCAAAACCCAAATAAAAAATATGGAAATCAGTTCACTATATAGAAACAAATAAAATTCAGAAAATAATTTTATAGGAACCACTTTGTCTGCTTGAATCGATGTGACGGCCCGCCTTTACTCCGAAGCAGAAGCATCTCTTGAAACTCCTATAAGGCTTAAAAACGGGTCCCATATTTGACATTTCGCCATATTGCCAAATCCTTATAGCAGTGTTGGCAATGTCAATTGACAATTCGCCAATGTCCTTGAGTACTAGTATAAAATTCTTCTTTTAAGTTGATCGGCATAACATATAAGTACATTTTCGAATCTGAGTTGAACTACCGGGGAGTGTATCAGGTTTGTCTGTAGAGGTTGTCTGAATTGAATCCACTACCAATATTCGTGTTTCTCTCTCCTCTGCGTGGGTATCAAACTTATTGACATTAGTCTCGAATAAAAGGTAGATATCCTTTGAACGGGTTTTTATACGAACAGAATGAAGTTTGTACAACAATCCTCATTCATGGAGGGGGAACCACAACCTGCGTCTATCGCCTCCTGGCGGTGCAAGCAAAATATTTTAGCGAGCAATGATTGAGCGGAACGGAATGAGTGTACAAATGAGTGGAGCGATATGATTGCGAGCGTTCACGATTTAGAGCGACGACCGCAGGAAGGAGCGACTTGCCCTTGACGAGGGCTATGATTTATCAAGAGTATATTTCAACTTCAGCGGTCATGATACAAGAAGTAGAAATATTCAATCTTGTGTTATGCTTCGATAGAAGGATTCCGCATTAAAGCATTGCGTGATGCTCTTTTCATCAACAAAGTTGGTCTTACTTCGTTCCCTATTTGTAATGCTGAAAACCTGTATCTCGGAATACAGTAGAAAAACAGGAGTTCCTCACATCAGAGATCCTATTTTTCAGTCAGGTGATAGAGTGAAGTTTGCTTTTTCTCCATTTCCTCATAAAGAAGATGACGGAGAAATCGAAAACCGTGTACCCCTTCGAACAGCCATACTTCGACCCACTTGAAAGGATTCCATATATAGAGATACCACCGTTGCCAGATGCGCTGAACATATAATCTTGTAAAAGCTCCGGCAAACGGATTTCGTTTCTTGAACCAAAGACGTATAGTAGACGGAACTTTCATCTCCGGCATTTCAATCGATATCTTTGCATAGAATGCTGCGAGTTCTTTCGTACTTAGATCCCGCCAATCAATAATATCTTGCTTCGTCTTTGAGAGGAGATCATTAAGCGCCTCTTCGATGTTGCTCTTTGGCCGGCTCCGAAGCCACACCTCTTCAAGCTGCAAGAAAAGTTTTGCCATTCCCCCTAAACGGAAAGTAAGAACCTTCAATCGGTTCCACCAAAACAGAATGAATGCTTCCTGAGGAAAACACGACCGACGATCATTTCTGCGCCGCACAGTCCAGAAACCACAGTTCATTGGATGCAGACGCTCAATTCTAGATGAATAAAGATACCACATGAAAAAAGATAACCTCTCTCTATAATAGTGGTGATCGTGTCTCCATATCTTCAGAATATTGACCATGTGTTCTGTGGAATAAAACTGTTCCCATGAATCATGGTACGCTTTCATCAGCTCATCGCTTGACATGCGCTCCGGTTTAACAGCGACGTGTGCCGAATCATATCTATTGAAATCTTCATCCATCCACCGTCTCTCGCGCCACCATCGCTGATGATCTTTTGAACCGGGAAGCGGTGAGAGAATATAGAATGAAGCGGAATCGAACATCATATATTGTAGTTCGGCAACATCCTGTTTGATACTCGCTGTTGTATCGAATGGCAACCCGAGAATATACCCTGCATGGCAGGTAATGCCGAGTGAGTGGCAATGTTCAATAAGGTCTTTATACTCAGAAACTTGGTTCTGAAACTTTTCCTTAGACCGGAGATTCTCTCGGTTCACGCTTTCCACACCGAAAAACACTTGGTTGCAACCCGCTCGTGATGCGAGTTCGAAGAAATCTCCACCGGGCATTTTCCGTGCTGCAAGATCGCTTTGCATCATAAATGTGAACGGAATTTTTTCTTTTTCGCGCATATGGATGAGTTCTGAAAAAAGCTCTCGCCATTGCGGATTTCGCGCAGTGTTATCATCTGTAAAGAAAGAGTGTGAAACTCCTGCCTCGTGGTAACTTTGCCTCACAAATTCGACAACCTGTTTTGGATCCCGATACCGCATTGTTCGACCTTGCACATTAATAATAGTACAAAAATCACAGTTGAAGACACAGCCACGCCCTGTATCTATAGTGGTAAACCGTGATGCAAAATTTTCGAATTCATCTTTCGTAATGTGAGGTATCGGAACGTTGAGCAAGTCTGGTGTGGGATTTAAGAAATTATAAAGTGGTCGTGCTTTATCCTTGAGGACATCTTCTACAATCGCCGACAACCGTCCTCCTTCAACCTCTCCAGCAACAAGAGTGATTCCTTTCGACATTGCATTCTTAAGGTCACGTGTAACACCAATCATAGCAAGCATACCACTTACGTGGAAGCCACCGATCAATACCGGAATTCCATGCGGCAGAAATTTCGATGCAATATCCAAAGCACGAGGAAACTGATTCGTTTGTACACCAACGAGCATGATGATCGATTTAACTCCGGACACCTTTGAATGATTAATAATTTCCTTTACAGGTATCCATTCGATTGCTTCATCAATCTTATGAATGTTGATTGCTACTCCTTGAAAGAAAGGTTCGTTTACCAGATCATGTACAAGTGTTCCAATCTGAGTTAAAGTATTGCTTCGTATAACGCCAATACGTGTTTTGATCGGGTATCCGTCGTCCGTGTAGTTCGTCGGGCGGATGAGTGTGACATCAAGTTGTTGAACTCCGTAACTTGAGGCAGTTTTGCAATCATTTTGAATATCTTCGATACTATCTACTGAATTGAGTGCTCGCATTCTTTTTCCTTTAAAAAGTCAATATTTCATTTCTTCTTCAAAGTTTTAAAAATATTCAGGCATTTTTTGGATAGAAGTGGATAAATACGGTAACTATTTGCTTCAGAATGTTCATCCGGTTTCTCCTCCATCATCCTGCCAACGATTCTCGTCATCTTCTTGATCATCCGATTCCTCTTCTTGATCTAATTGCTGTTCAAGCAATTGAATATAAGGCGATTCATCGGAGTTTTGGTACGTTGACTTAAGTCCTATTTCCCATTCATGAAGTCCTTGATCAGATCTTTGAAAGGGCGGTGAGCTTCCGCGATGTCGCACTGTCTTATGGTTGTTATTTTTCAACATCAAACCTTTTCACGTTTCCTTGATGGGGTGGCGTTTGAGGAATTTTTAGGTTCTGCTTGTATAGAGTTTGATCCGAAACGGTAGAGTGATACAATGGATGATTTTTTGCTGTTACATTATAGAGTGGAAAGACTTCTCCTGATGGTGTTTTCTGCCATCCAATGAAGACGGCATCTGAATTCGTAACTCCAGGATTGTTTGATTTATGGTTTTGATTTCTGTGCTCAAAGATATCTGGATTTTGCCTATTTGGTAGCAGCCTCTCTACCCAATCATTAAATACTTGATGAATTTCTTTTAATGGGGATGAACTTTTGTTATCGCGATTTATTTGATGACCTTTATTTTCCATATTATCTTTTCTAATTACACAAAAAAATGATAATTACTTCTGCTTATGAGAAAAAGGATACTGATGGTTTTGTTTAATGGGAATAGCCCAAATGGGTGAAAAAGGGATTAATTCTTTTTTCGTCCTTTCGGACTATTACGCCTCAACGCAATCATTTATAAACTGGTTCACGTTTCAGTGGAGGTTTTCGTCCCTTCACCGACACAAAGGACGTGATTCTGCTTAAGTAAGAGTGCAATGGCACTCTACCCGCCCGACTTTCTTTGAAAGCAAGGCGAGCGGTTTGCCCGAAACGTCAAACGAAAACGCACGGTCAAAATGAATTCTAGCGTACATTGAATTGGATAGGAAGAAATAACCCGATGGGCTGAAGGTGATGTCGAAATGAGATTAAGAAGAGAGATTGACGAAAACAATGTGATGCCTACGAAGCCAACGTGGCGAAGGAGCTCAAGATTGTCGTCATTTGAATATGATTCTAACGCGACCATGTCAGAGCATATGAAAAGCTATCCTGTTGACGGGGAACAAGATCTATGAATACAGAAGCTTTTAATTTCATTCGAAAGCATTATGCACCGGCTCGAATCTGTCTGGTTGGGCTGAGTGACCCACTGTATGAGCTTGTCAGAATGGGGCAAGCAAAAATCACTCCGGACCACAAGCGTTCAAAATGGAATCATGCTTTCTTGCTGGGGAAACAACGAGGATGGTTTTGGTGGAAGAGAACCTACATACTTGAAAGTGATTTTCACTTTAGCTTCCGAGAGACTCAATTCATTAATGGACCCCGGGAGAGCTTGTTAGAGAAATGGTGCAAGGATTCAATCGAATACGCGTGCGTGCTGGGTATGCCTTTGACAGCAAAAGAGGAGCAGAAGGTTCTTGCAAAAGCATCGGAGATTACCCTTGACAAGCGGTATCGTTATCCTGTCGAAGGATTATTCGGCACTTTATGGGCAATGCGGACAAAAACGCTTCACAAACGAAACATCTTCGACATGAAGTATGCCATTCAATGTGCCACGTATGTGCGAATGTGCTACCAGGCAATCAATAAAGACCCGCTCGTTGACTCAATGGATGACATTACCAATACATCCCCGGAACGACTTTCACAAAGCGCGTTGTTCACCTTGCGTTACGAGTGGCACTGCTAAGCAGAGTTTTCTTTCAGCCGGTTCACTGTTATGACCTTTCCGTCCGCAAACCATAGCCACCTTGCCACAAAGCAACGGCGTTGTCCTGGTGTACCAATCATCTCAACTCAGCCCTCTCATTTTTTGGAGTAGACGCGGATGAAGACCGCTCCAAAGAAAAAGATCTGGATGGACGCATACACCCAGATCATAATCACGATCAAAGACCCCGTAGTCCCATAAAGGGAATCGAAGGACAGCCAGCTAAAATAAACTGTCAGGACCAATTTACTCAGCGCAAAGAGACCAGATGTGAGTGCCGCTCCCGGCCAGACATCCCGCCAACGTAATTCACGAGATGGTACAAATTTGAAAATTCCTCCAAAAAAAAGCGTAAAAAGAGCCAGAGAGCAAGTCAGGCTGGCGGTTTTCCAAAGGGCGGCCCGGCCCAATCCAGGGAGAACCGTCCCGAAAATCCGGCTG
>JBEKLV010000047.1:0-14622 GCA_050008835.1 Bacteroidota bacterium | reverse complement strand
TTGAATTATTTTCCTGGGATCATTTTTCTGAGAAACATGATATTATACTGAACAATTCATTTTCATTATACCTATACCCATCTGTTGCCGTAGTCGGTTTACCAGCCGTATGCTCGTCTCAAGATATCCAGCAATTAGAGATTTCACATCTATTCCTGATTAGTTCGATTTAGCTAAATAATTCATTAATATTATTTTTGCTTTTGTAGGGGCACGTCACGTTTACCCGCCGTCTGTTTGGCGGGACGTGCCCGCTTTAGGGCGATTCGTGAATCGCCCCTACGAGACTACGAGACTTTCGCCTTTTACCCGCCGACCTGTCCGCCGTCTGCTTGGCGGAAGTTGCTACACAACGCGGGCGTACGTCCTTTATTCACATTGCAATTATTTGCATCTTGTTTTTTAAATGTCCTATAGCAGTCCACGAGATATTAACCAACGCTTGCAAGCTTCCGGCCATGAAGATTCGGTCCCATTCGATTTCCCCAGACCAAAACCATGTCCGCCGGACTCGTACAAATGCAGTTCAGCAGGAACCTTATTCTTTCGCAATGCAATAAGGTATCGTATGCTGTTCTCTATCGGTACGGCAGGGTCATCAACGGCCTGGACAAGAAATGCAGGAGGTGTTTGCGGCGTTACCAGTAAATCGCTGGAAAATCTCCGCATCAATTCTTCCGAAGGATGCTCGCCAAGTAAATTAATTCTTGATCCTCCATGCGTAACAGTTGAATCCATAGAAATCACAGGATAGACAAGTATCGAAAAATCCGGACGTGCACTTGTCGTATCCATCTGTGTATACAGCGAATCACCATATAGTGTTGAGACGGTGGCCGCAAGATGTCCTCCGGCAGAAAATCCCATAATGCCGATTTTATGCGGATTGATATTCCATTCGGCAGCATGGCGCCGTACTATGCGCACAGCTTCCTGCCCGTCCTGCAACGGGCCAATATTCTTTTGCTTCATAATAGCATCGCTTGGCAGGCGATATTTCAACACGAAGGCTGTAATTCCCCACTGGTTCAGTTTCGCTGCAACTACCGACCCTTCATGGTCTATCGCAAGCCGTCCATATCCGCCTCCCGGACAAATAATGACTGCGGTTCCGCTGGAGTGTTGGACAGGTGCAGGGTACATTTCTAAGGTCGGGTCTGTCACCTTCGTCAAACGCGGAATGTTTCCGTTGATGTAAATCGTTTCGGGTTTATATGCCGAATTTTCAATTGCGCCAGGTGCACCTTGCGGCCATACTTTGATAACGCGCTCTTGTGCCCAACCTGTCGCAACAAGCAAACTCAGAATGCACACGATGGGGTATTGTCTCATGGTCTTTTTCATATTACCTCAATTTTTTTATTGTTATGTCCTTTTCATCTTTACTGCCCTGCTCACATTCCCCGCTTTCACAGGGACGTGAACAGCTAAGGGCGCAATGGCTTTGCTTTTCTAAGGACGTATAGCTATACGTCTCTACGAGGTTTCCCCTTTTACCCGCCGACCTGTCCGCCGTCTGCTCGGCGGAAGTTGCTTAGCAACGTAGGCGGGTTTACCCGCCGGAGTCGTTTCTAACGAAGGCGGGCCACAATCTTTATCACTGCTTCCTAAGCCCGCTATCATCCAATTACATTTCATTTCAATATCATACCGGGATCCTTTTCATAGGCGGAGCCGAGCCGGCATAATTCCTCAAGCACCGATGCAAAGAGATCAAAAAGGTCTTTCAGACGCTGCTTATCTTTGATAATGCCGAGCGTTTGGAAGTAAAGTTCGTCCACGCCTTCAGGAAATTTCTTGCCAAATACACCTTCATCATCTTTTACCTGAAAATGTATATCTGGCTGTTTCTGGATGAGTTGCTGGATATTCATATTCGCTAACAATCTCATCACCACATCCTCCGGTGAGCCCTGGATAATGAACTCTTCATCAAAATACGGATCTCCGATCTCGATATCCTGCATGCCAAACATCTTTCCAAGCCAGCTGAAAATACTTTTTCGATACATGCGGAAACGGAAGCCGTCCTTATTCACGTACGGTGCCCGCATCCTGGTAAATGTGGTCGAGCTCTTTCCTGTATTGACGGTATACGTATCCAACACGATCTCCCATTGCCGATGCGCCAAGGTAACTTTCCCCGTCTTGAAAAAGCTCCCTTGCTGATAATCGGCACCGATCTCCTTACTGAGTTGAGACCATATTTCCTCTTTACTGGGCCCAAATAATTCGCGAAGTGATTTCATATATTTTCTCTTACCTTATGTCTGTTATGTTTTTCTCAACGAAGCAATCTCATTCATTCCTCCGCTGCATTCTTCTTCATCTCTGCAAGCTTCTTTTCAAGAACCGTAGGCCGCGTGTAAATGTTCATCTCGCAAAGCGAGATGACTATAGCAATGCAGACGTCCATCAGGAAAAGATTTGGCAACGCCTATGTCTTATTTTATTTTTCTGGTACCTTAACTAACAGCGTTTTAATGTGTTTCGGGAAGCGTCCATTCTCTTTTTCTTGCTTGATAAGCTCGATCATTGATTTATCTGTAAATACAAATACAATTTCCTGCGGTTTTTCACTGAGAGAGCCTGCCCAAAAAGCATCCTTTCGAATCTTTGCAAGCACATCTGCGTCGGGTTTTCCGTCCGCTGTCTTACTTGAATTTGTTGATATAAAGCAGACAGTTTTACCATCTTCAGAAACGGCGTCGCATTCAAATTCTCCGCCGGACTGTACGCCTAATTTGCGTTTTGAGAAGACTTGATGATACTTCTTGGAAAGGAATTCGTTCCGTATCCAATTTTCAATATCTTTTGTAGCGATAGATGAGTCTGCCATAATTGTATGTTACCTCTTCCTTAACTCGTCAACAGCAATATACACATTCTGACATACTCCATCGACATTCCTACAAACATCCTCGTTAGTAAAACGGAGAAACCGTATTCCAAATGCCTCAATGTGTTCTTGGCGTGCTTTATCCTGTTCTTCTGCCCCCAAAATAAAATGCGAATCGCCATCAATTTCTATCGCAAGCTTTAATTTTGGACAGTAAAAATCGAGCACATATTGATCAACACTATATTGGCGAAGAAATCGCTCACCGAGGATCTGTTTGTTCTTGAGTTTACACCAGAGTAGAACTTCCGCCTTTGGCATATTCTTCCTAAGTGATCTTCTTCGCGCTTTTAATTCCTCTTTATTAAACGCTTCAGTCATAATTTTGATAACCCCCTTTTCTCCCCCCTTTTAGAAAGGGGGGATAGGGGGGTTCAATCTTTCCATCTTCAGAAACTGCGTCGCATTCAAATTCGCCGCCAGACTGCATGCCTAATTTGCGTTTTGAGAAGACTTGATGATACTTCTTGAAAAGGAATTCGTTCCGTATCCAATTTTCAACATCTTTTATTGCAATAGTCGAATCTGTCATTTTATTATCGTTTTCCTAAAACACTACTACCAACTATCTCTTTCTCAACGCATCAATTGTCACCCACTCGCCGGCATTGTCCTGATATTTCCAAAAGATCCAGCCATCTTTTCCTCCGACTGTTATATGCTGGGCAGCCATAGAGGGAGAATTAAATACTTTACCGTCCAAATGAATCTTGCCATCCTGGTCAACTTCTGCACTGTATTCTTTTCCTTTAAACTTCGCCTTTAAAACAGTGTTTTCTTTAACCATTCCCTTTAAGACCGGTACACCTTTCTTTCTCTCGCCAATCTTCTTTGGAGATTTCCTAGAATGCTTTTTCTTTTTACGCTTCTCTCTCGCACCCGCCAAGATGGTTTCTCTTTGTTTCTTATCGCGTTCCTCCATCATCTCTTCAAGTGTTTTAAGGAGATTGACAGATTTTGTAAACCTCCCGCGCATGATATTACCAGTTGGTTCTGCAATATGGACAAGGAGCGATTCTAACTCACGCAAGTAATTTACATTTCGGATAAGATAAAGACTGAAGGCATCCCATTTCTTAGCATGTCTGTCTCGGAGATGATGTTTGACGCGGCTTTTTAAATTATTAGCTAGACCCACATAATAAAGTCGATTCTTTTTATATAGCGCATAAACACCATGATGTTTTCCGACAAGCTCGGTAATCTCATCATGGTAAAGGTCAAAGACTCTACTCGATATTCTCTCAAGATTCCCTTTGATTAATCCTCGCCGCTTCTTCTTTGCCATTATACGCCTCCTACTGTAAGATCATTCTATATATTCTTGTCATACCCGCGGAAAGCGGGTATCTTGCAATATATTCATGTAAAATTCCCTCTTTCGAGGGAATGACTATGACTGTCTAGACTTTCCCCTCCACTATTTTTATCTCTTCCTCTGTCAACCCGTACAACTCATACACAATATCATCTATCTTTTTATCTGTGGCGGCGATTTGGCGCTCGATGGGTTCTTTCTCGCTGTCAAAATGTGCTTTTTGCAATTGCTTGTTGAGTTCTAACATTTTCTCCACGAGCGATACGAGATCGTCGTGCATTTTCTTTTCGGCGGGTTTCGTAAAATCGATTGTGCGGATAGGAAGTCTTGCAACATTAGTTTTCTTTACTTCTGCCAACGCTTCCCCTTGCTCTGGATTTAAACATTGATAGTACCAATTAAGAAGTCTGCTATTAATTACTCCTAACAAAAACTTGATAACTCCATTATTATGAGGAACAATTACATGCATATTATTCAAACATAGATATTGATTTACATCTAATGCTGCAATAAGACTGTCTCCAGTTTGACGCATAAACATTTTTTCTTTTGCATCAAAATTTGCTGCAGGACGCGGTTCTGCTAGCCAAGGACCATATTTGATAAACTGTTTCTTAATGGGAGCAATTATATAACGCGAAATATCGGAACCTCTCAAATATTGACGATATTTTTTATTCTTTGGTTTTGTACTATCATAAATTCTTTTTGTTACGGTATCCCTAGTCTGTGGTGGTGTTCCTTTTCCAACTTGATATGGCTTTATTCCCACATTGATATCACATGTTATTTGGAGTTCAAATGTATTTTCGCAAATGGTTTTAATAATTGATCTGTCTCTTTTCTCTAAGAAAATATTAACTGTATCTCCTTCCACAGCACGCCAATCATCTTGATCATGAATTATGAGTCTGGATTTATCATTGTCGTGGAGAGTTGCTTCATCTTCAACAATTTTTGTTCTAGACTTCCATCCATTAGGATTGGCTTTTTGGAGCAAAACAATTTCCGTATCAACTGTTACTTTCGGGAATACTGGAAAATTAAAATGAACGATTTCGATAACCTTCGTATCAGTAAAAACAAATTTTCGTAATTTCTTTTGAAGAATATTTGTAAGCCATGGATTGGGTATTATATAACCGAAATACCCTTTTGATTTCAACAAATTCACAGCTTTTTCTAAAAATATCAGATAGCTGTCCAACTGGTATTCTTGATGAGGATATTTACTTAACAAATATTTCTTCTGCTCAATATCAAACTCCGCACCATACGGAGGATTCCCAATCACCACATCGAAGCCAAACCCTCCTTTATTCCCCCCTTCATTGAAGGGGGGAGCCGTAGGCGGGGGGTTCATTTTTGAACCAAGAATTTCCGGAAACTCCAATTCCCAATCGAAAGGATTTACTTTGCGCCGCGCTTCATCATCAAACATTTCTCCCTGTGAAGTAAAGTTAGTGCCAATAAGCGAATTGCCGCATTTGATATTATTCGCCAGCGAGGGCAGATACACTTCTTTTAATGCAAGTGTCATTTGTGGGTTGAGCGTTTCGGCATTTTCGCCTTCCAACACTTTCAGATATAGCGACATCTGCGTTACTTCCACCGCTTGCCTATCAATATCTACACCGTAAATATTGTTCACTAAAATATCACGTTTCTTACGCGGTGAAAGATGGTAATTGCCGCCAGCGTCTTTGTATGCATCCGGCACATTATTTTCTGTTTTAATGTCCTCCGGGTGAGCGGTGTACCATTCGATGTGGTAATCGATCAGTTTCTGAAATGCGCCGAGCAGGAACGATCCGCTTCCGCACGCAATGTCGATGATCTTTAATTTTAAAACTTGCTTTGGCGTCATTGCGAGCGTTTTCTGCGAAGCAATCTCCTCTTTGTTAATAGATTGCTTCGTTGTTAGTCCGTCTTCAACGGACTCACTCCTCGCAATGACAGGAACCTCTTTATACAATAACTTCCCAAGCGTATTATCTACGATGTACTTGACGATGTATTGCGGTGTGTAATAGACTCCGCCTGCTTTTCGAACTTCCGGCTTTTCTTTTATTACGACATTCTTAGGTGCGAGGTGGATGGTTTTACCGAGAAATTTCTCATAAATACTACCAAGTATCTCGACACCAATTTCATTGAAGTGATACGGCGAGAACGGATAGTTCAGGTTCTCCAGAATTTTTATCAATACCTCGTCGCCAACCTCCAGCTCTTCGCATTGATGTTGACTAAAGAGTAAACCATTATACAACGACCGCCGCTGTTTGAATAAATCATTCAATAAGGAATACAACGATAACCCACGGCGTTCCTTCCACATTCGCAAAATGGCAAGCAGAGTATTTTCAACTTCGATTTCTCTGTCTTCGCATACGCGAATGAATATAATGCGGTCGAGAATGCGCTGCACCGCTTCGTTAAGCGTGTAATCATTCAGGAGCCGACGATTCTTCGGATGTTTTGCAATATCCCGTGCTAATTCTTCGCGCCACCTGGATAAGTCTTCCAAGAATTCACGGTCGAGCGCAAAATCACCTGTACGCTTGAGCATCATTTTCTTTGTCAGCGCCTCCAATGAACCATGTGCAACGGCTTCGCGCGAGAAGGTATCGTACAGAAGATCGAATCGATCCAAGTAGTGTTTATATGTTAGATCAAAATCGTGTATAACGCCTAATTTCGGTTTCTCAAACAAAGGACGCTGGGTGCAATCAAATGTGCGAAACTCTTCGAAATCTGTTAGGACAGCAAGCGGCACGCGCCCAGAAAATCCGTACCGTTTCACTTGAAAAATTGCCTCCTGGCTTTTGGCAAGATCGACAGAAGGCTTTTTTGCTTCCACAAAGAATTTCGTTTGTCCACCGATGCGGAAGCGGTAGTCCGGTTTTTTGACTGCTTCTTTGGAACTTGCTTTATATTCGTCCTCTGCAATATAATCCAGAATGGAAGCATACTCTTTATATTCTTTGCCGAGGGTTTCCTTTTTAGGAAAGAGCGGTTCCTGTTCTCTCACTTCCCTGGTAACGTTACTTTTCATCCGCGATTCAGGCACAACCTCTTGGCGAAATAGCGGCAGCATCAGGCTGTTATGCATATCCCAGCCGAGTGATTCGAAGAATGGATCAATCAATTGCTGGCGTGCCTGAGTTTCGTTAAAAGAAGGAGATTTTAGCTGGTAAATATTGGAATCGAAGAATTGGACTAATTTTTCTATCTGTTGACGCGCAGCAAACCTATCATTCGCCATAGATTTCTTGATTCTATTCGTTTTTTGATAATATCATACGATGGAACTTCGGTACTGCCACAGTTAATCTACCAAACGCTTTGATTGTTTGCAATGGTCTTTTACATCCCCAATAAAAAGACAGCGATGCGTTACGACTCATTTAATTAAAAAAAGGGCACATCCCGCCAAACCCTCCACAAAATCCCGCTGTACGGGATGCCATAAGGCGGCACATGGCGGGCAAGCAAACGGCTGGTAAACGTAATATGCTTCTACGCATGAATCCTATTTACTTTACTGGTGATACAGCCAGTGCCGATGACTGTCACAGTGTTCACTTCTGAGTTTACTTAAATTGCTTTTTTCTATTCACATTCGGCATTTCTTTCTCGATAAACTGCTTCGTGTGTTAGCCAAACCACTCCGTCCGTTCGACCAACCGCTCCGTGTATTCAGCAAACTGCTTTGTGCGATCATCAAACTGCTTCGTGTGTTCGCCAAAGTGCTTCGCGGAATCGTCAAACTACTCCGCGGCGATGTCAACTGACTTTGTGTCAATGTCACCTGTCATTGTGTTCTTGCCAAAGTACTTTGTGCGATTGTTAAACTGCTTTGTGTTATCGTCAAATGGCTTCGTGCCATTGTTAGATGTCTCCGTGTCGTTGTCAGATTGCTTCGCGTCAATGTCTGTTGTCGTCCCACCAACGTCAATTATCATTTCGGGGACAGCATGCGACTATACTTCTGAACAAATGGTTTATTCGCTGTACTATTCTGTCATTATACATTGTCAAATAGACTCTGCACTTTATCAAACTGTTAATTCAGACACTTAAACCTTGTATTTCTAAGCTCTCAAAAGGATTTTTTGTAGTATGGTATATCTGGTATCTAGAGGCGGGTTTAATCTATTGATTACATTTTCAATTAACAAATACGATGGTATATATTTGTTTTTAAACTGTTTTCAGCACAATTAAATACACAACAATTAACAACACAACGCTAATTTATTACAGGTCATGCCAATCCCCAATCACCTGCCCGCTATATGCTATCTTTTGGTGGGACCACTATCAAGAATGTAGCCAAACCTCGTATCTTGTTCAACCTTCACTTTTTTTCATTTGTGAAATCAATCACTAATAATAAAAGCTTCGATTAATGCGATATATGTTATTTTAACTTAACCCATTATCCTAAAATAAGGATTTTCTTATTTTAAGTAAGTAAATAATGATTATCCAAATAATTTACTGGGAAATAAGGATGATGTGACAGACATCCTGCATTGCGGGTTTTCAGTGTCAAAAGACCATTACAGAATATTGTTTGCAATGGGTTTTAGAATCCCCTCACGTCAAAGTTCCCATGAAATTATCGGGAATTTCTTTTTCTAATAACCATTTTAAAGGATTGTTAGCGATATATTCTCTTATATTATCGAGTTCTTTGTCATCACGAATGATGTGTTCATAATAATTGCGCTGCCAAACAGGAATCCCAGGAGTGGAATGCAATTCATTTATACGTTTTGTTGCTGCAGATTTGAATCCACGAATAATGGCACCAATTGTTCCTGATGACGAACAAAATTTTGTCTTTTGTAGGGGCGTATCGATATACGCCCCGTTGTTGGATGAATTGTTATGTGATTTCGCCTGGGACGAATGACAATTCTGGGGCGAATGGCAATTCGCCCCTACAAGGGCACGTCGCAACGTGCCCCTACCGGGTTCGGTCAATACGATAATACCGTGAATGTGGTTGGGCATTACAATAAATGAATCCAATTCAACATTCTCACGTATTTCTGCTGTCCGCGACCATTCCTCCTGCACAATCTTTCCTAACTCGTTCAACCGTATTTCTTCATCAACAATTTCACCAAACATATATTCATGATTACAAGTGCATATCGTTACAAAATATTCCCCAGGCTGAGAATAATCATAATCCTGCAACCGAATAGATCGTCTCTTGTGTAAATTGAGATTAACCATTAAGGGATTTGTAAAAACTGTAGCTTTTCTAATCTGCCAAACCTCTCCTTGTTTGCAATGGTTTTTGCATTCCCCATAACAAAACAGGCGATGCGTTGCCGCACCGCCCGCGCAATTTAAAAATATGGCCATCAATCAATTCTTCTGCGAGCCTCTTATGATCAAAATCATCGTAGTGTATCCAAAGGAAAAGCATATTCACTCTGAAGCTTCTATCGAAATTGCAAGCGCAAGATCTTTGGTTTAGATTTGATTTTTAATGTTAGCTTCTCTCGCTTGTTTTAGCAAATTGTTTAACTCTACCAAAACTTCCGGAGCTTTTTCAATGTCAGGGATATATTCGCACGTACCAAGATTAGATGCAAATTGAATAACAGCCTTATTCGTTCGTATCTTGATAGTCCCGCTATTGCGCCTCTTTTGATACCTGCTTTGCAAAAGCTCGAAGCTGACTATTTCATTAAACCAGAGTCGTCTCCAGTCTCTCTCTGGAAAACCGTATTCTATACAATTTTTATAGATTTTGTACTCAACAGCATTATAGAACTGAATTGTTTTTATTCGAAATTTATGTAGTATGACAAACGGGAATATAACATAGAAAAGAGAAACAAGAGAAATAAGAATTATGGGCCCAAGTTGATGAAGGTTTAAATTTGCTATCGTACCAACAAACGCTATGAAAAAACACATAATAATAACCATACTATTTACAGACATCATCCCAAAAATAGAGCCAATATTTGGTTTTAAATGGAGAAGCGGCTGTCCGCGATCCTTTCCGGTTTCCTTTTCTTCAAATACTTGAATGCCGTTGCTTCGTTTCCATTTTTTCAATGCAATATCTAGCTGCTCGTAGAATTCTCCGGGATGCGACGGAGTAAGAGCAATATCTCGTTTAGTGCCTGCCGAAAACCTGAAAAGAAATCCGGTGGCGCCGGTTTTCCGTCGTATATGAATTTCACCGCCTTTCGTTGCGAAGATCAATCTCTCGGGTTGTATGAGATCGGAACCTTTCAGGAAATTAAATCGGGCCGAAAATCTTCCTACCGTATACCTCAGACAGTTTAATAAAAGTTGGGGATATGAATTGTGGAAGTCTTTTAGTTGCTTCAGGTTTCCCCATATTCCTTTATGATCCGATTTGGGATTTTTTAAAAAACCTATTATCTCAATATCCCCGAAAGGAATTGTCAGAACTTTCTTGGCACTAAAATGGATCCTGATTTGGTCGCTGAGTAATTCATACAACCGAGGTGTCCCGCGCATAAATATCCTGCTCACCCTGATCGATAAATATCCAAAGAATGCTATTAAGATAGCATCCAATAAGAGAAATAATGCTGAGTACGATGTTAGTACTTCCCCTTTTGAGAGGGGAGATTCCAGGGGTTTAATGGGATAGCCCGTAATCAAGAAAGTGATGCAATTGATGGTCAAGGCCCAAAAAAGTACCCCGACAGCGATTGAAATAATTCCCATGAAGCCTGAGAAAATACCCAGCAGGCCTCGACGGCCCCTTCCTGAAGAAAAGAGTTTTTCCATAGCCTGATCCTTTCGCACAAAGAAATTTTGAGATTCGTCTTTACTAAATGCTTCGCCTACCTTCCTTCCCGCACGACTTAGATAATCAGCCGCTTTTTCCCATTCTTCAGCTCGCTCATAGTGAAACGCGAGGATTTCGTAAAACTCTTTCAGTTTATCAGCATAAATCTTTTCGATCGCTTTGGCGATCAATGCATGAATTTCCTTTCTCTTCTTCTGAAGGATAGTGTTGTATGCAACTTCTTGTATCAGATAATGCTTGAACAAATATGCAAACTCTTTTGCTTCCTCTTTTTCAAGCACAAGCTCTAGGGACACCAAATCTTTTAATGAAGGATCAACCTTTTCCGCTTGTTTCAGGATTTCTTTCAAAAGTTGTTTATTGAACTCTCTTCCAATAACGGATGCGCTGAAGAGCACATCTTTAAGCCGTTCTTCGAGGCGGTCGATACGCGCCATGATGACACCTTGGACCGTTCCGGGCAATGCGCTCTCAAAATCTCTCTGTACAATATTAAGTTTCCGCTTCTTGACGGAGACAACATTCTTGTCGATCAGTGTCTTGACCAGCTCTTCGATGAAAAACGGATTTCCCTCAGATCGCTTGTAAAGAACATCAGCAAGATTCAAGGGTACTTCATCTACTGCAAGTCTCAAACACATTAATTTCAATGCATCCGAAATCGGAAGACGATTCAAGTCTATAAGTTCTCCACCTTTTGCTATCAGGCCTTTTGCTTGAATATATTCATCTCTGAATAACGGAACAAACATTGCAGGTGCGAGGTCCTGCCCGGAGGTTAGATAGTCTAAAAGATCCTGCGAGAACTTGTCAATCCAATGAACATCTTCCAGCAAAAACACCGATACTCTGCGTTTTGCAAGTGCACGAATCAGCTCTTTCAGTCCTTCATAGATCCGGTGCTTCCGTTCCTTATCCTCTTCAAGAAGAATTTCTTCATAACGCAATGAGAGAAGTGTTGCAAGATAGGGCTCATGTTTTTCCAGTGAAAGGATCTGCAAAATATCGTGAAGGCTTTTTTTTGTCTCGCTCTCTCCGGCATCAGGGCTGAGTTGAAGAATGCTCTTGAGCAGTGTTGTCCAGAGATAATACGGTGTGTTCAGCTCAAAGCTTGAGCATTTTCCTTCAAAAACTACTACACCAAGAGATTTTGCTAATTTGATAAGCTCCAGCTTCAAACGGGTTTTTCCGACTCCCGCTTCTCCCCGGATAAATACCCGCTGTTCTTTCTTACTTACAACACGTTCCAGCGCCGTTTTCAACACTGCTATTTCGGCCTCTCTGCCTACAATAGAGCTCTCTTGAAGAATCCTCGTGCCTGGATCAATATCAGATTTTAAAGAAAGAACTTTGTAGACTTTGACCGGTTCGGTTTTTCCTTTGACTTCTATAAATTTCGGTTCTTCCGTGTCGATAAGAGAGGATACGTTGCGAAATGTGTCGTCGCTGATCACGATTTCACCTTTGTCAGCACCGTCCACGAGGCGGCTGGCCAAGTTTACTGTGTCACCGATGACCGAATAATTCATTCGTAAATCGCTTCCCACATTGCCGGCCACTACCATTCCTGTGTTCATTCCAATGTGCAGCCCGAGTGGAACCGGTAAAGCGATTGGGCTCAAAGTATTGAAGCGGTTGATGTATTCTAACATCTCTTTCGCGCAGCGAACCGCACGTTCGGGGTCATTTTCATGCGCAATGGGAGCTCCGAAGATTGCCATAATCTCGTCACCGATAAACTTATCAATCACGCCTTCGTACTTGTAGACAATTGAGATGAGACCTTTAAAGCAATCATTGAGAACATCGGAGACAATTTCTGGATCAAGTTTTTCTGACATCGCTGTGAATCCCGTGACATCTGCAAACAAGATCGTGACGAGCCGCCGCTCGCTTTCAATTTGTTTACCCGCAGAGATGATCCTTTTGGCAAGTTCTGATGGAATGTACTTCTGGAGCAGGTTACTTCTATCTTTCTCAACTAAAGAAGAATCGGAGGAAGCAGGAAGGTGATGACCGCACTCAGGACAAAATTTTGAGGAATCTGGAATTTGGTTTGAACATTTAGGACAAATCATAAGCACATCTCCCTCAAAAAATATTTTCGAAATGGCTTCAATGGTTATACAACTGTGCCGCTATTTTCATATAGCATAAGATAAAAACACGCTGATGGTGTTACTTAAGTTATGCATATGATCTTATAAAATGATGTAGCCCCTAATGCCATGCGGCATCTGCAGAAATGTATATAAAAGGTAATTCAACCTCAATATAAATATCACTTCCTCATAACAAGACAAGCGATGCGCTGCCGCACTCAATTAATTAAAAAAGGGCACATCCCGCCAACCCATCCACAGAACATGGCGGGCAAGCACACGGCGGGTAAACTTGATGTGCCCCGCGGATGAATCCTGTCTCGAAAAATGTTTCTCTTTGATACTCAGAGTTGCACAGCATCACCGTTTTTCAGAATGCGAATTTTATCTGAAATACCGATACGTTTCGCTTCTTCCTGAAGGAGCAGAGGTGGTTCTTGAAGAGGTTCATCACTGATCTTAAATGTTCCCCAATGCATCGGTATTAACATGCCGGCCTTGAGGTCGATGAAAGCCTGGATGGCTGTGAGCGGATTGAGATGGATATCTTTAAACCAGTTGTGCGGTTTATATGCGCCTATGGGAAGAAGAGCCGCATCGATAGTAAATCGAGATGAAATTTCTTTGAAGTGAGCAGAATAGCCGGTATCACCGGCAAAATAAATTGTATTGTGCGGACTTTCGATAACATAGCCGCAGCACAATCGTTTGTCACGCTGGAATGGTGCACGATTACCCTTATGTTTTGCCGGAACACATGTAATCCGGAGTTGACCGTACTCATGAATATCCCATTCGTTCATTTCGATGACCGATATAAAACCTGCATCGTATGCATACTTCGCATCACCTAGCGGGACGATAATGGGCGATTGGTGCCGCTTGCGGAGTTTGCGTAGTGTACGGGTATTCAGATGGTCGTAATCATTATGAGAGATGAGGATAATATCGATTTGCGGAAGGTCTTCAAAAGGAATACCGGCTTTTTGCATACGCGACGCAATCCATCCTATCGATCGTGCATAAATTGGATCGGTGATAATATTTGTATCCCCGATCTGGATTAGCAAAGTTGCATGGTTGATAAGTGTGATTTTTGTTTGCATTGCACTCTTCTTGATATCTATTTCAAAATTAGATGTATTAAGTACTAAGTGCAATTCTTTTTGAAGAAGCAGGGTGTTCGCATTTTATCATTCTGAGTGTAGGACGCATTTTCATTTTTCATTCCCGCAATTGCCCTGAGCCTGTCGAAGGGTCAGCGAGAATCTCTTGTCGGTATAAGTAAGATGCCCGCTTTCGCGGGCATAACTGAAATGCGGTCGATTAAGGTCACACCCATTTATTAAAAGGGCACATCCCGCCAAGCCCTCCACACAACATGGCGGGCAACAAACAGCGGGTAAACATGATGTGCCCCTACGGTATTACCCCGTTTACTTTGTCAGGACTACTTCTTCTTCCTTTTTTTTCTTCACCGGAA
>JBEKLV010000046.1:0-14900 GCA_050008835.1 Bacteroidota bacterium | reverse complement strand
GAACCCATCGTACATACTGGTCGGGTTCCGGGTTTCCCGATGTATGCCCTCCCAGATCTTCATTAACATAGGGCATCATACGATAGATGCCGCTATTGATACCGTTGGCTACTCCCATTTCGAGATACTCCCATCGGGACTTTTGATCGCCTGTCCACCAGATAGGGAAACGGTGAGATGCAGGATGTGACGGTGTATTCCAGAATCCATTATCGATGCCATCCACATTTGACATAATCAAAGGTCGCCTGTCAGGATGAAATTTTTCTGCAATATCATGATATAGGCGCATGCCCCAGACTTCTTTACTGATACCGTGCATCGGTTCGTGGAGACCGGTGGACCAGTTGCGGTCATACCACCAGACATCGATACCTTTCTTCAAGAGACTCGTAAGACCGTTCCACCGGTATTGAATTTCTACTGGATCCAACGCCGATCCGGTTTGTGCTTCAGGATGATCGTTGTACATAAGACGCACATGCTTCTCATGCGCTCTATCGATAAATCTTTTCATATCAGGAAATAATGTCTCATTCACGGCATAACCGTGTGAAGCACCGAGTCGCCAGTCGGTATCGATGACGAACATATCCAAAGGTATTTGCTTTTTCCGGTACGTGTCGATGATCTGGAGTGCTGACTCTTCTGTATATGCAAAATAACGACTATTCCACAAACCAAAAGCAAAAAGCGGAGGTATAGGAGTCGGTCCTGTGAGTTTTAAGAAATCGCTCCTAAAAGTATTATAATGTCCTTGTTCAATAAGAAAAATATATACATCCTGCGCGTCATTGGTTGTGTCCCAACCTGAGGAAGGATGATTATAAAATTTTTCCGGTGGCGGTGTCGCACCCCATTCAGGTGGAATCAATCGTGGGCTATCGGCGAGAAACCAGAATTGATTATCGCTCGCAGGTCCAGGAAAAAAGCTCGCGACTGGCATTCCCGTGAATTGATATTGGGTTTTCCCATTCTTTAAACGAATGAGAATGCCTTCCAGTGAGTGAGCGTGATCTTGTATTTCAATCATGCATTTAGAGGTTGTGAGGATTGTCTGATTTTCTTCTTTTTGAATCTCAATTAACGTCCCGGGCCAGTTACGATCAACCACGGTAAAAGTGTTACGATCTTCAAATCCTTTTGGTCCTTTTTGCTCGATCCTGATGAGATTTTCTGAAAGAGCTTGAATTCGTATGTCGCCCACAATCACTCCATAGGATTGGGACCAGGCAGGTGGCATTAGAAAAATTCTGGTAAGGAAGAAAAGATAAAGAAATGTCTTTCGCTGTGATTTCACGATATTATTTTCCGACTATTTGAAGAAATAGTACATAGTTTCATTTTCAGATGCAACAAGCATGCAACGAATCTTATTCAATAGTCTGTTTCCTCAACGATACGGCTAGCACATAATATTTGATCCTGAGATTATTAAAGTGCATATGAAAATAATTAATAGATAACCCGGGTTATGGATTCATTTCGGGGTAAAAAAAAGCCGAAACTTTTCAGAATCGGCCTTTCCCGTGACGGAGGAGGGATTCGAACCCTCGATCTGCGGATTATCTCGTTCCTTAGGAAAATATGATAGTAGGGGATATAAGCTTCTAAATAATGCGGGACTAACACTGTGTTCATGAAATGATGGTAAAAGTAAAGAATTCTTTTCGGTTTCGATAGAAATTTAACACAGGATCAATCTGAAAATCCATGTGTCGAGGGTTCCCCGCCCGACCGCCTGTAATCAGGCGGGCAGGAATTCCTCCCTGTCCACGAGAAGCGCGTTCCCATTTGTGGCTCCCTTTTTTGGTTACCCCGTCTTTGTTCGCAATTTTGTCTACAAATATTTTTGAAAAAGTAGCGATTCTAATGTTCTCATTCAAAAAACAAAAAAGCCAACCTTATTAGGGTCGGCTTTATCTGATAGTGAGTCGATACACACTTGTTTAGCTCAGTTTATCATAGGTTTGTTTTTAACATTTCTACTTTGCCGCTTAAGTTTTAACTCTCGGAGTGGAACCGAGCATTGATTTTTTTGTAAATCAACAATCTCAACCAATTCTTTACCCAAAGTATTATCAATACACCGTAGAATAGTAACCTTTTGGTTATTCCAATAAATATGACCTATAATCATCTATACCTCCTGTAATTGTTTATTAAGCAATTAAAAGATAGTCACGAATTCTTACTTAAATCAAGTCTCATCAACCTTGAATTTGATTGTATGTGCTTCAAACCTGTATTTTATCAACCGCTGACTGTAAATGAGATGGTATTAGAGAGGAAACAAAAAAGCCGACCACAATGGGGTCGGCTTGTGCCAATAGTTTTGATTTTATTGCTTCACTTCAGCAAAACCAGTTTCTTCGTTTCTGTAAATGAACCAGCTTGTAAACGATAAAAATATATTCCACTTGGCAAACTTGCAGCGTTCCATTGCCGAGAGTATGACCCGGCAACCAACTCTTCAGATAATACTGTAGATACTTCTCTTCCCAAAGCATCATATACTTTCAGTGATACAAATGCTTTAGTTGGAAGACTAAAGGAAATAGTCGTTGATGGATTGAAAGGATTGGGATAATTTTGGTCAAGGCTGAAATGGCTTGGCAGGTCAGTCGGCAATCTATTCACTGATGTGGCCATCTCCGATAAGGGTCGTCGGTATATGTTGGTATCAGTCCCGGCAAAGAGATACGTACCGACGACGGCAAGAGACCAGACATTAGTGTTCCCCAAACCTGTATTGACCGTACTCCAGCTTGTGCCGTTATTGGTTGAGAGAAAAACACCGTTGCCGTCAGTCCCTGCAAAGAGATTTGTACCCGAGACGGCAAGAGGCCAGACATAAGTATTCGTCAAGCCGGTATTCACCGCAGTCCAACTTGTACCGTTGTTAGTTGAAAGAAAAACGCCGTCGCCAGTAGTCCCTGCAAAAAGTTTTGTGCCTGAAATAGCAAGAGCACGGATATATTCCTTCGTTATGCCGGTATTGGCCGCACTCCAGCTTGTGCCGTTGTTAGTGGAAAGAAAGACGCCATCGCCGTCAGTCCCAGCAAAGAGATTTGTGCCGGAAATAAGGAGCATATTGACATAAGTATCCGTCAAGCCAGTATTAACCGCACTCCAGCTTGTACCGTTGTTAGTGGAAAGAAAAACGCCGCCGCCATCAGTCCCAGCAAAGAGATTTGTGCCGGAGACGGCAAGAGTACGGATATATAGATTCGTCAAGCCGCTGTTGACCGCAGTCCAGCTTGTCCCGTTGTTTGTAGAAAGAAAGACACCTCCACCTTTGTTGGTCCCGGCAAAGAGATTCGTGCCGGAAACTACGAGTGGAGCAACACTGGAATCCGTCAAACCACTACTTTTCGCAGTCCAGCTTGTGCCGTTGTTAGTGGAAAGAAAAACACCGCCGCCATAAGACCCAGCAAAGAGATTCGTGCCGGAGACAGCAAAGCCCGTACCAAGACCATTGATGTTAATGATTTTGACCCATTGGGCATGCAGTGGAACCGTAGTGGTAAATAAACAAACCACCACAAAGAGGAATCGGAAAATGTTTTTCATATAGTACTCCTTTCATGAGGTGAGGGATTAATTGCTACATAACGATTTCAATCTTTTTGAAGAGTATTTTGTTCAAAGCCCGCTATCCACACATTGAGCACTTTTCATAGGTATGAATGAATTGTTGAAATCTAAATTTAAAAAATGAATTTTGTATTCTATTCTGTATGTCAAATATCTAACAGTTTTAAACTTATCATATCATCATCCTATGATGCTGAAGATAGTGGAATAATATTTATGGTAAAAGTGATGGTATCAAATGATTGATAAAACGTGGATGATGCGAATAGAAGAAAGAAATAAAAACTCCCAGATTTCATGTTACACCTCTATAACAACGAAATATTCGAGAGAAGTAAAAACCGGATAGATGGATATAACAATGGTAGTCAATCTTCAAGTTAAAAGCCAATTCAAAAAGTTAGCTTCGCTCTATTAATAGTATTTGTTTTAAACCTGTATCTTATTAATCGCAGACTGTAGATGTGAAGGCGATAAATGCGAATAGATTTCAGTCGTTGTGATATTAGAATGACCAAGCAAAGCTTTCACGGCATATAAGTCTACACCTGATTGAACACAGAGAGAAGCAAAAGAATGTCGGCAACTATGGAGATGAATGTTCTCGGGAAGACCAGCTTTTCTGGAATAATGTTTAAATCTGTGAGTCACATATGCTCTACTGTATCTGTGATTATGGCTCTTCACAAAGACAAATTCAGTAGACTTACCCATTGTTGAAAACAGTTCTTGAACCTTTTGATGGAAAGGAATAACTCTCTCTTTACCCGATTTCGTAATAAAATCATCACTATTACTTATCCGTATTTGATTGTTTTTAAAGTCAATGTCTGACCATCTAAGATTCAATATTTCACTGATTCTTGCTCCTGTGAAGAAAGCAAAGAGGAAAATGCCTTTCAGCAATTGATTGTCTGTTAGAGATATTATCTTCTCTAAATTAGAAAACGAAAAATATGATGGTGTAGATTTCGGTTGCTTAATCTGTTTTACGTTCTCAAATGGATTACTACTGATAATATTCTGTTTGCAGGCAAAATTGAAAAGTGCTTTGATTGTTCTGGTATACATATTCATTCGTGTGACCGATATACCACTAGCTATTTCTTGGGCTCGTGATTGCTCAAATTGAAGAGAGGTATAGGTGTCAAGAGGTTTATCAGAATTCAGTTTTACGAACTTATCGGCTAATTTTGTGTATAGCTCAATAGTCGATTTTCTGATTACTGATGACTGAATTGACTTGTAGGTCTTGAGGAACTCGGAAAATGAAGGGACATGAGTGTCTTTAGAAGTAGCGAGAGTTTCTTCGTAAGTTTTTAAGAAGTTATAAGCTTCAGGCTTCCTTCTACACTTAGTTGACTTCCAACCTGTCTTCCAACCAGCCCTACCATCTGGATATTTAATACAGATGTAATAGAAACCATTTCTTCTTTTTGTGATGTAAAACTTTGTTTGCAACATATACTCACCTTTTTGATTAGAAGTGAATGAAAATGTTGCTGTAAGAGAGTCTAAGAAGGCCTATAAAAATTGTATAACTCGCTTAGGAGTTTTATACAATATTATTCTGTGGATGATTTGAAATCCGCTGATTTCAATGAGAAGTGTGTGCCCCCAACGAGATTCGAACTCGTGTTCCAGGCTTGAAAAAAATGTGTTCCGCGTTATCACAAGACGAAAAGGGGGCGTAAAATTCTAACAAAGAATCTGGTGAACACGAAACTTTGACGACAGTAAATTTCATCTGTAGAAAGAATTGTAGAAGAAGGAGAATCTGCAATGTTATCTACAGACAAGATTTATTTAACAAAACGTAACAATGGAATTTATTACGCAGGCCAAAAGATAAACGGTAGAATTCGTTGGCGGACAACGAAAGCTACCACCAAATCTGATGCTTTTCTCTTCATTAAAACGTTTGACATCAAAGCTGAAGATAAAGCAGTCGTGCCTACCTTGTCTCAATACTTGACTGTAGTTTTATTACAGGCAAATAATCTTCGAGAACAAACGGTTGGTATATACAACAGGGCGCTCAAGTCATTTATCCAAGTGTTAGGCGATAAGCCGTTGAATGAATACACGGTCACTGATATTGAGAAATTCAAATCGTTTCACGTTGAACGAGGTATCTCACCGCATACAGTGAATATTTTCTTTCGAGTTGGAAAAGCCCTGTTCAACAAAGCCATTCGGCAGGACATCATTCAGACAAATCCATTTTCTAAGTCTGAGTCAATCAAAGTTCAATATAAATCACCTCAGTATCTATCGAAAGATGAATTGCGAAAGATTATCAGTTTTGCCAAGACGAAAATGCTGAAGGATATTATACTGTTCGCAGCGTTCACTGGAATGCGAATATCTGAAATATTAAATCTACAGTGGAAGGTCGTTGACCTTGAAAAGAAGCAATTGGTCGTATCGAACAGCGATGACTTTGTGACGAAATCTGGACGTGAACGTATCATTCCATTGAATGATACGGTAGTAGAAATACTATCTGCGAGATTCGATGCCGGAAGAAAATATGTTTTCGGTAAATTGAATGATACAATACTGAGCAGAATATACGTTTCACATCAATTCAAGAATTGTGTCAGAAAGGCAAGAATGTCAGAAGAGATACACTTCCATACCTTACGTTCAACATTCGCTGTATTGTGTCTTTCAACAGGCACGGACATTTTTACCGTATCAAAACTTTTAGGTCACTCAGGTGTTCAGGTTACACAACAACATTATGCCAGCGTGATGCCGAACCTACTGCACGAGGCAGTGCAGAGAATGAAAATCTAATGTAGTAAAGACAGTGATTCAGAGTGCGGCGCTGAAATGCAATCGCACTCTGAATCAAACGAAATCAACGTTCACTATAGTCTTTATCTTCTTGCTCTTCTTCGTCTTGGCGCAGGGCAGACTCTTGTTCGCGTCTGAAAATCTCGTATAGCTCTGCGAGTCGTTTTCGTTCTTCTACTGTTAATTTTGGCGGTATTTTATAGAAATTGCGTGTCATAACTTATCTCACTTTCTTTTTCATTAATTGTTTGATTACGTAGCTTCTAACACAACGGGAAGTCTGTTAAAAATTTATGACGAGAATAATTCATACCGAATTTTTCTTTTAACATCTTGTTGCGTTTGCGTTTCTGCTTTCGCATCTCTTTTTTATATCGGTTGTAGGTATCAACTTGTTCAAGATACAGGGCGCAATCTTCATCGGTCATGAATCGGAAAAAGCCGTCTGTATATTTTTTTACGGGGGGTTCTGATTGTGGTGCAGTGATTGCATCAGCGTTGTCTACTACTTCTGTTTGCATATAAGTAACTTTCGTTTATAATGATTGATTCTATAGGCTTGATGACCTAATCACCTATAAATATATTTTTGAATGTCCAAACGCTAGGATTTTAAAAATTATTATGCGCATAAAAGCGCCGTCTTTATTGGCTATTCTGCGTTCAGTGAAAATACTTTTGTTGGAGATGTTAATTCGTTCAAATGATATGTCAAATATAGAAATATCCGGATAATGATACACTGGAAGACATGCAAAAAGCCCTATAATACGTCAAAAATGGCATATTAGACTCTCTCTTGATTCAGTCCAAGAAGCTGAATCGCGCGGAGTAAAAGTAAGATAATCTCAAATCTAACAATAGTCCCAGACTTGAACACGATAAAAACCAATGAAATCAATGTCTTTATGCGATTTCTTCGAAATCGGCGTGACACTTATAAATGGTATAAGCCCCCTGGGGGATTTTTTCGAGATATATTTGATTCTGCTGCGCTGCAATGGAGATTTTCACTCTCTATTATAGTCTACCGGAGTGCCTATTGTGAAAGACCATCGTGCCGATGGTTTGGCAACAAACGGGTTTTCAAATCTAATGAATATTCAGTAGTCGGAAGTGAATAATAAACAATAATATCAGGGCTTTTATGAGCTTTCAGAAAACATGGCGTATCACTTATAAATGGTATGTGCCCAGTGGCTCTGTGGTATATAGTTGCAGTAGTGTTTTTTACTAGGAGTATTTCCCTACTAGGGTATTTCCAAGATAATTAGAATTGCCCAATAAGAGATAATGCCAGATATTAGACTATGATGAAGACCTCGAAGAGTTTCAAACCCAAAACGAAAATCACCACGAAGTGCCTCGCCAGAGAATTTATTGAAATGTATTACGCCGGGCAGAAGTATCTTCAACCATCAATTTTGGATTCTCTCTCTGGTATCATCGAAAAGGTGATACTCATATCAAATAAACATGAAGGCACAACCGAACTAGATGATGCGGAGTTCATTGATTTCATCAAGGCCAGTTCGATGTCTGTGGATTTTCTGAAGAGCGAACTGAAGAGAAATTATTTACACATCGTTGAAATGTTCTTTACATCTTCAGGGTATATCAAAAAGAAGAGTATTGCCAGAGCCTATAAACTGAAAGAATCTGTTCTTCAACAGTTGCTAGAGTTCATTTCATCGACCAAAGACACTTCGGCTGAATGGGTATCTGATAATAATCGGGTTATCAACAAGATAGAATACGGCATACTCACGACAGATGAAAATCATAAGAGAATTAAATCTACCATCTGCATAGATGGACTCGTGCCTGTCAATGTTGATTTGCTGGACGTATATATAAACAGAATTCTAAAAATCATGACGCCTCAGCCAGTGCCAAGAGATGAAAGAATAGATTTAGAAAAGAATGGCTTTGGCGTTGGAATATATGACAGAGGTGGTAGAGAAGTGCGGTTGCAGAGTTTGTGGAAGCTCTACACACTGAGAAGATTGAGTCTAAAACACAAAGCATTTCCACAGATATATATTGAAACAGACAATGGCAGGATTGTAGGTATCGGATATAATCTTCAAAATACGATTGGTAAGAGAATACGGCGCATCGCTCTCTCAAATCAGAATATGTATGACTATGATATGGAAGCCTCAACGCCTACCATCTATGTGTCGCTGGCAAAGAAATACAATGTGGCTGTTCCAGCGATGGAAAAGTATTTACAGAACAAGAAAAAGATTCGAGAAGATTTATCAGAGAAGTATGATACTTCTGTCAAGGACATAAAAGGGGCGCTGAATGCTTTGTTCTACGGTGTTGGAACACGAACCAGCGGGTTCAGTAAATACAAAACTGGATTGATTGAAGTATTCAAGAGTAAATCATTAACGGAAGAATTTCTAAAAGATGATTTCATAAAAGATATTATTGCTGAACGAAAAATATTATTTGAAGAGATTCTCAGCAATGCAGATATGCCACGAGGCAAGACGCTGGTTAATGTGTTGGGCAAAAGTGTTTCACTATACGAAACAGTGAATGGAAAAAGACAGAAATGCAGAGAGAACAGTCTTATCTCTCATATCGTTTTTGGTTACGAGGCGCTGATTATCCAAACGACATTCGAGGTGCTGAAGAGTCTTGGTATTAAAGTGTATCTACTTGTGAGTGATGGTTTCGTGGCGGATGAAACATCTGACATAACCAAGATTGAATCTGCCGTCAGGGACAAGCTGAAAGATGATTTGCCGAATCTGAATCTGAAATATTCGATGGAAAAGCTCTGACAAGATACTCTGCAACATAGAATCACCGCCAGCCCCTAGACAGTGGAAACCATCAAAATCTTGTCATTCCATCATCATTTCTATCTACAGCCCAACTAAAAAGAGTGAATTTACGTCAAAAACAACGGTAATTACAAAACATTTAGTTTTGTAACCCGCACTAACTCGTTCTGAACTATCAGGAATCTACTTGTTTTCGTCTGACCTTCTCAGAACACGACCCCCGATGAAAAACCCTCTCATAAGCCGACCTCGTTCGGTTTTGACGGTCACCTCGTTTACACTTCGACTCTCTTTTTCAACTTCAGTATGAAAGAATATTGACAAGGGGGTGGAGGGCAAAATTTCTTGTAGATTGAAAAAGTAAAAATGGAATAATACGGTGACCACGCTCATTAGCCTTCCGAGGTCGGAATTCGCCATGGGAAAAAGACTTCTCAAATATTTATACTAAACGGAGAAATGCGATGAACAGTAGTTCTAAAAATGAAGAGATTGGCAAAGCAATCAAGCTCGCAGATATTATCAAACATTATATCCTGAATAATCTATCTATCGCCGAGCGAAAGCTCGCAGAAGAAATGAATGATAATGAAATTACAGGGAAGGATAACCTCATACAGCATCTAAAAGATAGATTGCGAATTCAGCAAGACACCATCACCAGTTTAAGAAATCAAATCAAAATGGTGAAGGCAAAAAAGAAAGAATAAGCAGTGAATGAATTTGAATGATAGGAAGAATAAGAGGCGACCTCATTCGGTAGATTGAGCGGGCAAGGTTAGGCGGTGGAATATTTTATTTCTTGTATCTACGAGTATTGTGATATTCGATGTACTCATTATTTATAGGATGCTCATTGATATAATTATTGATTTTTTTGGTGTCAAGTTCTATCGCTCCAAGGTCGAGCTTTGCATGACAATTTGGACAGACACAGAGGATATTATCGCGTGAATCCGGTCCATTATGAGGAGAGCCTAATGGTTTTATATGATGACTTTCTGCATAATATTGCCCATTACCATATTCTATGCGATAATTACAAAGTTGACAACGATATTGATAGAGTTTCTTTATTTCAATGGAAATTTTTGTATCACGAATAATTCTTTCTTCTATAATTGTTTCTCTTTCTGGTTCTACCGGTGGAGGTTCGTTCTTTTCGCTAGGAGATTCCTCTTCCGGAAGATGCGAAAGGATATTAGTCGTAAATACATCAGAAACATTTTTCATAGAACGGAAATTCGTACTTGGAATACCCACCTCGCTCAGCGTGACAGGTCTCGGAAATATCTGAAAATTATCTAGTACAATTGCAAGAATATTACTATCGTATTTACGTTCACTATATTCTAGTACTTTTGATGCTTGTTCTACCCATTCAATTTCAGTATTTGCTCCGAGGGCTGTACTATACTTTGCCCATGCATCTTTCTGATGAATCTCTTCTTGATTGACGATTGTGCCATAAGCATAGATAGAGCGCGGTTTTCCCAATATGCAAAATAGATAATTATGACCATAAGACTTCCTTTTGAGGCTAACATAAAATACAACACGTTTGCCAATAGAATGCTTTTGATGGTAATGTATCCAGTCGATATTTGCATGCATCAATATTCCGGGCATAGCATCTCCATTTGTTTCTGCCGCCTATTGGATGGCGGCTATTCTGAAGCACTGATAACTTTCAAATTGTATCAAACGAAACAAGTTCATTCTGGTGATTACCAATCCTGCAATGCGTCTCCGCCAACCATACTTAAAGTATCATTACTCATTTCAGCAAATCGAATTGTTAGTAAGCCGGCATTTAAGGTTCTTTTGAATATTCCTTGAACAAATCTCTTATTTTATTATCCTTCGTGCGCACCGTTCCTGTTTGAAGAAGGGCAACGAATTCTTCTTGGTCACATTCGATGGTATCAACTACTTCGATAGCACTTTTATTTTTGTTCGGACGATAGAGTTTAAATTTTATTAAACCGTAATCCATCCGTTCCTTTTTGATTATTAAGCCGTCAAGTGTTTTTTCTTGGGGCTTGCTTGATTCACTTCTGCCTTTGACTGTTGCCTTAACATCTTTTGATTCAATTTCGATGGTCTCAGAAACTATACATTGGGAAGGTTTGACTTCCTCAATTTGGAGAGAGAGTTTAATGTGTTTCAATGCTTCGCCCCATTCAAGGTCATAAGCCAAACGTGTATCATAGAGAATGGAACCTTGGTTAAAATTAAATAATTTTCCTTGAGTAATAACGTTGACACTGCGATTCCCAATTTGTCTCGGAGTAGATTTTATATCTAGGGCATCTTTGAATGCTTCGGGAACAGCGAAACGCCACCCGACAGTATAACCATCAAGGAAAGTAGCTATCAATATTGGACTTCTTTCATTGCGGAATGCATTTATATCCATTACTTGATTCCTTCTTTAAGTAATCGTGCAAGTTTGTGTTTAGCAGCAGAAAGTTGCTTCTTAGCGTTCGCAATAGCCTTTTCAGTTTCCCTTTCAGTCTGTCCGAGTTCGTTTAGCAAATCGGAAAAAGAGGTGGATTTAACCCAAGTGTAAACATTGTTCAGTTCTTCAGATTGTTTAGAATCGAAAAGCATCGAACTATCATTCTGTAAGAAGGCTAGTTTATGTTTGCAAAGCTGCCCAAGTTCGCCTGCCTGACAATCGCAGTTAACAGACAATGTTTTGTTGTTCCAAATAAACAAAACAGAGTAGGGTTCCGGTCTACTACTACTCTTCGCTTTTAATCTTATTTCCATATTTTAAAGTTCTTTCCAAATCTAATATGACAGATGCAGCTAAGTTGCGACAATGTGAACTTTCAAGTTTGTTGTAAACGAAATGAGTGTTTAAGTTGATAGCTTCCAAAATATACTAAACCTCACAGTAAGGGTTGCTTAAACTTAAATAAATGGAAGGTCATTGTCAAAAAGTAAAATTGATGAGGATATTCGTGTTCTATTTTAAAATGCAGAAGGGCAACCTTTCGATTGCCCTTCTTGAAAACGTTCACATTATGCCTGAGTCCGTCTGATTGCTATGCTCACGCCCTTCGGCAGATTCAACACTGTGCCAATCTGAGATTTGACTTCTCGATTTTTCTTCTCGACTTCCTTTAGTTCTTTTCGCTTCACTCCAATTGTTTTTTGCAATTCAGATTGTGAGGCGATAAGTTGTTCGAGGTTGACTGCTGGTGTTTCTTTTCCGTTACCCATTGTTGATACTCATTAAATGATGTTTGACTTCTGTTAATTGCGGGTGCAATGGTAACGGCTAAGCAGCAATTTGTCAACCCACTACAAGAAATATTTTAAAAATATTTTATTCCGCTTGACAGAGAATGGAAGGACGATTACCATCCATCCAATCAACAGACAGTTGAGAAACAGAAATGAGTTCTTTTACAGATGAGATTTTACAAGTGTAGAAAATTGTAGAACGAAAGTTCAGACTTTTCTACACTTTGTCAATCAGAGAAGTGTGTTCCTTGTGAAATCTTTTAACCTTCAGTGCCCCCAACGAGATTCGAACTCGTGTTCCAGGCTTGAAAAGCCCGTGTCCTAGGCCTCTAGACGATAGGGGCGAGAAATTTTGAATTGTCATTTGAAATTCACAACTCGTTTGGGTGACCAGTGGGACTTGAACCCACGACCTCCAGGGCCACAACCTGGCGTTCTAACCAACTGAACTATGGCCACCATGTCCCAATTTCACATAACTTAATGAACTAAGCGAAATTAAGTTATATGTGAAATTACGGATCCCGCTGAGCGAAGCGATAACGGGATTTATATATAAGCACCTATAAAATCTATTCCTTACAAAAGACAGCAAAGCCCGTTATTTGCATAACAGGCTCACCTGACATATAGAAAAGTACCGAATTATACCCCTAAAGGCAAGACTATTTTAATAAACGCTAATGTGCAGACAACTCATGTAGATATTAAGAGTATTGACAATTACATTAAAAAGGAATGGTTGAATATAGATATCATTTATTGAGCTTAGCAAAGAATTAAAAGGTTCCGCAATTGTTTTTCAGGGAACAGAATAGATGTTTTCTATGTTCATTAAAATAGAGAAAAAATGCATCGGATCATTCAAAAAGAAATTCTGGCACCGACAATTACAAAGTATTTGATTGAAGCGCCTTACATCGCACGGAAACGTAAAGCTGGCAACTTCGTTATCATTCGAGTAGAAGAGACTGGCGAACGTATTCCCCTCACTCTTGTTGATAGCAATCCCCACGACGGTACTATTACTTTGATTGTACAAGCTATCGGTAAGACGACGAAAGAATTAGCTTTAAAGAAAGAGGGCGATTTCATAATTGATGTGATGGGTCCGTTGGGCAACCCCACACCGATTGAAACAGGCAAAACGATTGCTTGTGTTGGCGGCGGCGTTGGTACGGCAGAATTGTATCCAATCACAAAGGCGTTAAAGGATGCTGATAACACCATTTACACAATTGTTGGGGCGCGTTCAAAAGAATTAGTGATTCTTGAACAAGAAATGGAACACATTTCAGATAAATTTTATATCACAACAGACGACGGCTCATATAAACGAAAAGGATTTGTTACAGATCAACTCAAAGAATTGCTCGATGCAAATCAAGGCATCAATATGGTCTATGCTATCGGTCCGCTGCCGATGATGAAAGCGGTTTCGAATCTAACGAAATCCTATAATGTTCGGACACTGGTAAGTTTGAATGCTATTATGTTGGACGGTACAGGCATGTGCGGCGGATGCCGTGTAATGGTGAACGGTAAAATGAAGTTCGCATGTGTAGATGGTCCGGAGTTTGAAGGGCCTGAAGTTGATTTTGATGAAATGCTTCTACGCAACCGAAGTTATACGGATATGGAAAAGATTTCGAATGATCGTTTCTTCGAGGAGCCACATGTATGCAAAAGAGAAGGGATGGCTTCATGATCACAGTGAACAAGATGAAACCCTCAGAGAGAATGAAAATTCCGCGGCAAGTTTCCATTGAACAAAATCCAGAAGAACGAAATCGTAATTTCACTGAAGTTTCGTTTGGTGTAAATGAAGAACGAGCTTTGGTCGAGGCGGCGCGTTGTCTTGAATGTCAAAACCCCATTTGTCAGGAAGGGTGCCCCGTCAACATTGATATCCGTTCATTCGTTCAATTGGTGTATCAGAAAGATTATATCGGAGCGATAAATAAAATCCGCGAGTCAAATTACCTTCCCGCTATTTGCGGGCGCGTATGTCCACAAGAAGAGCAGTGCGAATTAGTCTGCACACTTGGAAAGAAACATGATCCTGTTGCAATTGGAAAGTTAGAACGCTTTGTCGCTGACTATGAATTAAAAAACAATCTTTTCACTCCGCCTATTATTAATGAGAAACGATCTGAGAAAGTTGCAATCGTTGGTTCCGGCCCAGCAGGACTGACCTGCGCTGCGGAATTGGCAAAACTTGGCTATCAAGTGACGATCTTCGAAGCATTACATGCTGTTGGCGGAGTGCTGAGGTATGGTATTCCGGAGTTCCGGCTTCCGCGCAATATTCTTGATTTAGAAGCAGAACGTATCAAGTCGTTAGATGTAAAAATTGAAACAAATTTTCTAGTTGGGCGCACAGCAACCATCGATGAGTTTTTAGAAGAGTGGGGTTTCAATGCAATCTTCCTTGGAACAGGTGCA
>JBEKLV010000045.1:0-15057 GCA_050008835.1 Bacteroidota bacterium | reverse complement strand
TGCTGCTGAAGTATGTACACGTCCTTGTGCTTCTGTTTCCGGCACACGCTGGACACGATGAACACCGCTTTCGTACTTCATTACTCCATATGCACCTTCGCCAGATACTGCAAAGACAATTTCTTTAAAGCCGCCCTTGCCGGTTTCGTTCCAATCCATTAACTCGACTTTCCAACCTTTTCTTTCCGAATAGCGTGTGTACATTCTGTATAAATCTGCTGCGAATATTGCAGCTTCCTCACCGCCGGTGCCTGCACGAATTTCCATAATAAAGTTTTTCGTGTCGTTTGGATCAGGTGGAATAAGAAGTATCTTCATCTCTTCTTCAAGTAGAACTAGTTCAATCTTGAGCCGATCGTATTCTTCCTGTGCGAGCGATTTCATTTCTGGATCGCTTGTAGAATCCAATAATTCTTTGCTGCCGTTGAAATCGTGATAAACCTTTTTATAACGAATCCCAGCTTTTACAACCATTTCCAAAGAATGAAACTCTCTTCCCAATTCGCGACTTTTCTGCTGATCAGCTACAATTGCCGGATCGCTCATCAATTTGCTGACTTCATCGTAACGTTGGAATATTTTATCTAACTTATCAATCATACAAATATCATACTTTGAATGAAGAAATAATTGCAGGATCAGGTTGTAGAATGTATTTTGTTGGATCTTCTTGACCCAAGGCACATTTAAGTGCCACTAAAGCAACTTCTATTTGCGGTTCAGTAGGTTCCTTCGTGGTAATATGCTGAAGCCAAAGTCCAGGCGCGATCAATGTTTTGCCCCACCAAGTCGTTCCATGCTTTGCAGAGAATTTAATAATTTCATATGCCAAACCACCAACGATAGGGATAAAAGGTAAATGTGTCAGTAGACGGATTGGCAAAGTGATTCTTGCAAGGAAGATCAGCATAAATGCATCAAGAAGACTAAAGGAAAGAATTGCGACAAAGGCAACGATGAGGAGAAAACTTGTGCCACACCGTGGATGAAAGCGACTATATTTTGTCACGGACCCTGGGACGAGTATACCTTTCAATTCATACGCGAATACAGATTTATGTTCAGCGCCGTGATAACGAAAAAGCTGCTGGATATCTTTCATCAACGAAATACCAGCCATGTAAAGAAGCAAAATGGTAATACGTATAGCGCCAGCCACAAGGTTAAACATCATTGCAGTTTGTTCGATTGCGAATACTTTGGTTGTAAGATATAACGGAACAATAAAGAAAACAGCTATTCCAAAAGCGAGCGCAAATACAAGCGTTGCCACAAGTGCCAGCTTTGATTGAGATTTAGTTTTATTCTCAGAATTATTTTTACCCGCTTTAGTTTCGACGTCAAGCATCGCAATCTCAGCAGAAAAGTTGAGCGTTTTAATACCTATGTACATCATATCGATAAGCCCAACTGCACCGCGCAAGATGGGCACATTCAACCATTTATATTTTTCTGTTACCGATTTATAATTCTGTTGTAGTACTACGATTTGTCCATTTGCTCTTCTTACTGCTGTGGCAACCGAACCGGGCGCGCGCATCATTACACCTTCAATAACTGCCTGTCCGCCAACCTGCATTGGCTTGTTGGGATCATAGTCAGGATTTGTTGGAATCCATTCCTTATTTTCTTGGTTCTGCAAACATTTCTCCTATTAATATATTGAAATATACGGAAGTTTTTCTGCGCTATCAATTTGAGGGGAAGGAGAAGTTTATCTACCTTACTGTAGAGGAAATTGCTGAATGAAAAATAGAGAACACGTCCGTAGTATAGAACTTCTCTCTCCCGCTAAGAACTTAGCAACTGGCATAGCTGCAATCAATCATGGTGCTGATGCATTGTATGTTGGTGCATCAAAGTTTGGGGCACGCGCCGCTGCAGGTAATTCGTTAGATGATATCACTAAACTTGTAAACTATGCACACCGCTACTGGGCAAAAGTTTATATTACGCTCAATACGATATTGTATGATGATGAATTAGATGAAGCGCTCGCTCTTGTTCGATCTGTGTATGAGGCAGGTGCAGATGCTCTAATCATTCAAGATATGGGATTGTTGGAACTTGATTTGCCGCCGCTTCCGTTATTTGCCAGTACGCAAACGCACAATTATTCGTTGAAGAAAATTCAATTTCTTGAAAAAGTCGGATTTCAACGTGTTATACTAGCGCGGGAATTATCTCTAAAGCAATTACACGAAATTAGAGCGAACACAAGCATAGACTTGGAGTTTTTCATCCATGGCGCATTGTGTGTTAGTTTTAGCGGACAATGTTATCTCAGTCAGGCGATGCAGGGGAGAAGTGCAAATCGCGGCGAATGTGCTCAACCATGTCGTTTGCCTTACACACTCAAAGATAGTTCGGGACGCATTCTTGAAGAGAATAAATATTTGCTCTCACTCAAGGATTTAAATCTTTCTGAATATCTGCATGATTTAATTGATGCCGGTGTGTCTTCATTCAAGATCGAAGGTCGTTTGAAAGACATCAACTATGTAAAGAATGTTACAGCATTCTATAGACAAAAAATTGATGAGATAATAGCAAAAGATGGTTCACTTGCACGAGCATCATCGGGAAAAACAATAATAGCATTTCAACCCAATCCATCAAAAACATTCAATCGCGGATTTACTGAACACTTCATTCAACGACAGAGTAAAGATATTCTTTCTCCACACACGCCGAAATCTATCGGTGCATATTTAGGGAAGGTGGAACAGATAGAACGAAATTGCTTTATTCTTGAGACGGAAGAAACGTTGCACAATGGAGATGGGATCTGTTTTTTCAATGCACGAAATGATTTGTTGGGCACAAATATAAATAAGATTGAAGGAAAAAAGATATTCCCTTCTGAAACCGATGGGCTTGAAGTTGGAACAATGATTTATCGCAATTTTGATTATGCGTTTGCAAAAGAACTCCAAGCAGACAAAACAAAACGACTAATTGCGGTGAAGATGCAGTTTGTTGAAACAAATGATGGTTTTGCTATTTACATTGAAGATGAAAACGGCGTAAAAATAAAAGTTGACCGAGTTTGTGAAAAAAAACCTGCAAAAAACAAAAATCAGGCGGAGGAAACTGTTCACCGCCAACTTACAAAATTAGGTGATTCGATTTTTATTTGCGAAGAAATGAATGTTGTCTGGAATCAGCCATATTTTCTTCCCATTAGTGTGTGTAATGAAATGCGGCGTGAAGGAATACGCCAATTAGAAGAAGAACGATTGAGACTATACAACAGGAAAATCTCTTCTATTCAACCCAATAATGAACCATATCCGACTAGACAATTAGATTATTCGGCGAATGTCGCAAATAAGAAAGCGGAAGCATTTTATCATAGGCATGGTGTAGAAAACATTGAGAATGTATTTGAGCTGCAAAAAGTGACTAAGGGAAAGACTGTAATGACAATGAAGCACTGTTTGCGTTTCCAATATGGTCTATGTACAGGTAAAAATATCTCCGATGCAGAACCGTTATTTTTGCAGGATGCAAAGAATAAATATCGGCTGGAGTTTGATTGTGAGGCATGTCAGATGAAAATTGTGTTAGAATAAGGCAGAAAATCGTAGCAAGGAAGACTTGTTTCTAATGAAAAAGCCCTAAACGCCCAGGGCTTTTTCATTAAGTGCACCCAGAGGGAGTCGAACCCCCAACCTACAGCTCCGTAGGCTGCCGCTCTATCCAATTGAGCTATGGGTGCAAAAGAACTAGTTAAGGTCCCGTTGTCACTTCGTTCAACGGGATTCTCAAATCGGCTACTGCTCGTTACACTTGCAGGCCGATTTGGAAGCTATGGGTGCAAACTAATACAATATTATTTAATCCCGCCAAACACCGTCGGGATTCTGAAAATTGCTTATGCTCATAAAATGCATTCGTAGGTAATTTTCGAACTATGGGTACATAATTATTAACTTATGTATATATCAATATACAAAACGATGAAAACGGAAGCAAGAAACTGATTGTTATCGTCTTAAATACAGAAAATCTAAGAATTAATAGAAAGATTTTAATATGTTGTGTATAATTACAATTAGAATAAAATCCATTCCACACTTAAAAATTATACATATGGAGATAATAGAAATCATGAAAAAAATTATCACACTATGCTGTCTCATCTTCATAATTACATTGAGAATCAATGCACAGCAATCGGTGAATACAGTGATTATTCATGCCGATTCCGGCAAAGCAACAATCAGCAAATATATTTACGGACATTTTACGGAATATTTAGGCCGATGTATTTATGGTGGAATATGGGTAGGTAAATATTCACCAATTCCCAATACGCGTGGCATTCGTAACGATGTTCTGGCTGCTTTAAAAGCTATCCATGTTCCGGTTGTTCGCTGGCCCGGGGGGTGCTTCGCTGATACTTATCATTGGATGGATGGTATAGGTCCAGTTGAAAAAAGGCCAAAGTTTGTCAACACTACATGGGGTGGAGTTGTAGAAGATAACAGCTTTGGTACTAATGAATTTCTAGATTTTTGTGAATTGCTCGGTGCTCAGCCGTATCTTTCGATAAATATAGGGAGCGGAACAGTAAAAGAAGCACGAGATTGGGTGGAATACGTCAATTCTAACAACGACAGTCCGATGGCGAACCTGCGCCGTCTCAATGGGCGAAGCGAGCCATGGAAAGTAAAATTCTGGGGAATTGGAAATGAGACCTGGGGATGCGGTGGCAATATGACTCCAGAGTTTTATTCAAATCTTTATAAACAATATTCGACATTTTGTCCGGGTGAATTCAAAATTCTCTCCGGTGGCATTTCAAATGATCTCAACTGGACAGAAATCGTCATGAAAGCAATGAGTAAAAACAGTAATCTGATTCAAGGGTATTCTTATCATTACTATACAATTTGCCATAACTGGACCAAGAAAGGGGCGGCAGTCAATTTTGACGAGAGTGAATGGTTCAATACTATGCAAAAGACTACCTTTGTTGATGAAAACTTGTACCAACATTCTACTATTATGGATCGTTATGACCCTGAGAAGAAAATTGCATTAACTGCAGATGAATGGGGAAATTGGTTCGATCCAGAACCGGGAGATAATCCGGCTTTTCTGTATCAGCAGAACACATTGCGCGATGCTGTGACAGCTGGGCTCTATCTAAATATTTTCAATAACCATTGCGAACGCGTCAAGATGGCAAACATTGCCCAAATGGTAAATGTTTTACAGTCTGTAATCCTGACGAAAGATGACAAAATAGTATTAACTCCAACCTATTATGTTTTCAAAATGTATTCAGTGCATCAGGAAGCAACAATGCTTCCAATCAAATTAATAAGTGAAGAATACTCTAATGGAACTGATAAAATACAATCGTTAAGCGTTTCAGCATCGAAGGATAAAAACGGAAAGGTACATATCAGCATAATAAATTTAGATCCAGTGAAAGAAAAGAAATTAAGCTGTGAAGTGCTCGGCGCCTCAATAAAAAGTGTTTCCGGAGAAATTATTACTGCTGAAAAAATGAATGCATATAACGATTTCGGGAAGCCTGAAGAAGTTAATATAAAATCTTTTTCTGGAGCTCATTTACAAAAAGGAATACTCAACATCAACTTGCCGGCGAAATGTGTAGTGATGCTAGAGTTAGATTGAGATCGAAATTGTTGAACTTGATAAGTACTTTCAATGCGCTGATTGCTCCTGTCTCATAGATTCGACAAATTCCCTTGGATGTATTGATTACCCTGAAAAAGGAGCGTTGAATGATGGTCGTATATGAAGTAAAACGAGGGTGTTAAAAACCCTCGCTTTTTGCTGGGCCGACGAGGATTCCCGATACAACTACGTTGCATCGGGACGACCTCCTGCGTGTTGAATAAGTCGTTCGATATATATATGACTTTTCATTCGCTTGATTTCATATTCACGGCGGATAGCATCAGATTTTGTTAGATGTTCTTCGAGATAGACTAATTTCCAAGGAATCCCGAATTTGGTAGAATTTGTCCACCCATCATTATGATGCTGGAGCCGGAGGGACGGATTATATGTTGAGCCAATATAGAATGTATCGGTCGTTTGACTCTGGATGATATACGTATAATGTGGCATATCGTTCCTAAAAGTAAAAGCCCATCATAAGATGGGCTTTTGCGGGGCCGACGAGGATCGAACTCGCGACCTCCTGCGTGACAGGCAGGCGCTCTAACCAAGCTGAGCTACGACCCCGTTTAAATTATAAAATAATTTAATGGATAATGTTTAGCGAAGCAAGATTATTCTATAATGATGTAAAAGATTAACAGAAAGATTTTTGATATGATTTGAATTAATAAATCGGATTTACTAATTTGATCAATAAATTAGGTATAAATACAACATTACTAAGATTAAATAATTAAGGATGAAAGAACATTCTTGTATATTTGTAGCCCAAATAGAGCTTATAATTCAAATCTAGTTTTCTTTTTGGGAAATGGGAAAAATTGCCGCAAACGGAACAAGTTGAAAACATTGAAGAAAATGAATTTTTTTGTTGACATTTGATTGAAAAACAACATATATTTCCCTAAGAATTAACGGATAGTGGAGAATGAATATTAGTTCTCGCTTGTTAAACTAGTGGTTTACTAAACAATTCACAAACAATTAATCATTATAAAAGGGACTCCTATGGGAAAAGCAATGACGAAAAGCCAGATTGCAGCTCATCTTGCAAGCAAGTTTGAGTTGAAGAAGAAGGATGCAGTGGGGATATTAGAAGAGATTGCAGCTTTGGCATATCGGGAAGCGAAAAACTCTTTTACTTTACCAGGTATTGGTAAATTGGTTCTGGTTGATCGTAAAGCCCGTATCGGACGCAATCCAGCTACTGGAGCGCAAATAAATATACCTGCAAAAACAGTTGTTAAGTTCCGTGTTGCGAAGGCTGCAAAAGAAGCTGTCCTTGCTCAACATTAATGTTAGTTTTAAGTTTAAAAGTAAAGGCGTCGGGATAGAAAATCTCGACGCCTTTTTCTATTCATGCACATTACTCGTTTTAGTTAGCCATTCCTTTTTTCCTATCAGTTATTGGAATTGGAGATGTTCTTAATTATTATATAAAGAAGTGGTTCTTCAGACAAGGTATTAGCAATGAATGACGTATATCCAAAGACTGGCAAAACACTCTATTTAAATATTATCTGGCATCAGCATCAGCCCTTATATCTTGATCCAGAATCAGATCAACTACAAGGACCGTGGGTGCGTGCACACGGAACTAAAGACTATTATGACATGGCGGCGATACTTGAGAAGTATCCGAATATTCATTTTACCGTTAATTTGACTTCATCTCTACTTTCACAATTGCAGACATATTATGTCGAGCGTTTGGCGCCATTTGTGGATGTTAAGAAGAATTGCGTGAACGCGAAGAAATATTTTGCAAAATACGGAGGTAAAACAGACCCGTGGATCGATATTGCACTCAAACCGACCGCTCAGTTCAATGATCAGGATTATAAATACTTGTTGACAAATGTTTGGAATGCCTTCGGTGTGAGCGAGATAATCATTTCAAGGTTCCCGGAATATAAATCCCTGAGAGAAAAGTATTCTCAAGTCGGTAAAGATGGATTGTCTGAGCAAGATATTCGTGAAATCAAGTTCTGGTTTTTCCTCGCATCATTCGATCCGGATTTTCTTGATCAGCCGCAGAAACTTGCTACAGGTGTATTGATCAATCTCACAGATATTATTCAGAAAAATCCGGGTGGAACGTATACACTAAAAGAAATAATCACTGAAGAAAACTGTAACCGCATTATCGCAGAAACATACAAAGTTCTTGCCGCAATCGTTCCTATTCATAGGAAGTTGATGTACCATCCTAATACGCACAAAGGGCAGATTGAAATACTGACAACGCCTTATTATCATCCGATTTTACCATTGATTTATGATTCAGATCTTGCTAAGCTGTGCCAGCCAAACGATGCTATGCCTTCGAGATTCCATTTTCCGAAAGATGCTGAGGTGCAAGTTGCGAAAGCGGTAACAAAATTCAAGAAAACCTTTGGAACGAGGCCGACGGGTATGTGGCCTGGTGAGGGTTCGATAGCTCACGATGTTATTTCAGTCTTTGCTCACCAAGGAATCAAATGGATAGCAACAGACCAGAAGATACTTGAACGTTCAAAAACAGGCGCAAATCCTTGTTTTTATCCATATGCTGTTTTCCCAGAGCAAGCTTCGAGTGTAAAAGACGCCGTTGTAATTGTTTTCAGAGAAACCGAACTATCCGATAAAATTGGGTTCGTTTATAAAAATTATCAAGGTGAAGATGCTGCGGACGACTTCATCAGAGGAGTCTTAAAGTATGCACCAGAAGAAGGCGAGCAGGATCGATTACTGACTGTCATTCTTGATGGAGAGAACGCATGGGAGTGGTATCGTTACGATAACGATGGCAAAACTTTTCAAAATGCACTTTATAGAAAGCTCTCAAAATTATTTGAGACACAACAAGTTGTGACAACGACTGTTACCGAATATATCAATGGTAACCCGCAAAGAAACATCCCAATCCATCCAGTCGAAACATTTCCAAAGATCGAATGGCTCTATCCAGGTTCATGGATTAATGCAAACTATGATACTTGGATTGGCGAGGATGAAGAAAATAGAGCTTGGGAGTATCTGCTTACTGCCCGAAAAGATATTGAAGTCTCTGGTATTATTCAGCCAGACCCAAAGAAACCTGTGCCAAAGAAAAATTCAAAGTCCTGGTATGCATATAGAGCGTGGGAATCGATGTACGCTGCAGAGGGTTCAGATTGGTTTTGGTGGTATGGAACGGATCAGAATGCTCCCGCTGGAGAAAAACCATTTGATCGCGCCTACATAACTCATCTTCAGAATATCTACAAGTATGCAAAGCTTGCCGGTGGAAAAATGCCAAAGCGGGAATTTGAACCAATCACATTTGATTCTTCTAAAAAAACAATTCAGCAGGCACAAGGCACGATGGCACAAAGCCAGCAAGATTTAGTTACTGTCGTTTTTCAGTGCGATGCCCGCGAAATATATGTCCGTAAGTCTCTTTACATCGTTGGAAATCATGAAGAATTAGGAAGTTGGATTCCTAATAAGGTGCGATTATATAATGATGGCACGCACGGAGATGTAGTAGCTGATGATAGTATTTGGACGGTTGAAATCCAATTGCCGGTTGGTGCCGAGATAGAGTATAAATATACGAACAGTGGAGCCATGGGAAACTGGGTTCCCGGTGAGGAATTTCCATCAATCAATCGTAAGGTTAAAGTTGAACAAACAGAAACAGGAAAGATGCTTATCCAAGATAGATTTGGGACTCTTTAACTAAGCCACAAAGAATAAAAAGAGTCTCCGTGAATAAAAGATTTTTAATTAACGCAACTGTTATTGTATTTGCGTGCAGTTCAATTTCTTATTTTGGATGCACGAAAAAGAAATATAATGACTTGAATGCGCGCCTGAGCGCGGACTGGGTAAAGACTGCGATCATCTATGAAGTCGATCTTCGTTCGTTTTCCAAAGGTGGAACATTTAAAGCTCTTGAAGCACAAATTCCTGAATTGAGGAAGCTCGGTATTACAATTGTCTCATTGATGCCGATTCATCCTATTGGCGAGTTGAATAGGAGAGGAAAACTTGGAAGTCCGGATGCTGTAAAGGATTTTTATGCGGTCAACTCAAAATTTGGCACACTCGAAGATTTTAAATCGTTAGTCAACTCAGCGCATCAACAAGGTTTGAAAATAATTATCAATCTTGTTGCCAATCAAGCCGCTTGGGATAGTCAGCTTCTGATGGAACATCCGGATTGGTTTGTTCATAATGAAGAAGGTGCGATTGTTGCGCCCAATTCCGAATCGAGCGATGTTGCACAGATAGACTACAATCAACACGAACTACGCAAGTATATGATTGCGATGATGAAATTCTGGATTCAAAAAATTGATATCGATGGTTTCCGGTGCAGATCGGCAGAATTGATACCGATAGATTTTTGGGATGTTGCGAGAAGCGAATTAGACAAAATCAAGCCGGTGCTTATGATTTCAGAAATCATGCTGCCAGAGCACCACATTAAAGCATTTGATCTGACCTGTTCATGGAATATGAATGATGTATTTGCGAACATCGTCGATGGCAAGATTTCCGCTTCAATAATCAATGATTCTTTGAACACTGAATATCTACAATTCCCCAAAGGATCGCTGCACCTACGTTGCAGCATGAAGCATGATGACTATATAGAAGATACTCCAGACATTGAGAAATCCAGTTCACAGGATGAAAAGGCAATTTCGATTCTTGCCTTTACTCTTCCTGGTGTGCCCCTTTTCCACACTGACAACGAAGTTGGAAATATTAAACAATTTGGTTCGTTCAGCAAATTATATGAAAATTTATGTAAACTTCGTCGGAATCATCCGGCATTGCAATATGGCTCGTATCGGAATGTACAAAATTCTGATAGTTCTCATCTATTTTCGTTTATGCGTTTTTCAAAAAAAGATTCTGTTCTCATTGTTGTCAACTTTGCTCACGAAAAGAAGGAAGTGAAAATTCAAATGCCTGCTGATGCGCCATTATATTGGAAGGATCAATTCTCAGGCGTCAACATTAAAGTAAATAATTCGCGGTTGAACGTAGCCATATTGCCTTTAGATTTTCTTGCTCTGGAATCTTATTCTAAAAAGGAAATACTATGAAGTCTTTCACAGAATATCTCTGGTTCAACACAAAAAAACACCGCGAGTATATAAACATAACCTCTGAAGTGGAACAAATTCTTGCAAAGAGTGGAATCAAAGAAGGAATGATTCTCGTATCGGCAATGCATATTACAGCTGGTGTCTATGTTAACGATGCGGAATCAGGATTGATTCAAGATATTGATGTGTGGTTGGAAAAGCTTGCACCATTTGATCAAAATTACCGCCATCATCGTACGGGAGAATCGAACGGTGATTCGCATCTGAAAAGCCTTCTTATTCATCATGAAGTCATTATACCTGTAACAGACGGTAAATTAGACTTTGGACCATGGCAGCAAATCTATTACGCCGAGTTTGATGGCCAGCGGCGGAAACGCGTAATTGTTAAAGTAATGGGTGAGTGATTCGATAAAAACGAATAACCATTAGTCAAACAACATCAATATAAGATGTTATGCCAATCAAAAAAACACATATTGTTGAATATGTCTTTTTCCAATGCATCAGTTTTGCTGTTAGATTATTACCATTACAACTTGTTCACAAAACCGGCTTTGCACTTGCACGATTAGCATATCCGGTGTTGAAATCACGCAGAGAAGTAGCGCTTAGAAATATTCGCAACGCATTCCCGGAAATGGATAAACAAAGACGAGAGCAAATTGCATTTCAATCATTCCAAAATATTAGCGCAACATTTATTGAATTACTTTGGTCGCCGAATTTGACAAAGGAAAGAATCAAGCATAGAGTGCAAATTGACAATCTCGATTTATTAGAAAGGCTCATACAGAAGAAGAAAGGCATTGTTTTTCTGACAGCGCATTTTGGCAGTTGGGAGCTTGCGGTTCAATCGATATCAGTCTATACCCGAGAGACAGTTTGCGCTATTGCAAAACCTCAATCAAATGAACTTGTTGATAGTATAATTAATCAATGGCGAGAATTATTCGGAACCAAAGTCGTACCCATGGGTGTAAGCGTTCGTGAAATTATTCGGACACTTCATCAGGGAGGAATTGTTGCGCTTGTCGCTGATCAAACAGCCCCGAAGGAAAGTGTTTCGGTAGAATTTTTCGGGCGTCAAGTACCAACATTTCAAGGTCCAGCTGTTTTTTGTTTGAAGACAGGTGCACCGATTGTTTTAGGATGTGCAGTACGGCAAGAAAATGGAAATTATAAAATGCACTTGGAACATGTGCCGAGTGATGACCTGGTTGGTTTCTCTGATAAAAATGTTCTTGAATTGACTCGGCGACAAGTTCATATGACAGAGGAAATTATACGGCAATACCCGGAACAATGGATGTGGATGCATAAACGGTGGAAGCATGTTCCGGATCGAGTAGAGGCGTTGTAGTGGTTGAGTCATTTAATAAAATTTTAGTTATTCAGACAGCATTCATTGGTGATGCGATTCTTACGCTGCCTCTGATCCAAGTCCTTAAACTAAATTATCCGCAATCTTCAATTGATGTTATTGTGGTTCCCCGAACGGAAGAAATATTTGCTAATCATCCCGCCATCTCTAATATTATTCAGTATGATAAACGTGTAAGAGATAAAGGGCTGAAAGGTTTCTGGCAGCTACGAACTAAACTCAGTGCACAAAATTATGATTTGGTTATTGTTCCTCATCGATCTTTGCGTAGCGCATTATTAGCTTGGCTGCTAAAACCGACACTGAGTATTGGATTTGATCGGAGTGCGGGACATTGGTTGTTCAAGAAAATTGTACACTATAATTCTTCAGCCCACGAAATTGACCGAAATCTTTCATTACTAAATCCGTTACGACTTCCTGCTATTGCAACCGAATTACCGCGGCTCTATCCTTCAAATCAAGACATGCAAGTTGTCGATTTGATTATAAATAACTATGGATTGAATCTGTATAAAAATATTTTAGCAATAGCTCCGGGCACAATATGGAATACAAAACGCTGGCCGGCAAACGGATACGCTGTCGTCTGTGAACAAATTGCGTCAGAAAACATTGCCATCGTTATTGTGGGGGGAAGAGAAGATGAGGTATTATGTAAGGAGGTTATGCAGATTGCACAGACAAAAAATGTTTTTAGCGTTGCAGGCAAATTATCACTGCTTCAGTCTGCGGAATTGATTCGTCGCTGCAAAGTATTGATCTCAAACGATAGCGCACCGATGCATCTTGCAGTTGCTGTGGGAACTCCAGTTATTGCTATTTTTGGGGCAACTGTTCCGGGATTTGGTTTTGCGCCGCGTAGATCTAGTGATGTTGTGGTAGAAAAGAAAGGACTTAAATGTCGTCCGTGTTCAATCCATGGCGGAAATGTCTGCCCTATAAAAACGTTTGAATGTATGCTGTCGATTACGCCGGAAGTTGTTGTGAGCAAGATTAAATTATTTTTAGAGAGCGAAAAAGATTAAAATTCATTTTTCTAGAACTATTTTAATCTCTTCGAATACTTCACTCCGAGACTCGTTCACTAAGTATGTTGACAATCATATGATGAATTGTTAACATTTCTAATTATGAAGCAAAGGGGAACGAAACACTAATTGTCAAGGATATCTTATTTTTTAGTGGAAAAAGATAATATTAAATCTACGAAAGGATAAAAATGAAAAAGCAGATGATTGTTTTTGTCTTGATGGTCTCTTGTCTCCAAGCTATATCTTTGTCTCAGACAAAGAAAAGCGCAACCGATTGGTTTGGGAGTGCGAACGAAAAGTATGGACTTAGTGACTATCAGGGAGCAATTGCTGATTTCACTGAGGCGATTAATTTAAAACCGGATTATGCCGACGCCTTCTACGGCAGAGGACAGGCAAAGTCTAGCCTTAATGACTATCAAGGAACGATTGCCGACTACACGGAGGCAATTAAGCTGAAACCGGATTTTGTAGACGCCTACAACAACAGAGGATATGCAAAATCTGTACTCAAAGATTATCAGGGAGCCATTGCTGATTACACAAAAGCAGTCGGTCTAAAACCAGATGATGCATTCGCCTACTATAACATGGCACATGCAAAGGTTGCACTTAAAGATTATCAAGGAGCTATTGCTGATTACATAGAAACAATCAAGTTGAACCCGGACAATTTGCATGCCTACGTTGATAAGGGGAAAGCAAAGGTCGAACTTAAAGATTATCAAGGAGCCATTGCTGATTTCACCGAGTTAATCAATGTGAGCCCGGATAATGCAAACGCATACTATAATAGGGGGAAAGCGAAGTTTGCACTTAATGACTATCAGGGAGCAATTGCCGACTACACGGAGGCAATCAAGCTGAAACCGGATTTTGTAGACGCATACTATAACAATGGGCGTGCAAAGTATAAGGTTAACGACTATCAGGGAGCAATTGCCAGTTTCACCTATGCAATCGAGCTGAAACCGGATAATGCAGAGATGTACAACAATAGAGGGATAGCAAAGTCTGACATTAAAGATTATCAGGGAGCTAATACCGATTTCACCCATGCAATTGAGCTGAAGCCGGATTATATAGATGCCTACTATGGTAGAGGACGAACATACTTGATAGTTAACCAAAAAAGTGATGCTATACGGGACTTCTTGAAAGTGACAGAACTTGGTTATCATGTCTCTCAAGATACTTTGGATATATGCAAATAATTTTTAATACGTTGTAAGGGTAACTAGAAATAGAATAGCTGAGATTCATTCTTTTTTCTGGTAGGAATGTACGAGGACAACAAATAGGATCTACCTATCATTTGAATCTCTTTGAAAACTTCAATACATTAGATTGTGAACCAGCATTCTTGCGCCCGTAGCTCAGCTGGATAGAGCGACAGCCTCCGGAGCTGTAGGCCAGGCGTTCGAATCGCCTCGGGCGCACGAATAACTAACTTATTAACTGATTTAGGAATTGACATGCTTAAACCACAGAAAAAAATTTCCAGAAGAGAAATCAAAGAAGATAAACTTGTAACCAAATATTTTGAAGCGCGCCAGTGGATAGATGCAAACACAAAGATTCTGTCTTACGTCGGAATCGGACTTGCAGCGCTCGTAGTCATCGGTTTTCTCTGGAGTAAAAGTCGAGTTGATTCAAATGAAAAGGCGACGCTTATGCTTGCCAAGCTGACACCGTACTACGATGAAGGAAGATATGATCTTGCTATCAATGGCGTTCCTCAGGAAGGCACTCAAGGATTGCAAGCCATTGTAGATGAACACGGCAGTACACAAGCAGGGGAAATTGCGAAGTTATATTTAGCAAATTCCTGCTTTGCGTTAAAAAATTATGACAAAGCTCTAAGCACCTATAATGATATCAGTGTATCTGA
>JBEKLV010000044.1:0-15071 GCA_050008835.1 Bacteroidota bacterium | reverse complement strand
AAAAAGGCATATCAATATAGATGCCCTTCGGCGATTTCTTCCTCCTCGTATTCGCTCTGCCGTTGATGTTATTACAGACCTCTTCGCCGCGATTGTCTGTTACTTTCTGATGAATGCTGCCCGGGTTTTCGTTGAATCCGAAAAAGGGGCAGGACAAATGATGTATCAGAATATCCCCGTGTGGTATGCCCAGATTATTATTCCGATCGGCTTTGGACTGCTCGTAGTGCATTTTACTATCCGGGCAATAATCCGAGCACATGCTCTCACAAAAGGCGGTGGTGAATGAGCATCTGGTTGATTTTAGGATTATTGCTTATTGCCTTCTTTGGTGCGCCGTTGTTTACGATAATTGGAGCAGTGGGATTATATGCCTTCAGCTCTGCTGATATCGATACGTCTGCCCTTATCATTGATTTGTATAGTAAAATTGCTGATCAACCGACGCTCATAGCTGTACCCTTGTTCACTTTTGCTGGATATTTACTCGCTGAAAGTAAATCTCCGAAACGATTGGTTAATCTTGCAGAAGCATTGTTCGGGTGGATGCCTGCAGGGTTAGCGATTGTAGCGCTGTTCTCCTGTGCAATCTTTACAGCATTTACTGGAGCGTCCGGTGTAACAATTGTTGCATTGGGCGGGCTTCTTTATCCGATTCTCATAAAACAAAAATACCCGGAGAAATTTTCTCTTGGACTGGTAACAGCGTCAGGAAGCATTGGATTGCTTTTCCCGCCGAGCCTTCCCATAATTCTTTTCGCATTTGTTGCAGGTGTGAGCATCAATAAGCTTTTTGTTGCCGGACTTATTCCTGGAATTATTCTCATTTTGTTCTTATGTGTATATAGTTTCCGAGTGAGTGTAAAGTATAAAGTTCCTAAAATTCCCTTCCTTTGGAAAAATGTCTGGTCCTCATTATGGGCGGCGATTTGGGAGATACCATTACCCTTTGTCGTGATCGGTGGAATTTATGGTGGTTTCTTTACTGCCACGGAAGCAGCTGCGATTACAGCGTTTTATGCCTTTGTGGTTGAAGTATTCATCTACCATGATCTTCATATTTTCCGTGATATCCCGCGTGTAATGAAACGAAGTATGCTCCTCGTTGGTGCTATTTTAATGATCTTGGGCTGTGCTTTAGGATTGATGAATTTCCTGATCGATCAACAGGTACCGCAGAGATTATTTGAAATTGTCCAAGCATATGTATCCAGCAAAATCATGTTCCTTCTGATCTTAAATGCATTTCTCATCATCATTGGTATGATGATGGAAATATTTTCGGCGATCGTTTCTGTTCCCATCATTTTACCTATCGCGGCACATTTTAATATTGATCCGGTGCACCTCGGTATTATCTTCCTAACAAATCTTGAACTTGGATATCTCATGCCACCAATGGGACTCAATTTGTTTCTTTCCAGTCTTCGGTTCGAGAAATCAATTTTCCACCTTTCAAGAGCAGTAATCATGTTTGTCCTGTTTGAATTTATTGCGCTGATGGTAATTACATACATTCCCGAGTTAAGCTTGTGGCTCGTGAACGCGTTAGGCACCCAGTAGAAAAGAATAATATACAATGGGTTTGCAAAGGGTGAAGCAGAAGGGAATAGATGCTTCACCTTTTTTATACTTATTTACTCTATTGCTCGTACCTTTGGTATCAAAAACCATACGAGGAATGCAATAAAAAGAGCCGCCCCTGCGCTTAAGAGAGCCGCTTCTGCTTCACCGGCATGTTCTGCAATGGTTCCGAGCATCAGTGCACCAAGCGGCATCGATCCCATAAAGATTGTGGTGTACACACCCATAACACGTCCCCTTAGCGAGTCTGGTACAATCGATTGTATGGTAGCATTAGAAAAATTAACAACAAATATCATAGACATGCCAACAAAGGTCATGAACAACAGCGAGAGCGGCAGCCAATATGTTAATGCAAAGAGAGTAATAAAAATGGGAAAGCAGAGAGAGCCGAATGTAATAAATTTACCACGGATATGAGATCTTCCGAGCGTGGCTATGGTTAATGCTCCAAAAAGAGAACCGACACCGCGAGCAGAAAAGAGAAGACCGTTTGTCGCTGCGTTACCGTGGAGTATTTTCACCGACCATGCAGGAAGTAATGTACCTAAGGACATTCCGAATATACTTGCTGTCGCAACCAATCCGATGAGCGCACGAATAATTGGTTGATGACGTACATAATTAATCCCTTCTTTTAATGCAGATAGTGTAGAACTGCGTTGTGAAGTTTCTTTGATCGGCAGAAAACGCATCGCTGCCAGTGCGATGATGACTGCAATAAATGAGATCCCGTTAACAGCAAAACACCACCCAGGTCCAAAAGCGGCATAAATTACGCCAGCAATTGCCGGACCAATGATAAGAGCCGTGTTAAACATTGTTGCATTGAGTGCAACGGCATTTGTTAAATCTTCACGATCCACCAATTCTGAGACAAACGCTTGGCGCGCCGGTGCATCAAAAGCATTGGCCAATCCAAGACCGAATGCTAACACAAGAATATGCCACGCTCGGACAGTATCTGTAAATACAAGTACTGCAAGAACAAATGCGAGGGTCATCATGACAGACTGTGTAATGATGAGAAGCTTGCGTCTTGAGACGCGATCTGCAACAACTCCAGCGTACATCATAAAAAGCCACGAAGGAACGCCATAAAAAAATCCTACATACCCAAGATATGCCGAAGAATGTGTCACTTGATAAACAAGAAATCCTTGGGCGGTTGTTTGCATCCATGTGCCGAATAATGATACCATTTGTCCACAGAACCAGAGGCGGTAATTCCTATGTTTCAGTGCCGCAAAAGTTTTGTGCCAAATTGGTTTTTTATAAGGTGTAGTGTTGCTCATTGCTTCATCAATCGTTTAAGCAACTGTATTTGACCGGTATGATAAACATCGTGGCAGGCAATGCCGGATATAATGGATGCATTAGTGAATTTACTACCAGCAGGTTTTAGGTTGAGATCGGATGGCTTGAGCAGAGCGATCGCTTCGCACATAGAGCGATGCATTTCATTAAGCAGGCGAATATCTTCACGCCAGGCATTCTTGCTCATAACGATTGGCCGTTTGATCCAATTACTTCCTTTTAATGGAAAGGAGGCTTTCTTCTCTCTAAGTAAACGCCGACGGACGATGTACTTCCAATAAGCTGCATGTACTACAATCTCCCAAATATTGTGCCGATCCGGCGCTGGACGCCATGCCGCTTCTTGTGCTGTTAAGCCGCGAATAGAACCGCGTAGATTTGTTCCCTGCCACGCACGCTTCTCGTATGCTTCACCAACGAGTTGAAGCAAGAGGTGAATTTCTTTATTTGATTCCATAGTATTCTAAACATAAGGAGCAAAAAGCAGTCAATCAAGATTTTAAGTGCCCTTTGAATAAGGATTTAGTATTTTGATCTTTGAAATGAATATTGTATTAACCCGAGAAAAAAAATATGGCAGATTTTGAAATTGCAGTGATCGGCGCTGGCGTGGTTGGACTTGCAATTGCAGCACGCCTTTCTCAACACCATCCTCATCTTGTTCTCCTCGAAAAGAACGAGAAGTATGGAATGGAGACATCGAGCCGCAATAGCGAGGTGATCCATGCAGGTTTATTTTACGAACCTGGCTCGTTAAAGGCTCGTTTATGTGTTGAAGGAAGGGATGAATTATATTCTCTCTGCAAAGTGCACGGCATTGGATATAGACCGTTGACAAAACTGATCACTGCGACGACGACGACAGAATTAGAAGAATTCGACAGTATTCGACAGAATGCAGCAGAGAATGGAGTAGAACTGCAGGTTCTGGATAAAACAGCAGCGCTGAAATTAGAGCCGAATATTCGAACGGAAGGCGCGCTATTCTCACCACTCACCGGTATTATCAGCGCTCATGATCTGATGGATTACTTCTTCCATACAGCGCAATCAAATGGCGGGATAGTTCAGCACCGGTGTCAAGTTATCGGTATTCGACAGGTTAATAGTGAATATAGAATTACATTCGATGAAGCTGGAAGCAGATCGAGCGTTACAAGTGAGATTGTCATCAATGCGGCTGGACTTGGTTCTGATCTCATCGCACAGATGATCGGCATTGATATCAATAAAGAAGATTTGCGTTTGAGTTATGTAAAAGGTTCGTACTTTTCAATCACGCAATCCAAAGCAAAGCTCATATCGCGGCTGGTGTATCCAATGCCATCCAACGAAGAACTTGGCATACATTCGCTAATAGATCTGGGAGGAAGGTTGAAGTTTGGTCCTGATTTAGAATATCTTGAGGACCGCACGATCGACTATAGCGTAGTGGAGAATAAGCGGCATGTGTTTGCAGAATCCATCCGGCGTATTTTGCCCGCGATCAATGATGAAGATATCACGCCGGACATGAGCGGTATTCGTCCGAAACTCCAGAAGAAAGGTGCTCCTGCGCGCGACTTCGTCATCGTTCATGAAACAGTTCGTGGTTTATCAGGATTTGTAAATTTAATTGGCATCGAATCGCCAGGATTAACATCCTCGCCGGCAATTGCACGGTATGTAGAGCAATTATTGTTTTAACGATGTCCTACGATTTTTTGTCTACGATATGCTGAATGTGTTGAATACAAATCTTTGACCAGTTTTCAAATTTATCAATATCTTTTTTAAGCACATTGATATCGGAAAATTTTGTTTCATTAATCGATTTTTCTCGTGGTTTGACCAATGGCTTTTCCAGCGTAAGAACATGGACGATGCCGAAGTGAACCTTCCCGACATCGTTGGAATCATCGTTGAGCAAAGCAACAACTCGTTGCGTGTAAGGGGATTCAATAATGACCTCTTCATTTATTTCACGTTTAAGGCCGTCTTCATATGTCGTACTGAACAAACCAGGGTCAGTGACAGAAATATGTCCGCCTATACCTAACGAATAATTACCAAAAAGTCTTTTTTCTGCTAATAGTTTCCCACGGCGATATACAAAAAATGTGTCTTTGAATTGTAGAAGAGCATATGGAATCAACTGTTTGCAGGCAGGAGTAGTTTCCGCCTCTTTTCTTTTTAGGAATGTATGATTTTTAGGATTAAGAATGATGTCTAAGTATTTATCCAACTCAAATGAAACTCCCTGAAACTTGCCAATTTGTTCCAACAATCGAGTTGGAAAAACCAAAATATATTCTTCTAAATACTTTTCATCTTGCACGATCGTTCCTTTTTTCAAATTTTTAAAAGCGACCGTCACTATTGAGTGAACTCAAAAAGAAGTGACGATCATTGAAAAAAATCGGCTTAGTACAGGAACATCGGCTTGCCGAGCAAGTGTGCAACTTTTGGTCGATACTTGGGAATATCATACAATTCATCAACATCCACACATTTCTTGCCCTCGGTGATCATGCTGGCAGAAATTGTAGTGTACTTGCCGTCACGGAGAGCGACCATCCTGCCAGAATGTTTCTGTATCATAAGATCTGCTGCAAGATATCCGTACGTTGTAGCCACCATACGATCAAGAGCGTCGGGAGCGCCACCTCGCATGAGATAACCCAATTGCTGAACCATAACGCCGATACCCGAACGTTTTTCAATCTCTGCACCGATGTATTGTCCTATGCCGCCTAACTTTTGATGTCCGTATGCATCCGCTTCGCCGGTCTGTGCGATGGCGCCTCCTATGGGTTTTGCTCCTTCTGAAACAGTCATAATAGCGTAACAGCTGGGATTTTGTTTACGATCACTAACAAGAAAATTGACGAGTTTTTCAATGTCAAAATCTACCTCAGAAATAATTGCGCGATCAACGCCCGCAAGGTATGCAGAAACCAACGAGGTTTCTCCAGAGTTGCGCCCGAATAGTTCTACGACGGCAATACGTTCATGCGAACCGCTCGGTGTGCGCATGGAATTAATAAACTCTACGCTGCGCGTAACTGCAGTTGAGAAACCTATGCAGTAATCTGTACCATATACGTCGTTGTCCATCGTTTTCGGTATGCAGACCATCGGAACACCTTCTTTGTGTAAGCGCACGGCATAACTGAGTGTATCGTCACCGCCGATGGCAATGAGTCCATCCAACTTTAGATGTTCAATGACGCGAAGTGAATGGGTAGTGCAATCGGCAGGCTCTTTGCCGTTTTTATGTTCGAACTTACCTTTTAAAAAATCCGGCATATCTTTGGGACGTACTTTTCCTGGGTTTGTGCGTGAAGTATGCAAGAACGTTCCGCCTGTACGATCTATTGTACGTACTAACGCTTTTGTAAGCGGAAGAATAAGATTTTCTTGTGCCTGTGGATCATCTGGGTTGTAATGAAGCAATCCAGCCCAGCCGCGTCTGAGTCCGAACATTTCATGTCCTTCTTCAAGAAGTCGCGTTGCGGCAGCCTTCATGCATGCATTTAATCCTGGAACATCGCCTCCTCCAGTTAAAATACCTATACGCATTGCGTTTAATCCTTTCAAATAATTAAAAATTTGATTTCATTGGTTCAAAATAATTCCACTGTATCTAATTAAATCAATTATTGGCAAAAAATCCAGATAGAAAAGGCGAATCTGAAATCTGTTCTTGATTTCAAGCAAAAGTGTGGTTATCCATTTATAACATATCGTTTCCGCACCGCAGGAATTAAATATTCAGCAAATGCTCGTTCCATATTATATTTCGGCTGCCATCCCCAATCGGTGCGCGCTGCAGAATCATCCACATCTGCTGGCCAGCTGTCTATTATTGCCTGACGCCTATAATCAGATGCAAACGTAACATTGGGTTTTGGAAACGCTTTCTGAATCATTTGGAATATCTCAGATGCCGATGGATTGAAAGCTCCTACGTTATAGATCATCCTTGTCAGTTTCTCCCGCGGAGCAGATTGAAGTTTTAATAATGCTGTAATAGCATCGGGCATTGCCATGAACGGAATACATGTATCCTCACGAACGAAACAAGTGTAAGGTTTATTCTTAGCTGCCATATGCAGCATCTCAGGAGCAAAGTCACTTGTCCCACCAGTGGGAAGAGTTACTGCGCTAATAAGACCGGGGAATCGTACTCCACGAAAATCAACTTGTCCTTTGGGCGGCTCTGCATCTAATTGGCGATAGAAATTTGCATAGTACCTGCCAAGCTGTTCAGTGTACAGTTTGTTGATGCCGTACATGGTTCTTGGTGTCAGCCATTGATCTTCTTTGACTTTGCCTGTCCGCTGTTTCGTTGCGATATCGGGAAGGCCATAAACGGCGATAGAACTTGGATAGATAAATTTAATTTCGCGTCCCTGCAAATGCGATTGTGTAACAGCGATTTCCAGAAGATTCATTGAACCGTCGACATTCACACGATGTGCCAAATTCGGTTGGCGCTCGGCGCGTGTAGAAAGAAGAGCAGCGAGGTGATAAATGGTGTCGAAGTTATGTTCAGTTGAAAGTGTTTCGAGTAAATGTGAATCTAATATATCTCCTGTCACAATTCGGTGACATCGTAATCGTACTGATTCATCTAGGGGAACCATATCCACTGCAACGATGTGCACACCGCCCTGTTCAGACAGTTGCTCAATCAGCCCGTGACCGATTTCACCATTTGCACCGGTGATGAGGATAGTCTTAATTGACATGTTTCCTCCATTTTCTGAAGAAATTCTTTATTGGAAAATGTATTGCTGATAATGTAATGAATTTTAGCAAGGGAGGAAAATCATAGAAACACAAAGTGTTTTAGGTTTATCAATATCCCAGTCGATTGATAAGATTGACCAAATATTTCGATCTCATTTGCTCACTTGCCATCGCTTGTTTAATAGGTGGAAGTCTTAAAATAACCCCGAGAATGGCCGCCATCGCTCGATGACTTGCAAGTGCCTGATTATCGAAAATCAAATTCTGTAATTTTCCACGTTCAATCGCCATCAGAACAATTCGATGCGTACCATTAATCGGCGTAATCACACGTTCTTTTCGGGATTTCAATGAAAGACCGCCGATTGAACAACTATGAACACAAACACCACAGCCAAGACAGATATCTTCAAGGAGCTTTGCTTTCTTCATCTTCGGCTTTTGTGGATTGTTAGCGGAGACAAGCGTCATAGCCTCCACGGGACAAACATTGACGCATTTGCCGCATCCATTGCACTTATCGTCGGAAATTTGCGGAAGGAAGTTGGTTGTATGTACTGGTTGCAGAATCCCGAATTTTCGTGCAGCGATCATCGCTTCGCAACAGCATCCGCAGCAGTTACAAATGAAATTTACCTGCCGCTGATTGTTCTCTCCGAATTGTACGAGGTTAAGTTCATACGCAGTGTCGAGCAACTTTAGACACTCTATGGCGGAAATAGATCGCGTATAACCGTGCTTTGTCAATGAAGCGGCTGTATAGTTAAAACTCATACATATTTCCATCGGTGCTTTGCACTCTTTGCCAAGATGACTCATTTTATGCCGGCAATAGCATGTGCCAATACCGATATGTGTCGCTGTCCTGATGATCTCACTCGCTCGTTCATAATCCAACACATGCAGGGCATTCTCGCTTGAAAGTACTGGCTCTTGGACAAACGCACGTCCCAGTTGTGTCGTACCTGTCGCAAACAACGCTTTGATAAAATCCTCTTCAACGTTGAGATATTGATAGAACAACTCCGCCAACACTTTTTGGTTAACATCACTTCTAATACGCATCATTGAGAATTCGAAGAAGCCTGCCATTGGCGGAGGGAGTGAATAGATTCCATCGACATCAAGAAGTATGGCACGGCTTGCTAATTCGTCAAGTACTCGTTGGGCATCCGGAAAATCTGTTTTCCAGATATGTGCAGCTTTCTCAACGGTAAATGGTTTGATCGGTAAAAGAGATACCAGTTTTGCTTCACGCTCACTGAAAAGCATCTTCAGGATTTCATTTAACACACTAGATGGTGGGGCGTACTGAGGAAAAAGATTTATTCGATCAACAAGTTGGGCATAACCGGATTTAAGAGACTGATGTGACATCGAGAAATGTTAATGTTTATGTTGTTCTGCAGGATTGTTATTCCGGGGTGATCATCGTTTTGCCGTCCGATGCTGGAATCGATTTCAGCGAATCTATAGGACGAAGTTTATTGATAAGATTAAGAGCTTCATCTAAAAGATTGCCAATTATATTGAGTGAATTCAGAACTTCCGCAAGGTTGGCGATACCCGCATTTTTCATCAACAATTGTTGATAGATTTTTGCTGCAGCAATTGGATTGCCAATTTTATCTGTGGCAGAGAGTGCCATTTCCAGCGCAGTTAATCGTTTTGTCTCTTCCGAAATGCGCTCCTCTAGCGAGCGGATACGCAATCCCGAACGAATCCGTGCCAACAATTCATCGGTTTCAAAAGGTTTGCGAAGATAATCATCTGCACCTGCATCTAATCCTTGCACGATGTCCTTCGTTCCAGAATGACCTGTAATCATTATGATATAGCGACTGCGGTGGACATCATCAGCTTTAATGAGCTTTATTAATTCTATGCCGCTCATTTCCGGCATTTCCCAATCAACGAGAATTATATCCGGTTGACATCGTTCCATTTCTTTCCAACCTTTGATCGGATCCAGTGCTGAGGTCACTACATATCCTTCTATTTTCAATTGCATTTGCAACAAAGTGACGAATTCAGCATTATCATCTATTATAAGTACAGTATTCAGCATTGTCTAATATATCCTGAAAAGTTCTTCAGCAACATACAAAAATGCAATTTAGATAGAAATAAGCTAACAATTTGCTGCTTGAAGCGCAATGTGTAATTATACTGAAGATGTGGTAGTGCTTTAAATCAACGGTAAAACAAATGCCGCTATTTCAGTGCGTTCGTTCCAGCCGTGCTGTTCGTAGAACTTGCGCTGGTATGATTCACGAGTGCGGCTGTTAATCAGTGACAGGCGCGCACACCCACGTCTTCGTGCTTCTGCAATAACCTGTTCCAGTAATACGTTGCCAATACCTTGTCCGCGATCTTCTGCAGAAATAAAAAGTTCAGAAACATATCCTTCCGGTCCGGGTAGAAAAAAATAGGGAAGATAATGCACGGAGGAATATCCGATGACTTTATGTTTTTCATTTTCCGCGACGAAAGCAGAATGGCTGTCATCCGCAAGACAGAGGGAAATATGCTGACGGACACGTTCTGCTGTTATTTGAGCAGATTCAGATTTCAAATGTTCGAACCAGCCGACTTCTCGGATAATACTGGTGATATCCTCGGCATCCTGGAATTGTACGTTGCGTATCGTGATATTCATATTTGCCTCAAACTTCACAGTGCGAGGCACTTTGGATGTGCCTCGCATGTTAATACTTATTACTTCTCTTTCTTCAGCGGTAAAATACCGCCTGCCAATTCACCAATAACATTGACCAGTTCTGTATTTGCCGGTACAACAATTTTTGCGTTGTTCTGCAACGAAACTTGAACGGTCTCAAGCCTTTTTAGTAATTGTGCATTACCAACAAAATATTTTTCTGCAGCTTCATTGACTAACCGTATAGCTTCAGCTTCCCCCTCAGATGCAAGAATTCTTGCCTGACGAATTCCTTCTGCCTCTTTGATAGCGGCGCGCTTCTTACCGTCTGCGGCAGTTTCGGCAGCGGTAGCGAAATCGACTGCTGCAAGTTTTTCATTTTCCGCCTTGACGATCTTGTTCATTGTCTCCTGTACGTCTTTTGGCGGATCAATTTGTTTCAACTCGGCACGAACAATGTCGATGCCCCAATTCGTCGTCTCCTTAATTAGAATTTTATGAAGTTCGTCATTGATACGTCCGCGCTCACTGTTAGCTGATTTTAATGTCAGCGTACCAATAATGTTACGGAGCGTGGTACGCGCAAGATTCACAATTTGGAAATTGACATTATTAACGTTGTACTGCGAATTCTTGACGCTTTGTTCATCGTCTTTCACTTTAAAATATACTTGTGCATCTACAACAGCGTTTAAATTGTCGTTTGTAATTATTTCCTGCGGTTCGGCGTCAACCATTTGTTCGGTAATGTTAACTTGATACATCTTGTCGATGCCAGGAATGATCCAGTTAAATCCAGGGTGTGCAAAGTGACTATATTTTCCAAGCCGTTCGACCAATCCGCGATGCGTTGGACGGATAATTCTTATTCCAAAAAGGAACAATAAGACGATAACGATGCCGATGATAATATACAACCCTTCCATGATAGTCTCCTTATAAGTGATTAGACATTAGTTGGACAATACACCTCTTCAAATTGATCAGGTGAGATCGTGTGATCTCGTCTGATTGTTTCAATGAATTTTCACTTTACATATTCTTTTGCAAAGAATTTAGCCGACAGTGGCTCGCCTGTTGCCTCTTTTATTAAAGCATCCCACCGCAAGCTGGCACCTGGTGCGAATACCTTTTCTTTCAAGTATGTGCCGACTTCCAGCTTATTCGCGAAGCAAACTTCCTTAATACTTTCTTGCTTCAAAACATTTTTCGCGATATAATGCTGCAACTGTGAAGCAGTCAATTCGCCAAGCTCATAATTATGATAGTACGCTGGATACTGCACTAAATGAATTTTTGAAGCCCAATCTGGTGCATTCCGCTTTTCAGGTGGCGTAATCATTTGATATTGCTGGACTAAATTCCACCAGAGCTTGTTCAAATCTTGATCTGGATTTTCATACATCGCTTTCTCAAAATGCATCATCACTTGCGTCCATCGGCAAAAAATCAATGCATGCATACGTAAATTTTCTTCTCCGGTCTTCCTGATCATTTCTTTTTCCCTATCAGGAATTCCAACCATTGCTTGTAACCAATCGGCATTGCTTGGCTGCCGTTCCATCAACATTGCAATTGCTTCGGTTACAAACGTATGTGTTTCGACACGAAGCAGGAACGGAAGATTGCTTGCGACATTTTTACTGTAGACGGCATGTCCTAATTCATGCAGCATCGTGCTCATCCAATTTAGATTATCGACGACACTCAGCATAACGCGGATATCTCCCTCGCGATCAATATCATTCTCAAATGCATGCTGGTATTTTCCTTCTCGTCCGAAGATGTCGCTGTTCTTAAGAATGTCGTCAACTGGCATACCGATGTTGGCATAAAATGTCCTCCCAAGTTCATCAACTTTCTTTCCTTTGAAATATTTGTCAAGGTCAATGGAACCAATTTGCGGCGCTTCCTGGAAAAACCGATCTTGATAATGCCAAGGCATCATTTGTGATGGTTTTATGCCGTATTTTCTTGCCAGTTCAGCATCAATCTCTGATTTCAGTTTTTTGAAGGGCTCATCGGTTAAAGTTTTTAATTCATCGAAGATTGCACCAATTTCGTCAACCGTTTGTTCGTTTGTTGCCAAAGACATTTCATAATAATTTTTATAACCCATCTGGTGTGCTGCTTCGTTGCGCAGTTTCACTAATTCAATAACGTCAGGGGCAACAGCTTTACCAACTTCTTTGCTTGCTTCCCATGCTCTTTTCCGTTTGGCAGAGTTCTTTTCATTCTTCAAAATATTTTCGATGGTATTATCATCCACCTCTTTGCCATTGAGGACAGGACGAAAGATGTTAAACTTATTTGCAATTGCCGAACTTTTTTCCACCATTTTTCGCATCAATGTTGTATCTACTTGATTTGTGATATAATTATTGAAGAGAATGATTAATTGACGTTGAAGAAGTGAGTCTTTGATATTCCCGGACTCTTTCCACTTCCTAAGTTGTTCAAATTCCTGCTTATTAGAATAGATTTTTCTGATCTCCAGCTCGAGTGCAGCTTTCTCTTCGTAAAATTTCTTTTCACCGGTTGCGTTGGCATTCCAATCAGCAAGATTCATCAATTTAAATTTTGGTGCATAGATTTTAACATGCTGCTCAATGAACGCACGAAAATCTTTCTCGTCGTTATTTATTGAGCAGGATATCAATGCAAACGAAAAGAGAACAGGGAGAAAAAGAATAATGGGTTTCATAAGCACTCCTTTTTATAAGAAAGAATGGAAGGACTTATGGATAATCTATGGAGAGGATTGCTGAAGCGCAAGCGCATTGTAATGCCATACAGGACTAGATTTTGAGGGAATATCACTTGCCGTGACGGAGTTATTTATTATTTCAATTTAACAACTTCATTTTTTACTAATTCCCACACGCGTGCAACATGCTTTTCAGCGGTAGCAAGGTTTCCAATAGCAATCCGGATAGTGTAGCGGCCGTTCAATTTTGTGTGAGAAAGGAATGCCTCGCCTGTTGCATTTACTTGTTCCATAATCTGTGAATTGAATTGCTCGAGCTTTGTTTCATCTGAAATTCCATTTGGATGATAACGGAAACAGACAACACTAAACGGAACTGGCGCAAGCCGTTCAAAATCTTTATCTGCATCTACCCAAGAAGCAAACTCCTGCGCTAGACGGCAATGTTCACGAAGCCGCGATGCTAATCCATCAACGCCAAACGAACGAATGATGAACCATAGTTTCAATGCGCGGAATCTGCGGCCAAGCTGGACACCCCAATCCATATAATTGTTTACTTCTCCATCGGTGGTTTTGAGATACTCCGGAACAAGACTGAATGCTTGCTTCAGTGTACCGACGTGTTGTGTAAAGAGCACACTGCAATCCATCGGTGTGAAGAGCCACTTGTGTGGGTTTGTGACGAAGGAATCGGCACGGTCGCAGCCGTCAAGAACGTAACGCATTTCTGGAACAATTGCCGCAGTTCCGCCGTATGCGCCATCTACGTGAAGCCAAATATTTTCTTTCTGACAAATATCGGCAATTGCTGATATCGGATCAATACTTGTAGTGGAAGTTGTTCCAACAGTTGCGACGACAGCAAAGGGAAGCCATCCGTTTCTCCTGTCTTCCTCGATGGCGGCAGCGAGTGCTTTCGCATTCATTCTGAATTCTGCATCGGACGAAATCTTGCACACACTTTCTTGCCCGATACCAAGTATTATAGCGGCTTTTTCAATAGAAGAATGCGCATGTTCTGAACAGTACAAACGAAGCCGCGGCAAATCTGTCCGTCCGGATAAACCTTGCTCACGCACTCGCTTATGCACTGCTTCACGCGCTGCTGTCAGTGCAACAAGCGAAGAGACGGATGCAGTGTCTATAATTACACCGTGAAACTCCGCCGGCAGTCCAAGCATTTGCCTTAGCCAATCAGTCACTAGTTCTTCCAACTCTGTAGCAGAAGGAGAGGTTCGCCATAGCATTCCGTTCACATTTAATGCGGTGGCAAGCATCTCTGCTAAAATTCCTGGTGCCGAAGCAGTGTTGGCAAAATATGCGAGGAAGCCGGGATGATTCCAGTGCGTAATGCCAGGAAGTATGATGCGATTAAAGTCTGCGAGAATTGTTTCCATTTTCTCCGGTGATGCAGGCGGTGCCGCGGGTAATTGTCTTTTTATATCGTCTGGTTTTGCTTGCGAGAATACCGGGTATTTTTCTGCGTTCTTCAGATAATCGGTAATCCAGTCGACTACTTCTTTTCCGATCTTACGAAATTCTTCAGGATCCATTCCGCCAAAAGGCTCTTTATCCATTTTTCATTCTTATAGTTTTGAATTTTTCATTTCACTTCTACAGGCGATCCATCTGAAACACCGGAATCAAGTATGATCTTCCAAGAACTATCCGGTTGTTTTTTCCAGGTAGTCGAGTACGTGCCGGTGGATTTCATCCATTTGCCTTCTTTATTCCTCCACATTCTTTCCCATCTGCCTACAGTATATCCAATAACTCCAGGGATCATCATTTCACCTTTTGTAGGATGCCAGCGGAGAGTTAAAGTAGAATCTTTAAAAATAGGTTCCATCTGGGCACGGATTTCGACAAGACCCGTCGTCGGTTTGCTTGTATCGCTTAACATTGAGCCGTTCGGCGCGAAATATGCAACCCAGCCATCGATGCCTTTCTCGGCAGTGGCTTTATCAAAATCATGATCGAGTTGCATAAGCAAGGAGGCTTCGTCCACTTTTTCTTGCCCCATAGCAAATGCGGAAAAAAGACTCATGAACACAAATATGCAAATAT
>JBEKLV010000043.1:0-15364 GCA_050008835.1 Bacteroidota bacterium | reverse complement strand
AGATGCACATAACTTTCATACCTCACGGCGCAGAATACATCATTTCCTGTTATTAGGATTTGTTTATTGCAATCTCTGTGGAGGTCGCTATACTGCTGAATTACACGCACACAGAAACGTTGTTTATTACCATTGTGACTTCCAAAGCAAACGAGGCGAAGAAAAACCGCACACGAATAATGGTCAGAATGTCCAGGCTTCAATATTAGAAAACGAAGTCAAAGCAAGATTTCAACAAATGCGATTAAGCGATGATTTTATTGATAACATCTTGCAGAAGTTGAAAACGCTCTACGCAAGATGGAAAGGCGACACTGATACACAAAAACGCTTGTTACTCAACCAGAAACAATCCTTAGAACAAAAAAAAGATGTTTCCGAAGAGAAACTTCTTAATGGAGTGATTTCGGATATTGATTTTCGGCGAATACAGAATAAACTTGTTCAGGAACTAATTCACGTCCAAAATCAATTGACCAATCTCGAACATCAAACTCTCGATCAGATCGACGTGTTGCAGAACACCTTGGAGTTAGCAAAGAATATCTACGAATCCTATACAAAGGCGACCTATGAATTGAAACGTCAATATCTCGCCTTCTTCTGGGAAAAGTTCTTGGTTCAAGATAGGTGTATCATCAAGGCCATCCCTTCTCCTTTGTTCCAAGCTTTGCTTGAAGAACAAAAGGTTATGATAAGAAGTAATTGGCTCCCCAATCCAAAGCTTCTCATACTTTTGCAGGACCAGCAATATATGTCGAGCGTAAAGGAAAAGATTGCTACTATCAAGAAGCTTCGCAATTAAGCTAACTCTCTTTTTGGCAGTTTGATTAAGTGGGTAAAGTATCCCATTGGGAATAATTTGCCATTCTTCAGACATCATTCCAATTCCAATAGGATTATGTGGTGAACAATAAAAACGATAAGTTACTACAGAGATCGCTATCACCAATTTGTGCTAAAGAATCTCCCAACAAACAAGAGCTAATAGAACTTGCTATTGAACATTTAGCACGGATATTTTTGCAACAATGTCTGTTGAAGAAAAACAGTAAGAATGATTTAAAGGTAGAGGATATCTAGTTCAAAACGTTAGAACTATTTTTGAGAAGTCACTCAGAGATTCCCAGCATCACGGGGATAGTATAGAGGAATGAAATGCACACAGAAAGTGGGGTGAAGTTGCCGGATGAGAAAATTACGATTCGTCAGTTCATTATGAATTCGTTGTCTGTTGTGAATGCTATTCTGACTTCACGTTATATTTCTTCCGTTTCAGGTTGTATGATCTAGTCCCACCTTCCAAGTGCTCGATAATTTTATCTTTGATATCTAATTGATCAATCGATCCAGACTTCGACATCCATCCTGAAGTTGCGTTAGCATCCATAATCACATATTGGTCTGAATCAGAGGCAACTGCGACACTGGAATTGTGCGTGGTGAATATGAATTGCCTCGAATGTTTGCTGGTTCTAAGTCTTTGACAAACATCATCCCAAATAGAGGACACATCGAGTGCATCTTCCGGTTGATCGATAATAACGGGCATCTGGCTATCTCCTAACGCTATCATCAGTAGGGCGTCTGCCTTCTGTCCCATTGAAAGCTCGGAGAGTGGATGATAAGAGCCGTCCTGTTTGCGATAGAGAATTTCAATTTGGTCATCAGGAAAACTTTCGTATTGAAGCGCGAGTGTGTGTAGGAGGTTTTCGGGTCGCAATAATACTTCGATTATGCTTTCCGCCTTACCCTCAGTGATTCCCGAGGCGCTCATGATACTTCTTGTGTCTCTTTTTAATATTGCGTCAACAAAATCTATTACAGATATACCACCGACGATAGCGTCGATCTCCTTGTCCTCAGCATAGGACCGAACCTTCAGTTTTAGCAGATTGTCCTTGTACTTCTTGTTGTTTGCTTGTTTATGGATTTGAAGCTGTAACTTCTCATTGGATCTTTCAGTAATGAGCTTCGCCTGTGCCTCCCTCTCACTGAAATATGAGGAACGCACGTTCACCAACTGATTGAGAAGAACTGAACGACGCTTGCCGATTTGGGATATCCTCTCATTAGCACGAACGGCGTCAGTGATTCGACGTTTTGCCTTATCCCGCTCGCCTATAAGTTTCTGCCTCTGGGTTTCAACAACATCCAATTTCGACTTGGTTTTCAGAAATTTGGTGTACGCAAGTTTTTTCGCGGCGTAATTGGTTTTCTTGTCCCATGATTTGATGAATGCGCCGATGTCACTCTTCTCTGCGCGAATCGAATTTAAGGCCTTGTCAACAGATGAAACGAGAGCGCCAAACACCTTGTTGACACGAGTCACCACATCTTTTTCGGGGGACTCCAAAGTCTTCAGCTCATCCGCTAGACCCTCCCCCTCTTTTTGAAGGTCGGTTATCGTTCCCTCAAGAATTTCCTCAAAAACATCCAGTGTTGCACTCCTCTCAATCGCGCTAGTGCGTTGCTGATCAATCGAGTTGAAATCACTGAATTTCTTGGATGCTTTCGTCTTGAGATCTTTATCGTATTTCCTGATTTGTTCGGTCAAGGTCCGCTCTTGTTTCTTGAGCTCAGGAAGGGCCGCCGCGGTTTCAAAGTTGGTAGCGTATTGCCTGTCTAATTTTCGTAACTCGGTCGTCAGTGTTACGATATTTTGCCTGTGGCGTTCAAAATCACGGAAGTTATCTAACAGGCTGAGTTGCGCTCCTTTGTCACGTGTAACCTCAAGAATTTCGTTTTGGCTGTAGAACAAAATCGGGAATATCGAGTTGATGTCCCCCGCAAACTTCTGTTTGGTCGTACAATTCCTGCATGTAACCAGCGATTCTTCGGGCTTCCTTGCATTGTAGGTTCTCGTTAACTCATACTCGTCGCCGGACGAGTCCACAAATTTTATCCTTACCATTCCCTTGTCCCGGAGTTGCTTCTCAAGCTTACCATTATACTCCTTCAACAAATCTTGATGCGGTGGCTTGTTGAAAACAAAACGCATGAACTCGATCAGTAACGATTTGCCGGTGCCAGTGCCACCGATGATGCTATTCATTCCTTGGTGAAAGAGGATACTTTGGTCATTTAGGAACCCGCCATCAACACTGACTTCGAGTATCCGCGGCAATTCTGTTTGGAGTTTTTCCTTTTCGTTGGCTTGTACAATTCTAGTCTCAGGGTCTTCAAAACACTGTCTCAAAGATTCGATAGTCAATTCGCCCATTCTAAAGTAGGTAAAATTGCTCCCTATCGTACTCACAGAATGACCTGATCCGCTTTGTACCGGATTGTCTGAACAACAATAGACGGCGAGTCTACGCCGATATGTGGCATCCTCTCCATTGAGATAATCTATCAATCGACTACCTTGCGGTTTTTGGAAATCACCTGCAGTTGCTTCTACGGCAAGCAACCTAGGGTTTTTTACTAGGTCGATTCGAGGATTACCTCTGATATCTGACAGAGCTCCATGCGTCGAGTTTGCGTGGGCTAAAACAGGAAGCCCGCCGGTCTCATTTATGATATTCACTACGTCGGTGACGCTTTTACTTGTTAAACTCTTATTCCCCTCACCTTTGACATCCAGTTTGCCTAACACTCGCTCGAGGTCAACTTGGTTTTTTGCAGGATCAAACAAACCGATGATATGAATCGGTCCTTCTCTGGCGCCGTGGCACGAGATTTCAAAACCAGGAAAAATTGTCAGCTTCGTGCCCTTTGCTCTCTGTTTGACTTCATCAATTGCGGCAACGGAATTGTGATCCGTCACGGCAATACCATCAAGTTTGGATTTGATTGCCTTCTCCACAATTTCTGCCATCGTTACAGTTGCGCCCACGAAATCATGAGAAGCGGGAGTATGCACATGCAAATCGAGTTTTTTGATCTCCAAAGACATAATTGATACTTGTATAAATCTGTTTTAATGGATGTTAACTGATTATACGACAAAAATGCCCCAATTGTAAGTGGGGCATAATTGTGGAAACATTCAACCTTTGTGCACCCTAGTCCACGACGTTAGAACTTTTTTTGAGGAGAATGTCTTGGAAGAGAATAATGAGCCTATGCGTCATGCTGCTTAGAATAGGGGAAGGGGTTATACAGGAAAAGGCGGGAGAAAATGCCTGAATGAAAACTATTTCTACTACGATAGTTATCTAGATATTAATCTGCTCATTTTTGACACATATTACCCCAGAATTATCAATCAAAGCCTTAACAGATAAAATCTTTTCTTTGAATTCATTTGAGTTTTTTGCTAGACATTCCTTACAATCCTGGCTCCATCTTTTGATCATTAGTTCGCCAGAGCCTTTTATCATTCCATATAAATCTGCAGGAGATATAAATTTAACTTGATAATTGGTAGCGTGCTCTAATTTTCTTGATTTATCATCAAGAAAAGCATCCGCTATCTGGACACCTCTTGCTACTGAAAAAAAGTGCGTCAAAGAATTCCTTAGTTTTCTTAAGTCGTCCGCTGTAATGCGTTCTAATCTTTCTGGATTTTTCTGACCCCAATCATTTTCTTTACTTAAACAAAAATTGTCATAAAAAGATTTCACAACTTCTGGCTTCATAGCTTTATTGATAATTGATTTCTCCTCGGAGGTTTTGTTCTCATAGGCGATATTCAGACAAAGCAATACTTCTAAATTAGCAAATAAAATTATCATTTTTGAACGGACAGGGTGATACATTTTAAATTTATCGGCAATGCTAGCTGGGTGTTCTGAAAAGGTAAAATTAAAATCAATTGAATTTTCTTTAAGTTTATTTGCAAGCACTTGTATAAGATCGATTGTCTCAGAATATTGTTTTCTTATTGATTCAAGTCTTTTATCAAACCCCAAAAAACTATCGATTTCTTTTTCAATCTCTTGTAAGAACGCAACGATCGGATACAGATCTGGGGATATTACAATCTTCTCTCCGTCAAAAATGAAATGTGTGCTTTCGTTTCCCATTGGTTTGGTAGATTATATAATGTATTGATTCTCTCGCGCTCCGAATATATTTTAAGGAGGCTGGGACTATGAGAATAAGTTGTTTAAAAGAGAACATTAAAAACTATAAAGAAGCTTCTTCTTTAAGAAACTGTCTTAGGTCAGTCGAGCTTGGTTCAAGTTCGGCTCGAGTTTTATGACGATGACGCATTTCTTCCTGATAGAGTTCATCCGCCAGATACTGGAATTCTTCAAAAAGCGTTTGATCATCATTATGGTTTTTCCGTTCTGTGAGGATGTAATCTTTTAAAGCATTCCACCAGTGCGGTCCATAATATCCCCAAGTGCACCAAACTAATTCTTGATCAAGATAACCACGTCGTAAAAATGTCCCTATTGATTCAAATAAGTCCATCACATCCTCTTGAATCTTGTCGTGAGCTGCATGCTTCAGTAGTTGATGCGCAAGAAGTTTACGCTTGTTTTTCGTGATCTGACTGTCGAAAATTTCTTCAAATCTTAATTGGTTCCTTACTTTTAAATCAGATAATGCGATTTCCCGTTGTTCATTGGTAGAACGAAGGGAAATCTCTCTCTGTTCTTTAATAGACCTATGCGTAAGATAAAGTGCGACAAAAGAACTTAATGCGAGTAATCCTGTGAATATTGCTGTCCATTCCATATCGATTTTAGTGTCCTACGAATGTTTATTTGACTTATTTAGCAATTATCAAGATTTTTGAAATTGTCGTATAGGTTTTTTGATCAAAACCAAATACAACCTCATCTTCTTTTGAAACGGAAGCGCTTTCGAAAAACTTATCAATCTCGTTAAAAACAAAATCAAAGTCTCTTTTCAATTTCCAGCTTTCGTCCAAATTACTTTTGCTCGCTAAAACCACAAAGAATCTGTTATCTGCGCCAAACCTCTGAGCACCTTGATTTTCGTAAAGCCAAATGATTAGATCTTTCGGACTCTTCAATGCTTGTTCAAGCGTAAAACTTTTGGGCAGATATGTAGTTTTCAAATCGAATGGCTGGTAATCAAAGAAAATATCAACGCCGAGCTTATTCTTAAGCGTCGGTATAACCTTTGGATGCTTGCTAATGTGGTCTTCAATCAGAACTGTCGTCCAATGATTGTACCAAGTGGCAATAACATAATGCGTGATATCATCGTGCAGTCTTGTTCTTACGCCGTTCAACAGATCTTCATATCTCACAAAATGACGAACGTATTCACTCTGGATTTTTGAATCTAATTGTCCTTGAACGACGCCCCACCTAAAGTCTTTGACCTTCGATAATTCCTGCCTCAAATCGTTATCGGATATAAGCTTCTGTCTTTCTCTGATCAGTTCTTCGTATTTTCCCTTGATAAATTCGTCAATTTTGTCCTGTGGAGCATCAATGAGTTTCTTGATAAGGTCTGATGACTTGCCTCGTAGATCAACGTCTAAAATCGCCGCCAACTCCCTCAGGTCGTTGGATTTAATAGACCCTAATTTTAGATTTGTCAGCTCTTTTTTTGAAACCAGCATAATTATCTCTTCTGAAACACAAGAATATATTCGTGCTTGAAGACGTAGAAGCCACCGACAAGGGCTCTATATCGCCACAATTCCTTCTGATTCATTTTTCCCCTGGTCTCATCAAAGTTTTTGATGACAATCGATTTCAGAAGGAACTTGCGCTTCAGAATTTCATCCATGACACGGAAACCCAGAGGTATCCACTCGCCGCCGGAATACTTGTCACCGATCACAACGGCAAGGTATCTCTTCTTGTCCAGTATCGGATAGGTTTTATCGATGACTTTTCCGAACATCTCCAAGAAAGCATCGGTAGATTTGGCATTCGAAAGATCCTTTGGATTCTCGCTGAACTTGATTATATCATGATACGGCGGATGCAGGATGAGAAGTTGGGCGGACTTTGCTCCGTACTTCTTCAATAGCTTTGCGAAGTCGATCTCGGTGCTGTCACCTACTTCAATGGTCGTAGTGACCCGTTCGTGATGTTCATTATTTGAAGATTCCTGTGAGAACAAATCTTCGTCCACATTATGCCAACCCTTCTTCAGAAGTTCATTCGCCTTTGAAGCGATCTCCGGCTGCAACTCCACTCCAAGGCCATTCCTGCCTAGTCTCTGGCATTCGAGAAGGGTTGTTCCACTCCCGGCAAATGGATCAACCACCCAGTCTCCTTTTTTTGTATACCTCAGCATCAGCTGATGCGGAATCTGCGGGATGAAGTTGCCCCAATAGGATCCGTTGTGAACACCGGATCGATCTCTCTTATCGAGCACCCACAGGCTGTCCGTAATGATATGGTCGAGTTGTTTCCACCGATTGAGATTTAAATCGTTGATCTTACCAGTTTTTATCTCGGATAGGCTTTTCCTCAGTCTCTTCACGTAATACTTTGTCCGCTCAAGAGTCTGGGTTTCCAAGATCTGTTTGAATTCGTTTAAAATATAGCTGTCTTCACCATTTGCTGGAGCGATTTTTCGGAACGTATCTTTCAGATGCGTAACGTTCCTTTTTACATCCTCCAAGCTTCCTTTTGTGAGGATCCGGTCGAGTTCAGTAGTCAGTATCTGTAATTTTGCATCATTGCTCATAATGTTAATGTAGCAAATTCTGGGACGATTCTCAAACCAAGGTACTGGAAAATTAATCGCAAGCGTAATGTGGAAAGGTGCTTAAAAAGTAAATTGTGGCGCATCATAGGTCATGACGTTCGAACTTACTTTAAAGAAAGGAAAATTTATCACGTGATTATTTGATCTATGAACAAACTTTTTTCTCCAAACAGGCATATTGTTCAATAAGTAATTTTGTCTTTTGCCCAACTCTCCCGTTGCCAATAACCAAGTTGTTGATCCTTACCACGGGGAGTACCTTTTTGTAAGTGCTGGTAATAAATGCCTCATCGGCCGTTCTCAATTCGCTTGCTTCTACAATGCGTTCTTCTACATTCATAAATCTTTTGGCTAATTTAATAACCTTGCTACGCACTATACCCATTAAAACATTATTTCTTGCCGTGATTAATTTATCACCTTTAACTATGAAGAAATTCGAGGTGGTGGCCTCAAGCACCTTACCTTCAAAGATATAAAGTATCTCTTTTGCTCCCGCCCGTCGCCGGAGCGATTGGATATTAACCGCCGTTAAGTAACCATTACTTTTCGCCGCAGGTATTTCTCTTAGGTGTTCATAAGTGATGAGTTTAACGCCTTGGAGATAATCTTTCCTTTTTGGAATACCTGCTTTCTGAACAAGTATAAACAAATTAGCGGAACGTAAATCGTAATCCAAACTTCCCACGAGTTTCCCTCCTGTGAGCACTAGTTTTATACGTGAAGAGCCGTAGTGATTTTTCCGCAGGAGTTTATATATAATCACTTCAAACTTATGCTTTGAAATCGGGATTCTAAGATGCATTATCCTCGCCGATCTTACAAATCTCTCATAGTGTTCGTCGAAAAATATGATGTTGCCATTCATCGCCGCGATGGAATCAAAGATTGCATATCCGCGCAAAAGACTAATATCAGTGATTGGAATTTTTGCTTCTTTTATTGGTAATATTTTGCCGTTGAGGTAACAATACTCTTCCCTGTTATTTGAAATCTCTTTATTCATTGGAGTTATTTATTTCATTCTAAATACAGCTAATATCGAGTCTGAGTCGAAATAAAGACCCCCGACGCACTACCAGACGCCGGGGATCCGGGAGGCTAACTATGTGCCGTCGGGGAGACGGCACGAATCGAAAATACGGTTCGAGAAGTTGATTGTCAAGGAAGAAAATGAAGCGAGACAAATTTTACATCATCTGCCTTAATAATAAATAACACTATCGATTAAAAACGTAAATTATTGTCACACCAGTGAAGATTAATACACCTCCGATAATCAAGGTTAGATTCAGTCGCTGCTCATTGAATAAGAGATACGAAAACAATGCTATAAAAAGTGGGTAAGAAATTTCTATTATGCTGGCTAATGTGGCATTTTTGGAACGAATAGAAAAACCGATCATAAGTTCTGCTGCAATAAATGTCAGCACACCGAACAATACAAACACAAAAGCTTTCTTTGAGGAGATAATAGTGGATATATCCTGATTTAACGAACCCGAAAAATAAGACCATACAAACATGGCAATAAAGGCGAAAAACGATGCAAAAGCCAAAGAAGTCGGAATCGAAATATATTTATAGATTTGTTCGTCAAGCGTATAAGTCATACCCCATAGTACCGCCGCTGACAAAGCATATATGATCCACATAAGTTCAATTCATTCACATGTTATAATATCCTGAATTTATTGTCTAGCGTGTATTGTTTGTGAATTCGATTTTCGGTATTACTTTAGACATAATTCATTGTTAAATGATCACTGCAGGATTACTTCTTGGAGGATGTTATGGCTTATAAGTTTGAAGAATCGTTTGATCTATATATCGGACATTGCAAATACGAAAAAAATCTCAGCCCATTAACTCTAAAGGCTTATCAAATCGATTTGAAACAATTCTTTTTCTTTGCTACCGATATTCGTGAGACACAACAAGTAAACAGGGAGTTTATTAGACGGTATCTTCGTTATCTATTTGAAAAGCAATTGAAAGTAACTAGCATACGCAGGAAAATGATTTGCCTTAAATCCTTTTTCCACTTTCTTGAATGTGAGGATTATTTGGAAATGAGTCCATTTCGTAAATTGAATTTAGCAATTCGAATACCACAGAATATTCCAGAAGTTATGAATATGACAGATATTCGATTATTAATAAGCTTACCGAAGATAGAACTTGAGAAGTTTCATAAATGTGCATTCCAAGAAATTGATTTTCCAAAAATCACTAAGCGCCGGGACATTTATGCGTTACAAAATGTCATAATCCTAGAAATATTGTTTGCAACAGGTATGCGTGTTAATGAACTATCAAAATTGAATGTTGAGGATATTGATATTATTCGAAAGGTCATTAAAGTTAACGGAAAAGGTTTTAAACAACGAATCCTGCCGATTCCCAATGCTGATGTAGCGACAATACTCGCATCATTTGTTACTTTGAGAAAGCAATTGTCTCCTACCGAAGAATGGCTGCTTTTCAATAGATTGCATAGAAGGATGAGCACACAGTCCATTCGAAACATCGTCCGTAAATATGTCGAACGGTCACAATTACACAAGCGGGTAACGCCTCATACGTTCAGACATACTACAGCAACGATGCTTCTCGAAAATGGAACCGACATTCGGTACGTTCAATCACTATTAGGTCATAATTCAATCACAACGACTCAACTCTATACTCATGTTGCAGAAATAGCGCAAAGAAGAATAATTACACTAAATCACCCACGTAATCTTTTTTGATATCGCGGATAAGCCTCTGTTGTTTACGCCGAACTGAGTGCTGGATAACTGAAGATTATGAATGACCCAACCGATAGAGGCGAAAGTGTTGATATTGAAAGGGTTAAAGGATTTTACAACACGGAAGAGATTTGGGATCCTAAGGACAAGTGGCATTCTTACACTAAAACTGCTATTCAATTGTTTATTGACAACTTTTTTAAGAGGGTAATCAATGGACAAAGGATGAACATTCTTAATGCTGGTTCCGCCGGAAATAATTATGGTCTACTTAATCATGAACAACTTCACGTTGATATCGCTGATAAAAAACTAAAAGATATTCCAAATAGCATGGTTGCAAACATAGAAAAGTTACCATTGAGCAAAAAGGAATTTGATCTATGTTTGTGTGTAGGTAGTGTAATTAACTACTGTGATGCTTTTAAGGCATTAGGTGAATTTTCAAGACTAGTAAAGAAAGATGGATGGTTAATATTGGAATTCGAAAATAGCAGGTGTTTCGAGTATGTTTTTCAACCAGGATTTGGACAAGAAGCTGTTATTGTGGAGACGTTTTATAAAGGGAGCAAAGAAAGGCTTTGGGCATATTCAGAAGGATATATTAAAAGAATATTGAGACACTACGGTTTTCGAATTATTTCAATGGAGAGATTTCATATCCTCTCATCTTTGGTTTATCGAATATCAAAAAAACCTAATTTCTCCGCACTTTTCTCTAGTATAGACCCTGTTCTAAAGAGGATTCCATTTTTGAATTTATTCTGTTCTAATATCATTTTAGTTTGCGAGAAAATGGTTTGATGAAGGTAAGAAGCTTGGTGAATATGGTCATCGCGGATGGAGAAAAAAGTGCCAATACTGCGAAATACGAAATCAAAGAAAATAGATAAACGGTTATTAATGTAAGCAAAGATAGGTGAAATTCTTCCTGCAACTTTAACATAAGAAATGCAGCAAGAATCACAAAAAGCAAGGATGGGACTACAAATCTGAATAGTTTTCTCTCGGTTATTGTGTCAGGAACTGGAGTTTCGTCTAAAATGAATTTATGGCCATTTAATTTCACATTTTTCATCTTTGATGTCTCCACACATATGTTTTCATATAATTGACCGATTTCCTTCTTGTATTCTTCCTTGCTTTCTTCGTGCATCGAATACCACCTCAAATAATATTTATAGTAAATCGACTTAACAATCGACAGATACGTTTCTCGGGATATTTGATCAATTTCGTTATACGAAAACAGCATAAGAACTGCCTGCATCTCACTATCATAGTTATAGAGTCCTAATTTGGGTTGATAGTAAGGGGCTTTGACAACCTTTCCTCCAACGAATTTAAACAATTTCACCAGTAATTGACTGCTTTCTGCGGGGCTTTTTTCTTTACTGAGATAGCCAATTTCAGCAGTTAGATAATTGAAATGAAGTTTTTCTTGATCAATAAAGATTTTAAGATGTTCAATGAATTCAAAGAAAACATTATTTTTTCTATACAATGGATCGATAACTAAATAATCGAAAATAACGAGGTTCTCTTCTATAATATGGACGAACTCAGAATAACCGACGAGTTTTTCATCAGCATAAAAACCTAAAACATAGAATTTATCTTTATATTTTTTATTATAGTTGTTTATCCAGTAAACAATTTCGTTTGTATTGGTTTTAATATCAGGGTGCACATATTTTGAATAGAGGCTGAGGGCTTCCAAAAAATCTTTATCTTTGGAATTCTTGAATTGTCTCAACGAATATGAAGAAGTGATCATATATGGAAGATAATCTTCAGTTATCCTTCATTCAGTAGAAAAGCTTTTATAATTTAGGAAGCACCAATCGGTTTGTCAAGCAAAATGCTGAATTAAAGGTAATAAAAAAGGAAGCAGATTTCTCCACTTCCTTGAATAGTTAATTGAGCATTTCCACCGCCGCGTGAAAAGCCTGTTTTTTGATTCTTTCCCCAGAACCAAACCACATCGATTTCAGACGTAACGTCTCGTCGCCTCTCGTTTGCCGATAATGATCGACATACTCGGTAACCGCGTTGTAAGCTCCCCAAAAAGTTCCTTTGGCCATTTCCGCACCATGTCCCGTTTCAGCCAATTCAAAGACTTTGTCGTGAATTTTTAGTATTTGTGATCGGTCTTCCGTTTTGGGATTTTCCTGAAAAATAGTTTTTATATAACCGATCAGCATCTGTTCTGGCATTTTCTTTTCGCCCATGCGATTGAATATCCAATTGAGTTCCGCGTAAAGCTTGTTGGTCAGTCCGAGGATTTCATGCGCCTGTTTGAGCTTTTCTTTGGCCTTCAGCGTATGCCGGACGCGGATTTCCTGTTCCTCTCCACGTAAAGCCATTGAGAGTGTGTTTTCGCAAACGACGCGGATCGGTGTGAGCTTTACTTTCACGGAACCGCTGCCATCGTGGGAGTTCACGAGTAGCAGATACTTCTCGACTATGTCGTTCAGGTTAACTCGGATGTAATCAGGAAGTTTCGCGAGAAGCCAGATGCGCTCCCCTTTGCCGAGCACTCCCGCCGTGTGATAGATCGCTTCGCCTTCTCCTACTAATGCGTCGAATGTCGTGAATGCATCTTTGTTTTGGATCGGCTCGTACCGGGATCCGACTACTCCAAGAGCTTCCAGTGTATCTGTACGTACGGTAGCGAAGTAGTTTCCTATAGGAAGATCATGCTTGATCGTCTTCAATGAAAACTTCTCCACTTGGAAATCGAGTCCAGCCGCTTCAATGGCTTCAGCGGCTGTTGCTGGTTTTTCGAGCTTCGTTCCCAATTTGTGCCAGGGCGTCTCGCCGACATACATCATTGAAGTTTGGTCGTTTATAACATTAAGATTGTGTGACATAACTTTTTCTCCGTTATTAATTGTGATGAAAGAAAATGCCCCGCAAAGATGATCGCGGGGCATGGTGTTAGTTGGCTCTTACCGAGGCCTCTGCTTCTGCAACGGCCTGAGAGAGCTGTCCTATCGCCTCGCCGAAAACTCGAATCGTTGTCTTCTTTTTCGAGTCTCCATTGATCTGGCTTTCGGTGATTGCAAGGTACTTGTTCCCGTTCTTCGCTTCTTTGACATCCACGAAGTACGTGTTCTTTCCCGCCTTGACTGCCGTGGAAAACAACCCATTTGGATTTGCCATGGGATTTCTCCTTGTTATGTGTGAATGAAATGCGCTTGCTTTTATTATCAAAAGATCAAGCGTGTTGCGGTACCGAAACATTCTGTGTGACAGCCTTCTTCTTCTGCCATAACGGGCAGAGATTCAAGTACTCGCACTCCTTGCACCAGTAACCCGTCCTCGGCAGGAAGTGGCCGGCTCGGATGCCCTTGAAAACTTCGACGGCGAGATACAGAAAGCCGTAGTAATTTTCCTTGCTCCGTCTGGTTTCCGTCATTGTCATTTTGGGTTTCTTCGCTTTAATGAAGTTCACAACCTTGATCCGAGTCGGAGGCTTGTGATACAGGATTTCGAAGGCATAGCTGTAAGCGGTGAGCTGTGGACGGCTGTCGAGATCATCTGAGCCGAGCGTCTGCGCTGAGGTCTTGTACTCCACAATAGAGTCATCGGTTTCAATGGTATCAAAGAATCCCGTAAGCGGAATTCCTATATCCCTATTAGTCATCGGATCGTAGAGCGGAACCGTGAAAGGGATTTCGCATCCCTTGACCGACTTCGCCTCTTCCTGGGCATACATCGTGAGGAATTCCCTGCCGATGTTCCCGAGAACCATATCCTGCTCGCCGTCTTTGAACCGTACGGTCTGCCCGACCTTCTGGCTGTACCAATCGGCATCGAAGATGCGATAAAGCATGTCGAGCGATACCTGTTTGCCTTGCATCCTTTGTTCGTTCAGCCATTGGAGAGTGGAATGAAGTGCACTCCCGAATGACAACGCGGAAGAACGGAATGGTTTCGGGTATTGGTCAATGTACTGAAAGCGGTATTTGAGGCCGCAGAGAAGATACAGATTGATCTGACTGCTTGAAAGATGGTCCATATCACCTTCCTCCTTTCGTTTCCGCGATGAGCTTTTCGATCATCCGGCTCGCCTCTTGCTTCGAGACATCGCCGAGATCGTTCACCTGGAGTCTTCGTTTCAATTCCTCGTGCGCCTTGTCTCCGTGTATCCCTTTCTCGGCCAGCATACGGAAAAGCTTGCGCTGCTGCGCTTCTGTCATCTTATCCAGACCGTTCCCGCCTCTTTGGACATCAGATGGTTTCTCCGGTGATACTTGTGGTTGTGCTTTTTCGTCACGTACTCGCACGAGAAGAGTCACAAGCAATTCTCCATTGATGTTGCAAATGTCGAGGTATTTCAGTGTTTCCATGATCCTTTCTCCTTGATTGTTATTAAGTTGTGAATAATGCTTCCATCATTCTCTGCTCACGGACAAAGGAATCGTAGACGGGAATTTGTGCCGGAAAGAAAAACTCTTCCCCGCTTTTTACCGAAAGAACAGTGGATTACGATCTCATAAATGGATGGAACCAACAATCATAAGGAACAAGTCACCCCCATCGCCGTGACCGACTGGCGGGATATCAGAAAGCTCTTCGGCATCAGGGAGAAAAACCGGCGTGGGCATATGTATATCATCGGCAAGACCGGCACGGGAAAATCGTGTTTGATTGCCAATATGGCGATCTCGGACATCAAACAAGGGAACGGTATCGGCGTCATCGATCCGCATGGAGATTTGGTGCAAACACTTCTCTCTTATATCCCTGAAGGGAGAATCAAGGATGTCATTTATTTTAATCCCGGGGACATTGAGTATCCCATCGCCTTCAATCCCCTGAACAAGGTTTCGCCCGACGTAAGGCATCTTGTCGTTTCGGGATTGATCTCCGTTTTCAAAAAGATATGGTTTGAGTTCTGGGGACCGAGACTGGAACATATTCTAAGACATGCCCTGCTTACATTGCTCGATTATCCGAATGCAACACTTCTTGATCTTCCCCGGCTTCTCACGGAACCTTCGTTCCGCTTC
>JBEKLV010000042.1:0-15397 GCA_050008835.1 Bacteroidota bacterium | reverse complement strand
GTACGGATATCTTCTGCAGTCATGTAAGAGGCAATATCAAGAAATAAATTCGACGCGCCGCTGGTTAACATCTCTTGGTGGATGCCGCGGGCAACAACATCGCGTGGGGCTAAATCTTTCCATTCAGGATCGTACTTCTGCATAAATTGCTTGCCGTTCGAGTCTATTAAGTGTGCGCCTGCACCGCGTACTGCTTCAGAAATAAGAAAGAATGGTGCGTTAGGATGATAAAACGCTGTAGGATGAAACTGCACGAATTCGCAATTTAACACTCGCGCTCCAGCACGATACGCGATAGATAATCCGTCGCCACGCGCTCCTGCAGGATTTGTCGTCCGAAGAAATATTTGCCCTAATCCGCCTGAGGCAAGAATAGTTGCGCGGGCGAGAACGCGCTGCACTTGTCCAGATGCTTGATCAAGAATAAACGCGCCTACGCAGGAAAGAGGATCATACACTGACTGCCGATTTTGTGAATGATGAGCAGGTGTGAGTAAATCTACTGCTGTTTTACCAGTGAGCAATGTTATGTTAGAGTTTGATTTTAGTGCGCCTATCAGATATTTCTCAATGAGACTTCCGGTAGAATCAGCCGCGTGAATGATACGCGCAATACTATGACCGCCTTCAAGTACTAGTGAAAGATCACCGCTGGTTTCGCGATCAAATGGAATTGATAATTTTTCCAGCAGAAGAGATTTGACTAATCTTGGCCCTTCATGCGCAAGGAGTTCGACTGCCTGTGGATTGCAATAGCCGGCGCCAGCATGTTGTATGTCTTCCATGAGGAGTTCGGGCGAATCTTCTTTCCCTTTATAAATGATTCCACCTTGCGCGTAAAATGTGTTAGATTCTTCCGGATTTGTTGAACGTGTTGCAACAACGACATGAATACCGGCATCAGCAAGTTGGAGCGCGGCAATGCTGCCGGCAATTCCGCTGCCAATGACTAGGACGTCCGTTTCAATACATTCATTCATAGAGTGACTAAATAACAATACTTAAATGTCAAATCTGAAACAAATTCATGCTAAAAAAATGTGATTTTTCAATTTGAATATTCAATCATTTCAATCAGATGCCTTAGGAATGATACTTAGCATTCTCTCCACAGCGCGATACGCGCGCACACGAATTTCTTCCGGCACTTCGACAATATATTGAGTTTTCCTTAGTGCTTCCAACGTATCTTCCAAAGTAATTTCATTCATGTGCGGACACCGAACACTGCAAAGGCGCAGCATATTCTTTTCCGGATTCGCCGCCATAATATTGTCGCCCATCGAACATTCCGTGAGCAATAGATAACGCGGTGCGTTAGTGCGTTGGACATAACGAATCATTTGCGTAGTACTACCGGAATAATCCGATGCCGCCACAACTTCCGGACTGCATTCAGGGTGCGACAGAATAACCACATCGGGAAACTGTTTGCGCACATTCTGAATATCTTCCACTGTGAACTTTTCGTGCACTTCGCACCGTGCTTTCCAGCCGATGATTGGTCTATCGAGAAGTGTGTCGCTTGTTAGATCGCCGCCGGTGAAAGTCGGAAAAATGATATGCCGTCCCGTTTCGTGCGCAACATTGCGGGCAAGATATTCATCTGGCAGGAAAATAACCGTCTCACTCTTCAGCGATTGGACTACCGCAACGGCATTACTTGAAGTACAGCAAATATCCGACTCTGCCTTAACTTCTGCGGAAGTATTCACGTATGTCACAACCGGAACACCAGGGAATTTAGATTTTAATTGGCGGACATCATCTGCTGTAATTCCATCGGCGAGTGAACAGCCGGCCTTCTTTGCGGGAATTAAAACCGTTTTCTTAGGCGATAATATTTTTGCAGTTTCTGCCATAAAGCGAACGCCACAAAAAACGATAATATCCTTTTCTGTCTTACTGGCGATATGGCTGAGCTCCAGCGAATCTCCGACATAATCTGGTATGGAATAAAAAAGCGCTGGCTCCATATAGTTGTGCCCGAGAATTACAGCATTGCGTTCTTTCTTCAACTTGTTGATTTCAAACGCGAGTTCAGCTTTCAAGTGCAGCTCAACATCCGGCACCACATCGTGTAACTTTGTTTTCAGATCTTGATAAATTTTGTCTTGTGTCATGAATTGAGTATTGTTTCGATGCACTATCTCCTCCCCTTTAGGGGAGGACTAAGGTGGGGTTATCTATTTTTTTTGACCTCACCCTCCGCCAACCAGCCCGCTACGCGTTCTGACGGGAAAAACGGCGGACAAGTAATCCTCTCCTATGGGGAGAGGGAACTATTATCATTTTATCAAAAAACTAATATCTAATGCTCGCACCGAATGCGTCAGCTTGCCCACGGAAATAATGTTTACACCGGTCGTAGCAATGGCGAGGACACTTTCCAGTGAGACGTTGCCGGATGCTTCAAGGATCGTTGTTCCATTCGTGATACGCACTGATTCGTGCAACTTATCTAAGGTCATATTATCTAACAATATTCTATCCACATTAAGTTTCAGAGCTTCGTGTAATTCATCCAGATTACGTACTTCGACTTCGATAGGGCGTTTCTTTTTATCCATTGCACGCACACGGGCAACTGCCTGAGTAATTCCGCCCGCTGCTGCAATGTGGTTCTCTTTAATAAGCGCCATATCGTAAAGGCCAAATCGGTGATTCTGCCCGCCGCCGATCCGCACTGCCCACTTATCTAATAATCTTAAGCCGGGCGCTGTCTTGCGTGTGTCAACAATGACAGCTCTCGTACTCTTAACGGCATCCACATACAATCGGGTCGCTGTTGCAATGCCAGACATCCTCTGGAAGAAATTGAGTGCTGTCCGTTCCACAACCAGCATTGCACGACCGTTGCCGCGTACTGTGGCAAGAACAGTGTCTTTAGTGACATGCTCGCCATCCGAAACATGCGCAGTAAATTTTACTCGCGGATCAAGATATTTCAAGGTCTCGCGTACGACTTCGAGTCCGGCAATGATTCCGGATTCTTTTGCAATAAATGTTCCTTTTAATACTAGTCGTGCAGGTACTGTGCTGAGTGTAGTTATATCGCCATTGCCCAAGTCTTCTTCGAGAGCACGGTGAATGATAATATGAAGACTTTGAAGTTCTTTCTTGTTCATAATAAAATATACAAAAGATTGCTATGAAAAAGATTGTATGATTGATTCATCAGCACAAACAGCCTTCCTGTAATTTACGGCTGCCAATTATTGGTTCAGCATTTTGAGCACTTCCTGAGCGACAAGACGATTCCCTGCATCGGTCAGATGCACCTTGTCAATTGTCAATATTCCTTTTTCCACATTATCCGGATTGTGCATCTTCAGATAATCTATAAACGCGTTTCGCAAATCACACAATTCTATCTTCATTTCTTTTGCGACCCGCCGACTAATCTCAGCATACTCATCCAACATTGTATCCTGTTGATTGGCTCCGTTCTGTTTCTCGCCGATGACAGACGGTGTACAAAGGATGACGCGTGCACCTGCCTGTTTTATCTTGCCTATGATTTCTTTTAACCCGGCTTCGTATTTATCCTTTGGCGTACCGCCGGTACTTCCAGGTCTGATCCAATGCCATACATCGTTGATACCGATGTAGATAAAAACGATCGTTGGTTTTTTTGCAATCACATCTGTACCGACTCTCGCCTGGAGGTCAGGCACTTTGTTGCCGCTAATCCCCGCACCAATGATTTCGATGGAAGGTAATTTCTTTGAGAGTGTATATTTGATGAGCGCAATATAGCCGTTCGGTTTAACTCCACGCTGTGTTATAGAATCGCCAAAAAATACGATGCAGTCGCTGTTCCGAAGCATAAATTGTTCGCTCGAACAAGAAACAACTAGTAGCAATGTGAAGGCTAGAATGATACGCCTCTTCATTTTGTTTCCTTTCTAAAGATTACAATGCGGTTGGAGTTTGTGCCTTTTTCGTTGTTATCAACACCCCAGATGTTAGATGTCTTGGTGAAGTACTGTTCGTTGATAATGATGCCGACGCATGTAAATCCCGCTTTGATGCCAAGTGGTACAACGTGTTCATCTAATCGTACTTTATTTTTTCGTATTTCACCCACTTCAAATGCCACAAATCCGCGCGGCTTGGTGAGGCGATATAGTTCGCGAAAAGTCCCAAACATTACAGCCGACCATTCTTCTAACGACCGCGACATTGTAATTGTCTTGGCGGCATATGTTGCATCAAGACTGTTGAACCAGCATCTTAACCAGTTGTCCTGCACATAGTCAACAACATCAAGAAATGGGGGGGAAGTGACTGTAAGCTGAACGGAATTGGCAGCAATAGCTTTTGTCTCTCGTGCATCGGATGTAAGAAAGCATGCAGTTTCACCAGCGTGTTGCAGATTTTCCCGCTCGACTGGCGTCACACCGTTCAGAAGCGTTTTTGATTTTTTAAAAATGATAACACGTGTGTCGCGGCGTTCAGGTTCCTGCTGCATTTTTACATTGATCTTCCGCTGGCTTACTGCGCTTACTGCTTGATTCGGTGGCAAAGTATATACAGAAAAGAATCCTTTCGAATGTCCGGTCAACCGATTAGTGGCGACCATGCGAATCCATCGATCAATATTATCTTCTGCGCCGCTTTCATGACGATCATCTAAATATTCTTTCAGCGAAACAATTTCCGCTTCTGTCTTTGGGTGGTAGAACATCGAAAGGTCGATATCAGCTTCTGCTTTTTCTTTGATGGGAATGCTGTCTAAGCGTTTCATCAATTCTTCTAGCAAAGGAGGGAAGAAGCGTGGTTTGCAAAGAAGTGCGCTTAGAGGATTTGCATCGTTCGCAATAACTTTTCTGCAGAGTAGTCCTGCTTCCAATGCTGTCGTTCCACGTCCGCTGAACGGATCGTACACCGTGTCGCCTTCATTTGTCAAGTATTCGATGAAGAATCGCGGAAGCTGCGGTTTGAAACAAGCACGATATGAAATTTCGTGCAATGATAATGCTTGCCGTTGCTGAGATGTCCAGAACTCGCCGGTGAAACGCGGAATAGATTGCCCTGCAACGTCGATGTCTTCTACTGTTGTGAGTCGATAACGGACTTCATCCAATAACCTGTCAAGGTAAGGGCGATCTCCTTTTGGTATTTTTGATTTAACTGGTGACATCTATTGTAACCCTGATGGTAAGCGTGGTGAGGAAATTAGCTTTTTAAATTCTTCCCATCGTTTTTCAGGCTTGTCTGCTGTACCACCCTGCCGTTCGATGAACTGTTCTACCAAGTCCTCTCCGAGATTATAATTAATAACGTAACTGCGGTACTGGTCAATAAAATCTACTGCTCGTTGTGCACGTTGTAGCGTCATCGCTCCATAGCGGATGAGCCACTGGACAGCCTTCTCGCGTGAGAATTCTCCATTCAGATAACGACGAGCCGCTTCGTTATTTGCATAACCTAATTTTGCGACAAGCACTTGAATCTTCGAATGGATTTCTGCCTGATTTCCATCTAGCCCTGCAAGTGGACAAAGCACATCGCGTTCAAACTCCATACGTTGCTTCCCCGGAAACGCAACATCAATACCAAAGTTTGCCGTTCCCTCTGCGATCAAAGACTGTGGACTGAAAAGTGCATACGTCGTGAACTCAACCCAGCCACGTTTGCGGGTGAACTCTGTTTCAAGCAAACAGTTGTACACGTGGTGTCCCGGATACCCTTCATGTGCAGCAAGATCGATGGCGCGTTCAAGAAAAGCGGGAGAATCCAAATTGATTTGAATGAGACTCTGACAATTTCCTTTGTACCAATTATATCCACCCCATGATTTGTGACGAACATATTCCAGTTTGAAACTCTCGTTTTCCGGAAGTGCAATATGCTTTTTTGTCCGTGCTCGGCACTCAAAAATAGTAGCACGGAATACCGTATCAAGTTTATCGGAGGGAATGACGAATTGCCTGCGAAATTTATCTATGCGCTCTGAAAGTGATCCTGTGCCTGGAACTATCGAATCGAGCTCGGCGATAAGTTTTAGGAAGTGTTCGTCTGAAAAAGTCGGGGGTATGACATCGTAATATGCTTTTGCCTCCTCATCGAAAGTGAGATTCTTGCCGCCCAGTACTTCAACACGGGCGATAAGTGATGAAAGCTGCTTTTTTAGGTATTGAAGACGCAGCTGGAGGACTTCTTCTTCTTTTGCACTGTTGAGGGAATCCAATTCTGCTGCAAGAGAGAGTGCCCCTTGTTCGATGACATTCAGAGGCTTCTTGTTTTGATGAGCTGCCGTGAGCCACTCTTGCGGACCATAGTACGCATCCACATAATTTGAATCATGTTGACCGACAGCAAGGACAAGCTTCACATACGATTCAGCGATTTTGTTCAATCGCGAGTTGAGGTCGGGCATTGAAGTTGCTGGAGAGCATTCTTGAGTGTACCCGATAGAAACGACAATCAGTAGACTCATTGCCAGAAGAAGCTGTTTATGGTATTTCATTTTATATCCAATTGTATGAGAAATATTTGTCACTCTTATCCATATGTTTTGCCTGATAAAAAATCTCTACAATAACCCAGAAGGTAAACGAGGGGACGCAAGGAGCCGCGTAAATTCTTCCCACCGCCTTACAGGTTTTTTTTCTGTGCCGCCGCGTCGTTCGATGTACTGCCGCACCAAATCCAAACCGAGATTGTAGTTAATGACATAACTCCGGTATTGATCGAAAAACCGTGTGCGCTGCTGTGCACGTTCAGGCGACATAAGCGCATATTGAACGAGCCATTGAGCGGCATCATCGCGGGAAATTTCTCCGTTGAGATAACGGCGTGCGGCTTCATTGCCTGCATAGCTAAGTTTTGCGGTGAGCTCCTGCACACTGGAATATTTTTCCGCCTGACCTTTATCTAATCCAGCAAGCGGGAAAAGTTTATCACGTTCAAATTCCATTCTTTCTTTTCCCGGAAACGCAACTTCAACACCAAAATTGGCAGTTCCTTCCGCAATTAATGACTGCGAACTAAAAAGAGGATACACGGTGAATTCCACCCATCCGAATTTATGTGCGAATGCTGTCTCTAATAAACAATTGTACACATGATGCCCCGGATATCCTTCGTGTCCAGCTAAGTCGATTGCGCGTTCCAGGAATATCGGCAAGTCCGTATTAATCTGAATCAAACTTTCGTTGTTTCCCTTATACCAATTGTAACCGCTCCACGTTTTATTGTGTACATATTCCAACCGGAAGGTTTCGTTCTCCGGCAGGATGATATACTTCTTTGTACGTTGGCGGCATTCAAAAATTGCTGCGCTAAATACTTTATCTAATTTATCCGGAGTAATAGTGAATTGTCTACGATAATTTTCGACGCGTTCGGGAATCGGCCCTTTGCCTGGTACAATCGTTTCCAATTCAGCAACGAGTTTTTTAAAATATTCTTCCTCAAATATCGGTGGTTCAACATCGTAGTAAGCTTTTGCTTCTTCATCGAACGAAAGTTTCTTTCCGCCTAACACTTCAACGCGAGCAATGAGCGACGAGATTTGCTTCTTCAAATATTGATGACGCAGTTGAAGAATATTTTCTGCACGTTTGCTTTGGAGTTCATCTAGTTTTACTTTTAACGGAATTGCTGTTTGCAGAATCGTATTCAACGGATGCTTCTCAGCTTTTGCTTCCGCTTGCCATTCCGGCGGACCGTAGTACGCATCTACATAGTCCGCATCATGTTGTCCAACGGCGAGAACGAGCTTAACATATGGTTCGGCAATACTGTTGAGAATAGTTGCCAGTTCGAAGGAAGTCATTTCTTTTTCTTCTCTAAATGTATTGCTGGATTTGATTCCGTTTTATACGCCCTGCCCTCGAGATATTTAGAGAAATCATTCGGTTTATCGGGAGGAGCAATCTCGAATGTAATGAGCAGCGAATCATCTGAAAGCGAGGTGTATATTAATTGAAAGCGAGGTCTTACTGGCAAAGAATCGCTGATGAAAGCTATTGATTTTCCATTCTCAGAGATTTTTGTCTTGTATTGGATAACATGATCTTCGTTGTCAAAGTATATTGCCTGTACTGGTTGCCCGATTGTTTGGTATATTACCATTAAATCATTGTGGGAAAATGCGGTATGAGTTTTTGTTTCAGGATAGTCGGATTGGTTACGACGTATGAGAATGTGGTCTTGAAGATCTAGTGAGAATGTAAAGTTGCCGTTGCCTTGGCCTGGATTGCCGCTGCCTTCGCCAGTCCATTCTCCCAGCAGGAATTGAAAAGCAGACCAATCAGGTTTTAGAGAAGATTGTTGTGCTGTTGCCTGCATGAAAAATAGATCTATCGCAATAAACAAAATCCGAATAGCGGTTTTATAGGAAAATATCTGCAGTCTCATCTTTTTGAAATACTCGTCGAGTCCACTTTTATTGAGTTGTTTCATTGCTTTCTTCCAATGCAACTGGAATTCTTATTATTGTATCTTCTATACAGTCTGCAAAATATTGCAAGATCTTTTCTGCATGCACCGATTACATCAGACTGAGTAAATTGTGCGTGAGTGCAAGAAAAGTCGCAGAATTGTGGGAGATGAATTCTCTGTCGCTTTTTAGTGTGTGTCAATACTTGTAAAGATTTTTTTTTACAATTCGTCATCGAATCATGTTGTATAGAAACACGAGAGAAAAAGTATCATTCGATAAAACCAAAGAACCCATATAAGTGAATAAGTAAGAAGCAGCGATTTCCCAGCTGATAGAACAACAGATTGTTGATAAAATGTCTTGAGCGAAATACTAAGATAGAAGAATAAACAAATACTGATAAATCCAGTAGATATATACTCCATATAGATCGTTTCCCGATAATGGAACAGTGCCGCAGCACCAATGAAGGCAAACTTAAAAAGAGGGAGGCCGATGATAAGTAAAACTAGAAGAAATGCAAAAAAATGGATTGAAAAAACCAGATGTTCTACACAGAATCGTTTTGCCCGGATATAGAAGAGTTGAAGCAAAAGAGCAAACACAGGGATCATGATAAAAATTAAAGTCTTTGAAAACACAGCACCGTTCTTGTCGAAATGAGTCTCGTACTCTTCTATTGATATACCCCGTTCCTGGATTTTTTGAGAAACCATCGATTGGGCCATGGTTCTGTAGGGAGTAGCACCTATGAGATGAAAATAGAGCGGCGTGGTAAGTGTCTTTTGATCCAGGATAGAAGCGGAGAAGAAGTAAATGATATTGATAAGAAGAAATAATTGAACGGGCTTCATGTAGGCGATTTGCTTTCCTTTGACAAATTCAGCGGAAAGAAATCCTGGTTTGACAATAAGATATTTGATGGACTGGTAGAACTTTGAATCGATGTGTGTCAGAGTGTCTATTGCTTGTCCGATGAAATGCAGGATAGAAAAATCTCGCAACGACATTTTCCTTTGGCCGCAGTTATGACAATACTGTCCAACCAGAATCGTATGGCAATTAGTACATATACGGGAAGATGATCGCTGCGTTAATGTTCTCAATGCTGTAAACAATAATCCAAGTTATGGTCGTTTATATATTCTTTTGTTTCAAATGAAGATGTTGCGGTACAGCTATCTTCTGATCGGGTTTCTTGTTCATGTCATCAGGCTTTTGCTTATAGGGCATGGGAATTCTTGAGTTGATTTCCATCATCGGTTTCATCTCTTTCAGCCATATATCGCCCCTATAATAAACACGCTCGAGGAATAATCCGGATGGTGGAGCTGTCAGTTTTGCTGGTTCGTCCGATTTGGCGTGAAGAAACTTCTTAACGTCGTTTAAGGGCATCTTGCCGCGGCCGACTTCTGCCAGCACACCGACGACTTGCCGGACCATTTTCCAAATAAAATGCGACCCAACGATTCGAACAAGAATCAAATCTCCGGCTTGCTGAACGTCGATCGAATTGATATGTACTTTTGTGGATTTGTCTTCAGGATCATCGACGGTGAAAGATTGAAAATCTTTAAGTCCGATAAACATCTCAGCCGTTTGACGCATCTTCACGATATCGAGCGGGTCTTTAATCCACCAGACATATCGTTTGCCGAACGCTGTTCGTCGCCGCGAAATTTGGTACAGATAACTTCGTGCCATTGCATCGTGCCTTGCATGAAACTCATTGGTAGCTTTTTCGACTTCGATAATGTTGATATCAGCGGGGAGTTCATCGTTTAATTTCATCCGGATGATTTCCGGTGCGAGTACTGTTTTGATGTCGAGATGCGCTACCTGCTGTAATGCATGGACACCGGCGTCTGTGCGGCCTGAACCGTAGAACTCGAATCCATGAGTACCGAAAACTTTGCCGATTGCATCGTTGATTTCACCCTGCACCGTGCGGGCGTTTTTTTGCACCTGCCAGCCGCTGAAACGAGTGCCTTCGTATTCGATTATAAGTTTGAATCGTGCCATATAAAACTAAGATACTGATTTCTTCAGCAGGAAGCCAAAATGGGAGTTGAAAAAAGATGCAAGCTATCCTCCACCCACATGAATCACATCATCTCCAAACTTCTTTCGTAAAGTATCTACTATGCGAAGGATGTCTTGTTTCTTTTTTTCAGAAGGGAAGAGAGGTAATTCCATCTGTTCTTCCTCGTCGAAATTAGTAAGCCGCACTCCAATTAGTCGGATCGGGAGCTTGCGTGTATAAGCGGAATGAAGAAGTGAGCGTGCAGTGTGCGCTACGATTGTGTCGTCATTTGTGGGTTCGATACTTTCTGCACGCGTGATGGTTTTAAAATCAGAATATCGAAGTTTTAATGTTACGGTGCCCGTTTTCCATCCGTGATCGCGGAGTTGCTGACAGACATCTTCGGTCAATCCAAAAATAACTTTCTCTAGTTCTTTTCTGTCGTCAATGTCTTTAACGAATGTCTCTTCGCGCGAGATACTCTTTGCGTCCCATTCATCGCCGATTACATCGGAACCATGTCCAGATGCCACATTATATATCCATAAGCCATGCTTGCCGAGAATGGCCAGGATTTCCTTTTCCGTCCTTTGTTGGATATCGGAAACTTTATAAAATCCCCTTTCCCGCAAATATTCTTCTGTCTTTTTCCCAACGCCGGGAATAACGCCGATGTTGAGAGGGGCTAGATATGCAGCTTCCGTCCCGTTAGGGACGAAAGCAATACCAGCGGGTTTCACTTGATTCACCGCAATCTTTGCGATTGTTTTGTTGGAGGCAAGTCCTATTGAACAGGGAAGCTTGAATTCATTAAACACAAGTTTCTGAATCGTCTTCATAAAACCGGGCAGGTCGTTATGGTAGAGATTTTCACATCCCGTGAAATCCATATTCATTTCATCGATGGAGGCACGCTCAACTACAGGTGCGAGTTCGCACATTCGTTCGTAAAGTTTCTTTGAGATGCGTCCATATTCGCCGTGGCTGCCGTGTACTACGATAAGGTTGGGACAAAGTCGCTGCGCGCGTGCGGTAGGCATGGCAGAATGAATGCCGAACTTTCGTGCTTCGTATGAAGCCGATGCCACTACACCTCGTCCGGTCGCGCTGCCACCGACAACAACAGGTTTCCCAATAAGTTCTGGATTCTTGATCCGTTCTACAGAGACGAAAAAACATTCGAGATCAAGATGAGCGATATATCTTTGAGGAGAAGGCATAATTTACCGATGGTTCTCTGACTCTGATAAATCGCATATGGATTACTTTGGCAATGCCAAATATCTTTTAATTTTCTGTGTAGTTGTCTTTTCAAATTCCAATTCGCGGATGGTGAACTTCTTGATCTGCTTGAAGTTGGTTAGCTCGGCGTTTGCTCTTTTTACTTCGCCTGCGATCACGTCATTTATAAGTTCCGGAGTGATTGGTACGCCGCGCGCTTCCGATAACTCTATGAACGCTTCTGCATCCACCACAATTTGAGCCGAAATAATTTCATCCAACTTTGGATCATCTTCACCGTACACAAGGCACTCTTGAATGTACGGGCTGCGCTGTAGTGTATCTTCGATTTCTTCCGGGAAAACATTTTTCCCGCTGCGCGAGATGATGACATTCTTTTTCCGCCCGCAAATGTGAAGGAAGCCATCCTCGTCGATGGAGCCGAGATCTCCGGTCATAAACCAGCTGTTTTCAAATACTTCACGGGTCGCTTTTTCATTCTTATAAAAACCCACCATGACATTTGCGCCTTTTGCCCAAACTTCGCCGACACCGTCTTCACTAGGCGAATGAATTTTCAATTCAACACCGGGTAGTGGAAGCCCAGCCGCATCATCTTTGAAGTTGTCGAGCTGGTTCAATGTTAGAATTGGTGATGTCTCGGTTAAGCCATATCCCTGAATAAAGGTAAAGCCTAAGTCACGAAGTCCTTTTGCGACCATCGGATCAGGAGCGGCTCCGCCAGCTATGAATGCACGAATATGCCCGCCGAAACGTTTGTGGATTTCAGCGAAAACGAGTTTCTTAGAACTCTTCCATCCAAAACGCGTCGCGATATCCGTCATTTTAATCAGTGGCGGTACAATGATTGATGTTAAGCGTTTTTCATGAATTGCCTGATAAACGCGCTTAAACATCTTATCAAAGAGAAGCGGCACGCCAAGAAGCATAGTTGCCTTAACTTGCTGAAGATCGTCCACCACTGTTTTGAGCGAACGAGCAAAGTGTGTTGACGCGCCGGAATACAATGGACAAAGAAATCCACATGTGCATTCATATGTATGATGAATTGGGAGAACAGAGAGGAAGCGGTCTTCCGGATAAATCATCACCATACTGACCATGTCAATGAGATTTGCGGCAAGATTCCGCTGGCTCAGCATAACACCTTTCGCTCTGCCAAGCGTGCCTGAAGTAAAGATAATGACCGCTATTTCTCTCGCGTCGATCCTTGGCAAAGCATCCACCGTACAGCTGCGGCTGTCGTTGATCAACTCGGTCATTGAAAGGAAGCCGTCTTTCTTCGTCGATAAATCCATACTTATAAAATATTTTATGTGTTTCAGCGAATGGCGTTTCTCGCGCAGCATGGAATCGAAGGATTCAGAAAAGACAATGACATTGGTATCCGCCTCGTGAATGATGTTGAGAATTTCATTTGTGCTCAGTTTAGCATCGATAGGGACAATAACATAGTTGAAGCACATTGACGTAAGATATGTCAAGCACCATTGCACGCGGTTTTCAGAAACGACAGCAATATGGCTTCGTTCCGGCAATTTGAGATCGCGCAGTGCTGTCCCGAATTTTAATATGTACTTCAATAAAGTATTATAGCTGAGTTTTGGGACGGGCGTATCTTTCAAATCCTCAAGAGCGAGTTTGTCTCCATACTTGCCGGCTGATTTAATTATCATGTCTTGAATGGAATCGATATGAGGAACTTGGTACAACTTTGGTGTACGTATCATTGAAACCTCAATAGTATGGTTGTTTTTCTTATCCGGCTTTCCAAAAGTGAATATGAAAGATCAGATTATGAATCGTCGAATAAAAATGATTATTGATAACTTAAATACACTAATAAACGCTCAAATGTCCACCAATTTCATTTGAATTGCAAGCTCCTGAAAATAACGGAAACTTTTATTAGATTCTTCTGGTTTAAAAATTGACGGAATACACAGATTGATAGGAGAATATGCAATGGCACACTTAGAATCCCTTGATATACCACTTGGCACGAAGATGCCGAAATTTATTTTAAGAGATCCAAATGGAGTTATTCAAGTAAGCGATTATGCATTCGGGAAGAAGGGACTACTCATTGTGTTCACCTGTAATCACTGTCCATACGCGAAGGCTGTGTGGCCGCGAGTGATCCACCTTGGCGCCTATGCACAGAAAAACGGCGTGAACGTTCTGGCAATTAATCCCAACATCAATCCGGACTATCCAGATGACTCACCGGCTGAGATGCAGAAAAAAATAAAGGAATGGGAAATTCCATTCCCTTATCTGATTGACAACACGCAAAAGACAGCGCGCGAATTCAAGGCGCAATGCACACCGGATATTTACTTGTTTGATGCTGAGCAAAAGCTCGTTTATCACGGTCGCGTGGATGACAATTGGCAAGATGAATCGAAAGTGACGAAGGAAGAACTCAAGGAAGCGATAATAAATTTAATTGAAGGAAAGCCAATATCAGCAAATCAAATTCCATCTATGGGTTGCTCGATTAAATGGAGGGTGTGATTTTGTATCAGGTAGATGGAACGTATCTCAAAGCCGCGTTTACATTTATTGTACAATTTCCAAATATTTATAGATCCACCCGATTTTTTGTTGGTCAGCACTGGCAACGTAGTACCACATATCACCCTTGCTGTCCGGAAAATTTCCGAGCCTAAAAACTTCTTCGTCTTTGTATACTGTTCCAAGCTGCTTAGATTTTGTAGATGGACTTTGCCTCATCCGGATTGAAGGTTCGTAAGTGCAGCGCATTCTAACGAATAGTGATGGTTCTTGTTTGATGTACTGTGCTAACGTCCGGGAGAGTACTTCGTAATAATTCAGAAGCAAGATTTGTTTTTCGCTTAAATTGTCTTCACTGCCGGGTTTTCCATGCGACATTTGCAATTCATCCTGTACCTGTTGCATACTATGAAGCGTCTCGATAAGAAAACGGCGACTCTCAATATTCTTCGCTACCGTTGCCTGTGAAGCAGTCATATAGAGCGAGTAGACAGACATTGCTACTGCTGCGACAGATACAATAATGGTGATAACATTTGCAAGATTGAATCTCACGCTAACGAATTGATGGCAGTGATGGCATACGCGCGCACCATCTGGAATGTCTAGTTTACAGTGAGGACATATGTTACGATGAGCGACCGGAATGGGCCGATTTGCACCGGGCTGGTTCATGCTTTTCTCCGATGGATTGAGCGAGAAACTAGATTTGAATCCTCGCGAGAGGAGTTGAAATAGTTTGAGAATATTGCGAAGGATTTCTGCTGGGAACATAACTAGTCATTCTGATCCCGACGATCAGTCGGGAGAAGAATCTTCCCAAAATTATAAATCATTTTACCATCCATTACTTAAATCGTTCCATTCAGGATTTTGTGTTTCAATAAGCGCTACTTTCTTTGATCTTAACCAACCCTTAATCTGCTTTTCTCTTTCGATTGCTGATAAAGCCGTGTTCGTATCTTCAAAATATACGAGATTTGTTAGATTATATCTCTTTGTGAATCCCTCGTTTAATCTTTTCTTATGTTCTAGCACCCTACGCTCAAGATCATTTGTCATCCCAGTGTAGATTGTTCCATTTTTACGATTTGACATAATATATACAAAAAATTGTTTCATCGAATTAAAATATAGATCCTTCGCTGCGCTCATTATGACTAATCGCTACACGTAATTCGGTCGTTGTAAATAAGGAATTGGATCTTCAATTCTTGCGA
>JBEKLV010000041.1:0-15453 GCA_050008835.1 Bacteroidota bacterium | reverse complement strand
AACAGAACGCGCTGTGTTTCGATCTATTCCACCATCAACTTCCAAAAAAATATCTCTTTTTGAACGGTTAATCATTTCTTTTGTTTCCTGAATTTTTTTAAGAGAATTTTTGATGAAGCTCTGGCCACCAAACCCCGGCTCAACAGTCATAATAAGAATCAGATCGACTTCATCGATTATTTCTTGAATTGTAGACACTGGAGTTGATGGATTAAGTGCGACTCCAGCTTTGCTACCGCTTTCTTTTATTGTTTGAATAGTTCGATATAAGTGGGGACAAGTTTCCTGATGAACTGTGATAATATCTGCTCCAGCAGAACGAAATGAGGAAAACAATTTTTCCGGTTCTTCAATCATCAAATGCACATCTAATGGTAGTTTTGTGCATCCCCGAACTGCACTGACAAGAGGCGGACCAAATGTAATATTAGGAACAAAATGTCCATCCATTACATCAAGATGTATCCAATCCGCACCTCCCTTTTCAGCTGCAACAACCTGTTTTCCAAGAATAGTAAAATCTGAGGCAAGCAATGAAGGCGCAATTCTGATCATATGATTAATTCTCGATTTAATTTTTGGTTTCTGTTTTTTGCGCAATTATTAGATCTATGGCTTGTCCCAACTGAAAAAGTTCACCAGCTTTCGGATTTTGTTCAAGAATCGTGTTGGGAAGGACATCTATATTCGTCTGATAGGTTGTTTTACCAATTTGGAACCCATTATCGATTAGTATTTTCTCGGCTTCATTTAAGGTTTTTAACGAAACATCTGGCACTGGATGTTTATCCGTAGAGCGCCCTTGACTAACTGTGACGTTGATACTATTGCCGCTTCTTATTTTCGTGCCTTGCTGAATCTCTTGCCGAATAATCGTGTTTGCAAATATTTCTTCTGAAGGCTCATATGAAATTGTTCCAAGTTTGAGATTAAATTTTTCAAGATTGAAAGCAGCCTCTCGCACAGACTTGCCTCTCAAATTTGGAACATCAACTAGTTCTTCTCCACCGCTGATAGTTAAATATACCCCTCTATCTCGTTTTACTTCTGATTCGGCAATTGGGTTTTGCAGCGTTACCGTACCGATCTTATACCGTTTATCATTTTTATATTCCGCTTCTTTAGGATCTAATCCAGCTTCCTTGATTTTCTGTTTTGCATCTTCGAGAGATAACCCAATTACATCGGGTACTTTCACTGTCTTTCCCTTTTGTACGTACAAAGGCATTAGAATACTGTCGAAAAGGAAGAAAATAATAAGTCCAATGATTACAACAATGACGAATGGTATTACTATTTTTTTAATTCTATTTGTTTTCATAAACGAATCAATACTATTAACATTCGAATATAATTATTAATGGATTGAATAACAATGTGCTTCCACTTTTAGCAATAGGATCGCAAATTCGAGTATTTTGACTCTTGAACAGTCTGAAATGAATTAAAGAAACATAATTACGCTTTTCCTTTACAAAAGGTTAAAATAATTTTAGTAAGATTTCGAAACACTACAGGAATTATCGGTGCAGCGAGATTTGCGATGCGGTAGTTCGCTTCATAACAAACTTATAACAATGTTCATTAAACGATTTTCATAAATTGCTTCTCAGTCTAATCTTCTATATATTTTTTACAATTATCATCTAATAATCAATCATGGCATAATCTATGAAAAGAGAATATATAGAACTCGCAAATGCCGCTCAAAAAGCAAAGCTCAATTCATATTCTCCTTTTTCCAAATTCAGAGTTGGTGCAGCGCTTCTTACCAAGGATGGTACGATTTTTACAGGGTGCAACATCGAAAATAGTTCCTATGGACTTACGATCTGTGCAGAACGAGTTGCAATCTTTAATGCCATTTCATCAGGAGCATCAAAATTCAAGGCTATTGCAATTGTTTCAGATGATCTTGGTTTTACATCTCCATGCGGTGCATGTCGGCAAGTGCTATCAGACTTGGCAGGAGATATTGATTTCATAATGATAGATTCCAAAGAACGATTTAAAATATTAAAACTTAAATCACTTCTGCCATTTGCATTTACTGGAAAAAACTTGAAATGTCCACTTAAAGTGAAAAAATAGAAATGGATACATCTGAATTACATAATATTCCGCGTAACACCGGTTGGATTGAAGTTGTTTGCGGCTGTATGTTTAGTGGAAAGACTGAAGAACTCATACGTCGTCTTCGCCGAGCACAAATTGCAAAACAAAAGGTCGTTGTTTTCAAACCTAAAATTGATACTCGATATAGTCCGGAGCATATTGTTTCACACAGCGAACAATCGTTAAATGCCCAAGTAATCGAAGATGCTGATGAAATTCTAAACTTAGTTGGTGATGCACAAGTGATTGGAATTGATGAAGGGCAATTCTTTAAAGCGAACATAGTCGAAGTATGTAATCAATTAGCAGATCAGGGAAAGCGAGTTATTGTTGCTGGTCTCGATCAAGATTACAAAGGAAATCCTTTCGACCCAATGCCCCAACTTCTTGCTATAGCAGAATATATCACTAAAACCTTAGCAATTTGCGTAGTATGTGGAAATCCTGCAGATAGAACTCAGCGAAAAAGTGAACAACATGAGCGTGTTGTCGTTGGTGCTAAGGATCTTTATGAAGCAAGGTGCCGATATTGTCATAAACCTCCGAAGGAATAAATGCGGAGCACAATCCATTTGCAGTTCCTTGATTGATAAGAAATTGATTACGAAAAAGAAAATCCAAGACGCATTGAGTTTTATTCGCGGTGTCACAGATTTCAACCCTCGGATTGCATTGATTCTTGGATCTGGGTTAGGCGAGTTTTCCAAGAATATTAAGGTAGTCTCCTCAATTCTGGCATCAGAAATTCCTAATTACCCGGTTTCATCTGTACAGGGTCATGCAGGAAAGCTAATTTTCGGTTATTTACAAAAGGATTCTGCTCAATCAATGCCTCTTCTCATTTTTCAAGGGCGTGTTCATTTCTATGAATTTGGGTCTATTGACCGAATTGTATTCCCGGTAATTATCGCGCATCATATAGGCGTTAGAAAACTAGTTATTACAAATGCTGCTGGTGGTTTGAACAATTGTTTTTCTGTCGGTGATTTTATGCTTATCAAAGATATCTTCAATCTCACTTTCTCACAGCATCATTCAAAGAGCGATAAAAAAAGGTTTTCGACTTATATTCCTAATGAATATTTTGACCATAAGATGCAACAAATGGTTCTTCAATGTGCAGCGCAACTTAAAATACCGATGCAACAAGGCACATACTGCTGGTTAAAAGGTCCATCATATGAAACACCAGCAGAAATTCAGATGCTTAAGCGCTTCGGTGTCGATGCTGTTGGTATGTCAACTGTTCCTGAAATTTACACTTCCTATAGTTTAGGAATGAAAACCGTTGGAATTTCACTCATTTCAAACCTGGCTGCCGGTATTTCTCAGAACAAGCTTTCACATATTGAAGTCACAGAAACAGCAAACAATGTGAAGGAGCGATTCTCTGAGCTCATGGAGAAGCTTCTTCTTTCAATCAATTGATAAATCATTATTTTCACATTTTATTTTCTTAGAATGCCTATGAATTGTATACCATACAACGAACTCCAATCCGGGGAATCAGGATTCTCCCGCCTTTTTGTCGACTATATTGACAATTATTCGAACGTTAAAGATTTTTTTCTAGGCGATTTCCGTGATAAGAAACTATGGCAATCACAAATTAATGCGGTCTTACATCGAGAGATTGATAGATCTTCGCTTGCTCAAGTTCTTTTAAACCAGAATCGCGATTATCAATGCGGCATCAAGACATTAGCAAACATTGACCTTCTTCTGAGTGATAATACGGTTGCTATCGTTACGGGCCAGCAAGTTGGTCTTTTTACTGGACCCCTTTATACCTTGTATAAAATATTGACCACTCTCAAACTTACTGAACAACTTTCCCGACAATATCCTGAATTCAACTTTGTCCCAATATTTTGGCTTGAAGGGGAAGATCACGATATCGAAGAAGTAAGTTCTTTCTCTTTCCTCAACGCCTCAAATGAACTTCAGGAGCTGCGCTATCCCTCTGAAGAAAAAACGATTGGGAATAATTTAGGTGCAGTTGGCAATGTTCATTTAGATGAATCAATAGGAATGCTATTCAGCAGTCTTCATCAAGCATTGTTACCGACAGAATATTCGTCAAAAGTTTTTGAGTTATTCGAAACAGCATATCAAAAAGGGATGACCTTCAGCCGAGCATTTATTCATCTCATCAATGTTTTACTTGAAGACTCTGGGCTGATTTTCTTCGACCCTCACAATCCTGACACAAAGAAAATATTGAAGCCGATCTTTGAACAAGAATTAAACAATATCTCACACACATGCCGTCTTGTTATTACGCAAAGTGAGCTCTTGGAGAAGCAGTATCACGCACAAGTTAAACCACGGGCTGTAAATCTTTTTCTATTCCATAATGGCGGGCGATATGCCATAGAACCTCACGAGCATGGATTCTCTTTGAAGGGAACACGCCGCACTTTTAGTAAAGAAGAAATGCTTGGATTTTTAAATACTGATCCGAATCTTTTCAGTCCGAACGTTATTCTCCGCCCAATCTGTCAGGATTACCTCTTTCCAACTCTCGCATATGTTGCAGGGCCATCTGAAGTTGCCTATTTTGCACAGTTTAAGTTACTCTACGAGAATTTTAGTATCCCTGAACCCATCATATATCCTCGGTGCAGTGCAACTATCGTGGAAGAACGTATTCAAAAGATTATCAATAAATATGGCCTTCAACCAAAGGATTTCTTTACTGAAATAGATGCTCTCAAGGGACGAATAACCGAATCAATTTCGGATTTCAAAGTTGAAGAATTGTTCTCAAATACGATTGGGACCGTGTCCGAAAGTTTAACCAGTCTAAAGGATGGCTTAGAATCAATTGATCCAACACTTGTCCCGGCAATGGAAAACACTCTTGTACGAATGCAAGGGGCACTTAATGGTTTAAAAGAAAAAACTCTTGCTGCTCAAGTACGTCAGCATGAAATATCACTTCGTCAATTGGACAAAGTAGCAATTAGTCTCTTCCCAAATTCCAACTTGCAAGAACGAGAAATGAATATTATTTATTTTTTAAACAAATATGGATTGGAATTATTACGCTGGCTGCGCAGTGAACTTGTTCTCGATAAGTTTATGCACCAGATTATTAACCTTGAATAAAAAATGACATTAGCCTATTCACCATTTTGAACTACTAATATTTAATAATATTTCTGTTCCATTTTCAAAGAAACCAGTTTCTTCCAAAATCCAGGAAATGAGATATCTGCACAATCGGTATTTTCTATAGTAATATTAGGAATTCTAAGCCCCGCCACACCGAATGACATTGCAATTCGATGGTCACCATAACTAGGAATTAAGGCACCTAAATACTTTTTATTCCCTTCAAAAGCAAATCCATCTTCATATTCCTCTACATCACAGCCCAACAAACGCAGATTATTCACAATAGCATAAATTCGATCAGTTTCTTTCGCTCTTAGTTCTCGCGCATCGTGAATTCTAAAACTGCCCTCTGCAAACAAAGCTGTTACCGAGAGAATTGGAATTTCATCTATAAGATTAACCACCTCTGCACCACGCAGATCAATATTACTTCTCAACTCTGAGTATCTAACAACAAGATCACCAATAGATTCACCTTCAATGATTCGTTCATTTTCAATTTGGATATTACCTCCCATTGTTTTGAATATATCCAAGATGTGCCTGCGTGTTGGATTAAGCCCGACATTTTGTATTTTGAGATTTGATTCCGGCACAATCAATCCAGCAGAAAGAAAAAAAGCCGCTGCTGACATGTCGCCGGGAACAAAAAACTTCTTACCGTCAATCTTCATATCAGAATGGACTTCAACAATATTGCAGCCATTTTTTGTTTTTGATCGCAAGCCTAGCATTCGCTCAGTATGGTCGCGTGTTTTTGAATTTTCAATAATCGTTGTCAGACCGTCGGCAAAAAGACCTGCAAATATTAACGCAGACTTAACCTGTGCACTTGGTATAGGCAAGGTATAATGAATTGAATGAAGTTGTTCAACTGGCTCAATAAACAGCGGTGCAGTATTTGTTTCAGTGCCATGGATATTTGCACCCATTTGCCGAAGCGGATCTATAATACGCTTCATTGGTCGTTGGCAAAGCGAAGAATCCCCAATAAGCACTGAATGAAATTTCTGTCCAGCAAGAATGCCTGAAATCAATCGCATAGTCGTACCTGAATTGCCGGCATTTAATGGTGCGGACGCTTCCTGTAATCCACGGCGTCCTTTTCCATATAATAGAATTCGATTGCCGCGTTCTTTAACTTGAATTCCAAGCTGTTTAACGCATGAAAATGTGCTAAGAGGGTCTGCCGCATGCGAGCATGAACTTATTTCTGATACACCTTCTGCGATTGCACCTATTAAAATGGCTCGGTGCGAAATAGATTTATCCCCTGGGATTTGTAGACTTCCGTTAAATCCTTTTATCTGTGGTATTGTAAGATTCATAAAATAAATCCTCACATCGTTTAGAAATTGTTTGTGATGTGAGGATATGTGCTCCTTGTATATTGAATTAGTTAACGGCGCGGACGCCGGTCGTCTCTACCTCCACGATGTTCAGTCTTTTTTCGTTCACGGGAACGTTTCATTTCCTCGCCTGCATTTTCTCCGCCAGGTAGCAATGCTTTGTGGCTGAGGCTCATTTTCCCATCTGGATCGATGTGCATTAATTTAACTTCAAGAATGTCCCCTACTTTCACAAAATCGTCCACTTTTTCAACACGCTGCACATTCAACTGAGAGACGTGTACGAGCCCCTCTTTTCCCGGAAGAATTTCAACGAAGGCGCCAAAGTCCGTAATTTTTTTCACTGTTGCTTTGTACACTTTATCTATTTCCGGTAATTCAGCAAGACCACGAATATAGAGCATCGCCTTATCTGCAGATTCTTTTTCTACCGCTGCAATTGTAACCGTCCCGTCATCCTCCACGTTGATTTCTGCACCGCTATCCTTAACAAGCTGACGAATATTCTTTCCGCCAGGTCCAATTAATGCTCCGATCATATCAACTGGAATCTTTATTGTTTCCAAACGTGGTGCATACTGAGAAATTTCAGTTCGAGCTGTTGGAAGGCATGTAGCCATTATATCGAGAATATACATTCGTCCTTCTTTTGCCTGAGCAAGTGCTTTTTCAAAAATCTCAAATGAGATACCTTTGATCTTGATATCCATTTGGAATGCAGTAATTCCAGCATTTGTGCCAGCAACCTTGAAATCCATATCACCTAGATGATCTTCGTTCCCAAGAATGTCACTAAGAATGGCAACCTTATCAGATTCCTTTACTAAACCCATTGCAATACCGGCAACAGCCCTTTTCATCGGAATTCCAGCATCAAAAAGTGCAAGTGTACCGGCACAAACAGTTGCCATTGAAGATGAACCGTTTGATTCGAGAATATCTGAAACCACGCGAATGGTATATGGAAATTCTGCTTCGGCCGGAATCAATCTCTTAAGTGAACGCTCAGCAAGATTTCCGTGGCCAATTTCACGCCGTCCAGTCGAACCAAGTCTTCCGACCTCACCAACGGAAAATGGCGGAAAATTATAATGGAGCATAAAACGTTTAGTTGTTTCGGGGAGAAGACCTTCGAGGACTTGTTCATCCATTTTTGTACCAAGTGTAGCGGTTGTAAGACTTTGTGTTTCGCCGCGAGTAAAGAGTGCGGAACCGTGCGTACGAGGTAGAAGTCCAACCTCGCATGTAATCAGTCGAATATCTTTTAAACCGCGTCCATCAAGCCGTTTACCATCATTGAGGATGGTTGACCGCATTGCATCACGTTCGATATCGTGAAGTAATTCGTCTATAAGAAGTTCTTTCTCAGGATATTTTTCCGCCAAAGAAGCTTTGATCTCATCACGCACTTTGGTCGTTGCTTCAGATCGTTCCTCTTTCGTCATCACTGTTCGGCTTAATTGTTTCATCTTGGCTTCTGCAAGACTGTTAACATCAGCTATCATGCCAGACGGGATTTCCGGTACAATAATTTGACGTTTTGGCTTACTAATTTCTTTAGCAAGCTCAACCTGAACATCACAGATGCTCTTTATTGCGTCATGACCGATTCGCAGTGCTTCAAGTAAATCATTTTCTGAAGCTTCGGCAGATTCACCTTCAACCATGACAATGGAATCGGTCGTTCCTGCTACCGTAATGTCTAAATCGCTAGATTCAAGTTCTTTGAATGTCGGATTCACAATATATTTTCCGCCAACACGGCCTACACGTACTTCTGCAATTGGGCCATCAAATGGAATATCAGATATCATCAAAGCCGCTGATGCCGCGCACGCACCAAGAACATCGCCATCATGTTCCATATCAGAAGAATAAACTGTAACGAGAACTTGTGTTCCGTTTTTATAGGTTTTAGGAAACATTGGTCGAATAGGACGATCTATCAAGCGAGAGGATAATATTTCTTTTTCAGTCGGACGTCCTTCACGTTTGAAAAAACCACCAGGAATTTTTCCTGCGGCCGCTATCTTTTCACGATACTCAACTTGTAACGGGAAAAAATCCTGACCTTCTGTGGCTTCGTATTCGCTCACTACTGTCGCCAGTACCATTGTGTCTCCATACCTGACCATCACCGCGCCGTGTGCTTGTTTGGCAAACCTGCCAGTTTCCAGTGTGAATGTTTTTCCGTTAAGTTGTATTTCTTTTGTGACCATCATGGTTACCTGCTTCTTTCTTCTAAAGAACCTCGTACTAAAAAATGACATCATTTATGCCGTAATTATTTACTTACGGATATCAAGTTCTTGAATAATGCTCCGATAACGTGCAATATCTTTTTTCATTAAATAGTCCAGCAACCGGCGCCTCTTGCCAACTAATTTCAGCAAACCCAGTCGGGCATGATGATCTTTTTTAAATGTATCAAGATGCGGAGACAAACTGTTGAGAGTTGCAGTTATAATGGCAATCTGAACTTCAGGAGTGCCTGTGTCTGAAGAATTTTTACCGTATTTATTAATCAACTCTTTTTTCTGTTCTGTTGTAATTGGCATTTTAGCTCCTCGTAAATTTAATTGTAATACAATCGTTTTATTCTGTTTTACTATATTCATGCTGTAAAGCTTGGCTCAATTCTTTATCTTTGTGCATCTGCTGAATAAGTTGTTCAGCGGAATCAAATCTGAATTCATTGCGCATTCTACGCAAAAAATTTATTTGAATATCAGACCCATAAATATCTTCATTAAAATCAAGAATATTCACTTCAATAGTGCGTTTACCCATCGGTTGAAATGTTGGACGCACTCCAATACTCGTCATACCAAAATAATTTTCCGTATCTATATTAACCTTCACAAAATAAATACCGTCATTAGGAACAAGCTTTTTTTGCGAATCAAGTTTAATATTTGCCGTTGGATAACCGAGACGACGTCCTCTCCCGTCACCTGCAACAACTTTCCCACGTAAAGCATATGGCCTGCCTAATAATTCCGCAGCATTTCCTACCATTCCTTGGTTTAACTCATCTCGAATTATTGAACTGTTTATCGGATTACCGTTATGAGTAATTTGGTCAACGTTTACAACATCAAATTCAAATTCTTTTCCCAACTGCATCAAGGACTCAATCGTTCCCTCGCGATTTCTTCCCCAGTGATGATCATACCCTTCTACAACTACGTTCATTCCAATGCTACCAATAATGTATGTTACATAAAAATCTCGAAAGCTCTGATTTGAAAATGCTTTATCAAATTCAATCACAACAAACCAATCGACATCTAATTTCTCACATAATTCTTGACGCTCGCGCAAGGTCGTTAAAAGTTGCACTTTCGTATTTGCATTTGTCAAAACTTCTCGCGGATGCGGTTCAAAAGTTACCACCACACTTCTGCCATTTCTTTTACTTGCAAGAGCAACGACTTCTCTAATAATTTTTTGATGTGCAAGATGGACGCCATCAAATGTACCGATTGTAATAATTGAATTCTTATCGAACGGAATCTCTTTAATGTCTCGAGCCAATTTCATAATCGTTCTAATTATTTATGAAGATGGAATTCCGCCAATTAATCAATTGCTCTATTGTCATAGCATCAGCAACACGATGATTGCCAATACGTGTTCGTCTCAGTGCTGTCAATGTTGCACCGCATCCAAGTCGCAGACCATATTCATCAATCAAAGAACGAATATATGTACCTTTTGAACAAACAATACAAAAATCAATAAATAAATCGCGAATATCAGCAATTTCAAAACCTAAAATATTTATTTCTCGCTCAACGCGTTCTACTGCTTTTCCGGCTCGTGCATATTTGTATAATGGTTTCCCGCCATATTTCACTGCCGAGTACATTGGTGGCACTTGGAGCTGCTTGCCGATATAACTTTGAGCTGTCTCTTTTATTTTCTCCTCTGTTATTGCAGAAGAATTTCTCCATTCATGAGCCGCTGTTTCTGTATCAAAACTTGGAGTGCGCACTCCAAGTTTACAAGTACCCATATATTCTTTTTCTAATCCAACAAACTGTGCAATAGTTTTTGTTTTCTTGCCGGTACAGATAATCAATAAACCAGTTGCGTTCGGATCTAAAGTTCCAGCGTGTCCTACTTTTCGTACATCAAAAAGCACTCTTACTTTTTTAACAACATCAAACGACGTCCAATTCAAAGGTTTATCGATTAAAAGAACTTCACCTTCAATTGAAAAATCACGGTACAAAAAATTCTCTTCATTCATGCATCAGCCGAATTTCTCTCTTCTTCTCTCTTCGGATCATTCTCATGGATTTTATGAAATATATTCTCTAGTTTCATTGCCCTATCCAGGGTTTCATCTAAATAAAAGATAATCTCGGGTGTAAAGCGCAGTCGTACTGCATGTCCAAGCATAGAACGGATCGATGGTTTTTGTGCTTCGAGTCTGGCAAAGCTTTTTTTCTTTTGTTCTTCGTCACCAAAAATACTCAAATAGACTTTTGCAATCTTGAGATCAGGACTCATCAGCACTTCTGTCACAGTTAAGAAACCGTAATCGTTCATGCTGAAGTTACGTTGAAACAATAGGCCCAATTCCTCTTTGATTAGCGAGCCAACTTTTTCAGATCGAACAGACACATCCTATCCTTTATTCCAATTTGCGTTTGGTTTCAACAGTCTTATAAGCTTCAATAATATCGCCATTCTTGATATCGTTGAAGTTTTCAAGACTAATACCACATTCAAATCCTTGTTCGACTTCTTTTACGTCATCTTTGAACCGCTTCAGCGATGCAATAGTTCCATCAAACACCTCGATTCCATCACGTACAAGACGTACATGATTGTTGCGCACGATTTTGCCATCTCTAACATAGCAACCGGCAATTGTTCCTATTTTAGATATTTTGAAGACATCACGAACATCTACTGTCGCTGTAACTTCCTCTGTTACAGTTGGAGCTAACAAACCTTCCAGTGCTTTTTTCACATCATTAATGGCATCATAAATGATATTATAGATTCTAATATCAACATCTTCGTGCTGTGCTAGCTGGCGCGCCTTTAGATTCGGACGCACATGGAATCCAATAATTACAGCACTGGATGCCATAGCGAGTAATACATCTGACTCAGAAATACCGCCGACACCTTTATAAATTACCTGCACTTTTACTTCATCCGTCGAGAGTTTCATCAAAGAATCCGAAAGAGCCTCTGCTGAACCATCCACATCTGCTTTGACAATAACCGGAAGATCGCGCACTTGTCCTTCTTTGATTTGTTGTGAAATATCATCCAATGTCACACGTCTGTTTTGCCGTAAATCTTGTTCTCGTTTTAACTGTTGACGAGTTAAACTAATTTCACGCGCCTGATGTTCATCCTCAATGCCAATAAGATCATCACCGGCCTGTGGAATTCCATCAAAGCCGACAACCTGGACAGGTTGCGATGGTTTAGCTGCTTCAACTCGTTGACCTCGCTCATTAAACATGGCTCTTACCCGCCCACTCCAAACACCGCAAACGAACGAATCACCAATGCGCAGGGTACCTTTCTGCACTAAAATTGTTGCTATGATTCCTTTACCTTTATCCAATTCAGCTTCTACAACAGTTCCGCGTGCTTCTCTATTTGGATTTGCCCGAAGATTAAGCATCTCGGCTTCGAGCAAGATTTTTTCGAGAAGCAAATTGACATTGGTTCCCTTCTTCGCCGAAAGTTCTACTGCTTGATGCTTTCCCCCGTATTCTTCGACCAGAAGTCCACGTTCTGCCAATTGCTGTTTGATCCGTTCAGGGTTTGATTCTGGTTTATCGATCTTATTAATCGCAACAATTATCGGAACGTTTGCTGCTTGTGCATGACTTATGGCTTCTACGGTTTGAGGCATTACACTATCGTCTCCAGCTACAACCAATACAACAATATCCGTAACTTGAGCGCCTCTGGCACGCATTGCGGTGAATGCTTCATGCCCAGGTGTGTCGAGAAACGTGATCTGTTTATTACCCTCAACAGTGACTTCATATGCACCGATATGCTGTGTTATTCCTCCTGCTTCACCAGCGACAACATTTGCACTTCTAATATGATCGAGCAATGATGTTTTACCGTGGTCTACGTGTCCCATAATCGTGACAACCGGTGCGCGCGGAAGAAGTGTCACTTCGTCATCTTCAATGTCCGAAAGCGCTTCTGACGAAAACTCTTCTTCAAAATCTACTTGAAATCCAAACTCATCAGAGACTAGTGTAATCGTATCTTTATCTAAACGCTGATTGATAGACACCATAATGCCAAGACCCATTACTTTTTGTATAACTTCAGCCACAGTTACCTGCATTAGATTGGCAAGTTCACCAACAGTAACATATTCAGTCACTTTGATGCGCATCTTATCATGTTCAATCTGATCGAGTTTTTTCTGTTCTTCCTCTTCCCGTTTTTCTTTTTTCTTTCGCCTTATGGCTGCACGCGCAATCGCTAACTCGTCGCCTGAATCGGCAAGAGTTTCCCGAATTGCTTTTTCAACTTCATCTTCATTGACCTCGGCTCGTCGAACTCGTTTGCGCTTTCTTGACTTCGATTCTTCTTCATCTTCCGATTTGCCTGGTGCCGATTTAGTCTTTTTAATTTCATCATGGACTTTTTTCTTTTTCTTTTTTCTTTTTTCTTCTATATCCGGTTTTTGGGCACCTCGAGCAGGCGTTAGATCTATCTTTCCTTTAATTGTTAATCCACGCTGTGAACGTGCAACAACAGCTTCCAATGGAGTCTGCAATTGCTTTTTTGCTCGTCCTGCAGGTTTTTCTTTGCTCGGAGTTTCTCCCTTTGCTTTCTCGGCTTTTGATTTTATTTCAACGACAGGCAACGGAGGTTCAGTCGGTTTTTCTGGAGTTACAACTCCTTCTACTTCAGGTTGTGGAATTTCTTTAACAGGAATCTTTACTTTATCTGTTACAAGTGGCTGTGGAATTTCTCTTTCAGCTTGAACCAACGGCCCCTCTATTGTTGGTTGCTGCTCTTCCATTGGCACAGGAATTTCTTCTTTTCCTGAAGCTTTCTTTTCAACTTTCTCAACTATTTCTGTTTTTTCAGGAGTTTCTTTCTTTCGTGTAGAACGGAATTCTTGAATTTTACGTTGATGCCTCTCTGCAACTTCCTTGTCTTTCTTAAAATGGCCCATAATAACAGGCATCATATCCTCGGTCACAGAGGACATGTGGGACTTCACATCGAAGCCCTTCTTCTTTAGGAAGTCAATAATCGTTTCGCTTGAAAGATTTAGTTCTTTTGCGAGGTTGAAGATCTTCATTTTTTTAAAACTTTGTTCAGGCATTCTGATCTTCTTTCGTTACACACGAAATTAGTGTTTTACTCACCTTCCGACTTAGCATCTTCTGTTTTTCTTACAGCCTCTTCTTCTTGCATCTTTACGTCCGAAGAGATTTCTTCCTTTTCGGTTTTCCCTTCTTTTTCTGATTCATCAATCTCTGCAAGCAAAGCATCCGTTTCCTCGTCAACCTCAATTTCTGCTTCTTCAAAACCCTTCTTCAACATTACAAGAATCTCGTCCACCTTTTCCGGTTCTATACCTAATGTATTGACCAAATCTTCTTTTGGCGTTTTTATAATATCGCGCACCGATTTGTAGTTTTCATCGAAGAATTTATGGAAAAGCACATCGCCAAGTTCTTCACGGAATTCCGATAGATCCATGTCATATTCCTCTTCCTCGCCGCCTTCTTTCTGTACATTCAACTCAAATCCTGTTAACTTAGACGCCAAACGAACATTCTGTCCACCTTTGCCGATGGCAAGAGAAACCTGATCGTTGGCAACATTGATTACTGCCTTTTTATTTTCCTTGTCCATCTGAATCTCTTTAAGTTTAGCCGGTGCAAGTGCACGTTGGATAAATACCATAGGATCTTCAGAATAATTAATTACGTCGATATTTTCATTATTCAATTCTCTAACGATTGCATGAATACGCACACCCTTCATTCCAACGCATGCCCCAACGGCATCAATGCGTTCGTCGTGTGAAAGCACTGCTACTTTGGCTCGATCTCCCGGTTCACGTGCAATTCTTTTAATTTCAATAATACCATCATAGACTTCGGGAATTTCAATTTCAAACAACCTCATAAGAAAAGCAGGATCTGTCCGAGATATAACAACCGTTGGATTACCTGCTCCTTTGCGAACTTCTTTTACAATAGCACGGATTGTGTCACCTTTCTTATATCGTTCTTTATAAATTTGTTCGTTTCTTGGCAGAAGCAATTCATTCTTATTATGTATGACAAGAATTTCACCTTTACCTTTGCGAATCTGATAAATCTCACCTACAACAATTTCTCCGATTGAATTAGAGTATTCATTAAATATCGCTTCGCGTTCGATCTCTTTGATACGCTGATTTAAGTTTTGTTTTGCACTTATCACAAGACGACGGCCAAAGTCCTCTAATGGAACGATTTCGACGAACTCTTCTCCAGGGGCTAAATTATCTCCAGATTTTTTTTGCGCATCCGCAACAGAAATCTGCGTGGATGGATCTTCTACCACCTCAACGACTTCTTTTTCAAGATAGATTTCGATGTCACCTTTATCCATATTGACAACAACATCATATTTTACATTAGGTCCATACTTCTTCTTTACCATCATCCCAAAAATATCTTCCACAATCCCAATGAGGATATCCTTGTCGATGCCTTTTTCGCGAGCCATCTGTGCAAATGATTCAACAATTTCGTGATTCATCTTACCTCCATGCTACAGAGCATTCGTTCTGTTCACTACCAGGGAAGCTCTTCAATTGATTCAATAATCTCATTAAAAGAAATTTTGTGGGTTTCTC
>JBEKLV010000040.1:0-15657 GCA_050008835.1 Bacteroidota bacterium | reverse complement strand
CGAACTACTGAAAACCCATTTGCTTCTACGTACTGCTGAATCGCGTTCGAAATATCATGCACTCTATTACCGACAACTGCTTGCTCAATTCCTATTAATAGCGATTCTTCAGTCACGCGCATTAATCGCAGCTTTTCTTCAGAAATTTCACCAACTGCAAAAGACCAAGCACCATCTCCATAAAATCCATTCTTCTTTGTACCGACATCAATGGACAACAACTCTCCATCTTTTAACACACGCTTACCTGGAATGCCGTGCACAACTTCTTCGTCTATTGACATACAGAGCGTTGCTGGGAACAAATTACTTTTATCCCACCCATATCCTTTAAATGCCGGCTCTCCGCCCCTCGAACGAATATAATCTTCTGCTGTCCGATCAAGTTCTAATGTCGTTATACCTGACCGAACCTGAGCACCTACTAATTTGAGCACATCAGCAACTATTCTGCTGCTTTCACGAATTAACTCAATTTCTTCAAGCGATTTCAAAGAAATCATCACAGAACTCGAGGCTTATCGTCTCCCCCGAAGTTTTCCACTTTTCATAAATCCATCATAGTGACGCATTAACAGATGCGATTCAACTTGTTGGAGCGTATCAAGCGCAACGCCCACTACAATAAGCAAACTTGTTCCCCCGAAGAACTGTGCAAAACTTGGTGTAACTCCAAATTTCATCATTAACGTCGGGAGTATGGCAACAGCAGCTAATGCAATCGAACCCGGCAAAGTAATCTTCGTCAGAATGTTATCTACAAATTCTGATGTATGAGTGCCAGGGCGAATACCCGGAATAAAACCGCCTTGCTTCTTCATATTATCAGCCACATCCTTAGGATTGAAAGCAATGGCTGTATAGAAATAAGTGAAGAAAATAATCATCAGGGCGTACACAAACGAGTATGACCAAGAACTATAACCAAACCAATTTGTCGACAATTCATTGATGAACTCACTGTTCGGGAAGAACGAAAAAATAATTTGCGGGATAAACATAATTGATTGAGCAAAGATGATCGGCATTACACCAGCGGTATTGACGCGCAAAGGAATATACTGTGTTACCCCACCATAAACTTTTCTTCCGACAACTCGTTTGGCATACTGCACAGGAATACGGCGCGTACCTTGTGTAATTAACACTACACCTGCAACGATGAAACCCATTAACACCAAGATGACTAATTCTACAATCAAATTACGAGTCCCACCCTGAACAAGCTGAAATTCAGATAGAAGAGCATTCGGAAACCGTGCCACTATACCAATAAAGATTATGAGAGAAATCCCATTACCGATACCGCGCTCAGTGATCTGCTCACCCAGCCACATCATAAACATAGTACCTGTAGTAAGAATAATTGTAGTGCTTAGATAAAAACCAATTCCACGAACAGCTTCAGGTACAATAGGAACTCCGGCGGTAGATGTACTCATCAGTTTCGCCACGACACCTGTTGCCTGCATTAATGAAATGGCAACAGTACCATAACGGGTGTATTGCGTAATTTTTTTGCGTCCTTCTTCGCCTTCCTTCTGAAGTTTGGCAAAATAAGGCACTACCGCGCCGAGCAGTTGTATAACAATAGACGAGCTGATGTACGGCATGATACCAAGTGCAAAAATTGCAGCATGGCTGAACGCACCGCCAACAAAAAGATCATACAATCCGAAAAGTGTATTCTCGGACGATTTCTTGATGGTATCTGCCAACAAAACTGCATCTACACCAGGGACGGTAATGTGTGACCCGATACGGACGATAACCAATAGAAGCGTCGTAAAGAGCAGTCTCTCACGAAGCTCCTGGATTTTGAAAATATTCGTAAAGGTTTCAGTCAGCTTACTCATGATTTCACAGTCGTATTAGTAAGAATCGTGGCTTTCCCTCCAGCGGCTTCGATCTTTGTTAGCGCCGATTTACTAAAAGCATGCGCTGTGACTTCTAACTTAACTTTCAGATCGCCATCGCCAAGAATTTTCACGGGAACATTCTTCTTTGCTATTGTTCCGGCTTTAAATAGAATCTCAGGTGTTACTACGCCACCAGCTAACTTTTTCTTCTCAGCTAATATTCCAAGGGTTTCAACATTTACAATTTGCACTTCAGAACGATTGTGAGGCGTGAAACCGAATTTCGGTACGCGACGTGTGAGCGGCATTTGTCCGCCTTCAAACCACATCTTAAACTTGTGACCTGAACGCGACCTTGCACCTTTGTGTCCCTAGTTGCCGTTCCGCCATGCCCTGAACCTTGTCCACGGCCAATTCGTTTCGTTTTTCTTCGTGAACCTTTTGCTGGAGTTAAATTGCTAAGAATATCTTTCGCCATTACTGCACCTCTTCCACTTTAACGAGATGCCGAACTCTGTTGATCATTCCGCGAATTTGCGGTGTGTCGTTCTTGACAACAAAATAATTCGGCCTACCAAGTCCAAGCGCTTTAATTGTAAGCTTGGCATCTTCAAGGTGGTCAACAATGCTCTTGATCTGTGTGATTTTTATTTTTTTCTGTTCCGACATAATAAGTCTTTACTAAGTTTATTGAAACAGTTCCTGAATTGTGATCCCGCGGCGTGCAGCAATCATTTTAGCATCTGAAAGATTTAAAAGCGCCTGCATGGTTGCTTTAACAACGTTGTGGGAGTTGGGAGAACCCATTTGCTTTGTGAGCACGTCTTTCACACCCGCCATTTCCAGCACAGCACGTACACCGCCGCCAGCAATAAGACCCGTTCCGGGAGATGCCGGTTTCAGCATCACTTTTCCTGCCCCAAATTTTCCAATGACAGAATGCGGAATGGTTCCTTTGAAGATGGGGACAAAAATGAGGCTCTTCTTCGCATCATCTGTTCCCTTCGCAATTGCGTCTTGCACTTCATTTGCCTTACCTAGTCCAACGCCGATATGTCCATTGCCATCACCAACGACAACGATTGCGTTGAAGCTAAAGCGACGTCCGCCTTTGACCACTTTGGCAACACGGTTGACACTCACCAATCGCTCTTTAAGTTCGAGTTCGCCTGCTTTGACTTTTGCCATGTTTTTCGTACGAGTATTAGGAGTTAGAATTTCAGTCCGCCTTCGCGAGCACCATCCGCGAGTGCTTTGACGCGGCCATGATACAGATAGCCGCTACGATCAAAGACTACTTCTTTAATATTCTTTTCAAGCGCTTTTTTTGCAGCTGCTATACCGATGAGCTTATAACGTTCAATCGGAGTTTTCGCTTGTTTAGCATCTTCACGCAAATCCTTTGACAAGGTCGATACCGATAACAATGTTTTACCAGTTGAATCATCGATAATTTGCGCATAAGCATGTTTAGCACTTCGGAAAATCACTAACCGAGGACGTCCCGATGTGCCTTTAATTTTCTTGCGGATACGCGCCTGTTTCTTAGCGAGGCGTTCCACAGTATTTTTTTGAATCATAAGCCGTTTTTCCTTACTTCAAAATCTCTTTTTTACTTCGCAGCCGTAGCAGCAGCTTTACCAGCTTTGCGGCGGATGTACTCGCCTTCGTACTTAACGCCCTTGCCTTTGTATGGCTCTGGCGGACGGAAAGATCGTATCTTCGCGGTAACTAATCCAACAAGCTGTTTATGAACACCGCTTATAATGATACTTGTCTGCGTTGGCGTTTCAATCTTAATACCATCCGGCGCTGCAAATAATATTGGATGACTGAAACCAAGCAGAAGATTTAAGCGTGTCCCCTTCATCTCTGCTCGGTAACCTACACCGATTATCTCTAATTTTTTAGAATAGCCGAAAGTAACACCAATGATCATATTTTGAATGAGCGCACGCCACAATCCGTGTAAAGCACGATATTTGCCTTCATCCGATTTGCGCGTAATTAATATCTGCTGACCTTTTGCTTCAACGCCAATATCAGGATGCACTTTTTCAATTAACTCGCCCTTTGGTCCTTTAACAGAAACGGTACCGTCTTTCACTGTAACTGTGACACCCTTGGGAATTTCAATTGGTTTCCTACCGATACGTGACACTGTATTCTCTCCTCTTCAAACACTTACCAGATATAAGCAAGAATTTCGCCGCCAACATTATCTTTTTTCGCTTGCGCATCCGTCATCACGCCTTTTGATGTCGAAATTATTGCAACACCCAAACCACCAAGCACACGCGGTAATTCATTGGAACCGCTGTACATTCGAATGCCGGGTTTACTGATGCGGCGCAATCCTGTGATTACCGGCTTTCCATTATGGTACTTCAGGTTAATCCGCAGAATATTCTGCTTCTTGTCTTCAAGCACCGTGAATCCAGCAACAAAACTCTTTTCGAGAAGAATTTTAGAAATCGCCTTCTTCAAATTGGAAGATGGAATATCCACCCTGCGATGCTTCGCTTTTGCCGCGTTGCGGATTCTTGTTAGATAATCAGCGATTGGATCAGTCTTCGACATCGATTCAACTCTCTCAATTATAATTTTACCAACTTGCTTTGCGAACACCGGGAATCTTGCCTTCAAGCGCTAGCTTACGAAGACAGATTCGGCAGAGGCCGAACTTGCGATAATAGCTACGCGGACGGCCGCAGATGTTGCAACGGTTGTGCTGTGAAACTTTATGTTTTGGCGTTCTCTTCGCCTTTACTCGCATTGCTAAGCGTGCCAAGCGAACTCCTTTACTTATTCTGAACTTCTTGTTGAACAATTTCTTGCCGTTTTATAAACGGCATGCCAAGCTCTTTTAATAATTCATAGGCTTCAACGTCATTCTTGGCTGTGGTGACGAAGGTAATATCCATACCGCTAACGCGTGTGACTTTGTCTACATCAATTTCCGGAAAAATAATTTGCTCTTTTATTCCTATAGTATAATTTCCATGACCATCGAAAGAAGTGTCTGGTAAACCACGAAAATCACGAACGCGAGGCAATGCAATACTAATAAACCGATCTAAGAATTCGTACATTTTAGCACGGCGTAATGTTACGCGACATCCTATTGGAAGATTCTCTCGTAGTTTGAAATTGGAAATTGCTTTTTTAGATTTTGTGATGGCGACTTTTTGTCCAGTAATAGATTCTAACTCATGAACAGCTGCATCAAGCAGTTTTGGATCCTGTGTCGCTTGTCCAACTCCGATATTAATAGCGATCTTTTCTAACCGCGGCACTTGCATTTTGCTTTTAAACTGGAATTTTTTAATCAACGCTGGAACAGATTCCTTTTGATACCGCTCGAATAAACGCGCAGCTACGCCTTTTTCCTGTCCACCAGCAGCCTTTTTACCTTTTGATTCCGGTGCAGACTTTTCGGCCTTACCTTTGGCTGTTGGCACCGTTTTCTCGCCCTTACCTTTTGCTGCAGGCACCGTCTTTTCTGCTTTTTCCTTATTAGGAACTTTTTCGTTCGCCATGGATTACTCTCTTAGAACATCTCTTTACACTGTTTGCAAGTTCTCATTGTGTTCTTTTTACCACTCGTAGCATCTTTCACATGCGTGTGTCCCACGCGAGTCGGCTTACTGCACTTCGGACAGATCACCATTACGTTAGAAGCTCGGATGCTTCCTTCTTTCTGAACAACCCCGCCTTGCGGATTCTTCTGTGAAGGACGTGTGGCTCTTTTAATAATGTTGACGTTCTCGATAATCACCCGCTGAGTATCAGGAAACACTTTCAACACTTTGCCTTGTTTTTTCCGGAACTCACCCGAGACGACCAAAGCAGTATCATTTTTATGTACATGTAAGTTCTGCGCCATAATTTTTAGAGCACCTCAGGTGCAAGGGAAATGATTTTCATAAATTGACGTTCACGTAGCTCTCTCGCCACCGGACCGAAAATACGTGTTCCACGCGGCTCACCCTGGGCATTGAGCAACACCGCAGCATTCTCATCGAACCGGATGTACGAACCATCCTTCCGGCGAATTTCTTTCTTTGTCCGCACAACCACAGCACGCGAGACTTCACCCTTTTTTACCGGAGCACCTGGAATAGCGCTCTTCACGGATACAACAATAAGATCGCCAACGCCGGCGTAGCGCCTATCGTGACCTCCGAGGACACGAATACATTGCACGCGCTTCGCTCCCGAATTATCAGCAACCACTAAATTTGTTTCTTCCTGGATCATCGTCTTCGCCTACTCTGAAAATAACCTATTTCGCCTTTTCAATGATTTCTACTAACCGCCAGCGCTTGCGTGCGCTCATCGGCCGAGTTTCCATAATCTTCACTGTATCACCAATACCAGCTTCTTGCTTTTCGTCATGAGCCATCAACTTTGTTGTACGACGGAAATATTTTTTATACAGTGCATGTGCGACCTGCCGCTCTACCGCAACAACAATACTTTTTGACATTTTGTTGCTTACCACTTTACCGATTCGAACTTTACGCCGCGCGCGTGTCGGAATTTCTGTTGGAATTTCTGTCATCATTATCTCACATTACTTTGGCTGCTCAACTTGCCTGTCGCCAGGCGTCACTTGCGCAGATTTTTCGGTTGACGGGTTCAATTGTCGATCGCGGAGAATCGTTTTAATCCGCGCAATTCCTTTTCGAACATGCCCTAACTTCATTGGATTTTCCAACTGACCAATGACCTTCTGAAATTTCAGATGGGACAAGTTCTCTTCTTCTTCTTGAATTCTCTTCAGCAGTTCCGCGTCAGAGAGTTGTCGCAAATCATGTGCCTTCATTGCTTCGCCTCTTGTGCACCCTGATAATCGATACGGGTGACAAACCTTGTTTTGATTGCAAGCTTGTGTGCTGCAAGCTTCAATGCTTCTGCCGCTGCCGCACGGTTGACACCACCCAATTCAAATAGAACGCGGCCTGGCTTAATTACTGCTACCCAAAATTCTGGGGAACCTTTGCCGCTTCCCATACGAGTTTCCGCTGGTTTCTTCGTAACGGGTTTATCAGGAAAAATTCGAATCCATACTTTACCTTCACGTTTCATCATTCGAGTTAATGCAACACGAGACGCTTCAATTTGTCTTTGCGTAACCCACCCCGGTTCCATTGCCTTTAATCCAAAATCTCCAAAAGCAATCGTTGCACCACGTGTCGCCTTACCCTTCATGCGTCCACGCTGGGCTTTTCTATACTTTACTCTTTTTGGCATCAACATAGATCAACACTCCTTATTGCCGCGGTCCAATAATTTCACCCTTACAGATCCAAACTTTTACACCTATGGCTCCATAAATGGTGTGCGCGGTTGCGCCCGCATAATCAATGTCTGCCCGAAGCGTCTGCAAAGGAATACGCCCATCTTTATAATGTTCTGTGCGCGCAATTTCGGCGCCACCAAGACGTCCCGCACACATCACTTTAATTCCTTCAGCGCCCATGCGCATTGCAGCAGTAATCGATTGTTTCATAGCCCGCCGGAACGAAATTCGTCCCTCGAGTTGACCGGCAATCGCCTCCGCTACAAGAAAGGCATCCAATTCCGGACGTTTTATTTCATGAATAAGAATTTTAATTTCTTTTGATGTTACCTTCTTTAGCTCTTCTTCGAGCTGAGCGATTTCTTTTCCGCTTTTCCCAATCACAATACCGGGCCGTGAAGTGTGAATGGTAACCACTGCACGCTTCGGGGTTCTGTCTATTTGAACTCGCGCAATTCCAGCTTTCTTTAATCGGTTGTGGACATAATTTCGTACAAGTGCATCTTCCTGTAATTTGCTAGAAAAACTTTTATCGTCGTACCAATTTGCATCCCACGCACGAACGATTCCAAGACGAAATCCAACTGGATGTGTTTTTTGACCCAAGTGATCCTCCGATTAACTTTCGGTTACTTCTTTTGTTGCTGTTGCTGGTTCCGATTTTTTAACATCGGCTTTCTTTACACCGGTCGAAGCTTTGGCTTTTGGTACTATCGCTTTTGCTTGCTCACGCTGTGCTACGATAATAGTAATATGATTTGAACGTTTACGAACGCGGAATGCACGTCCCATTGGCGCAGGCAGTACTCGCTTCGCCATTGCACCGCCATTGACAAATGCTTCCTTGATATACAAGGTCGCTGTGTCCACCCGTCCGCTCTCTTCTTTATTCTGCACATTTGAGATCGCTGAACGAAGAACTTGTTCAGCAGTTCTCGATGCGGCTTTCGTTGTAAAGTGGAGAATGCTCAATGCTTCTTCAACTCCCTTACCGCGAATCAGATCAATCACCAGCCGCATTTTGCGAGGTGATGTTCCGATATATCTATTTATTGCTTTCGCTTCCATGTCTCACTCTTATCAGACAGTTCTTATGCTGGTGATGTCGTCTTTTCGCTCTTCAAACCGGGATGTCCGCGAAAAACGCGAGTCGGTGCAAACTCACCGAGCTTGTGCCCTACCATCGCTTCGTGAATATACACCGGTATAAATTTATTTCCGTTGTGTACCGCAAAAGTATGCCCGACAAACTCGGGAATGATTGTGCTCGAACGCGACCAAGTTTTGACAACACGCTTCTGGTTGGATTTGTTGAGCGCTTCTATTTTGCCTTGCAACTTGAGGTCAACGTACGGACCTTTTTTAATCGAACGGCTCATAGGTAATTACCCATTACTTACGACGTTTAATAATATATTTGTTTGATTGATTTTTCCGCTTGCGCGTTTTCAATCCTTTGGCATACTTGCCCCAAGGTGATTCCGGATGTTGATATCCACCACCGCTCTTCGAACGGCCTTCACCACCACCCATCGGATGATCTACAGGATTCATTGCCATGCCGCGTGACTGCGGACGAATACCGAGCCAACGAGATCTCCCGGCTTTACCGAGGCTGATATTTTCATGATCTGCATTACCAACTAATCCGATAGTTGCATAGCAGTCTGCACGAAACTTTCTTATTTCTCCTGAAGGTAATTTTAGCGAAACCCATTCGCCTTCTTTCGCCATCACTTGCAAGGAGTTGCCGGCACTACGACCTATTTGACCACCCTTACCAGGAGTAAATTCAACATTATATACAAACGTCCCTGCTGGAATATTTTTCAACGGCATTGCATTGCCGTTTTCAATTTCAGCCTGCGGACCGGATACAATTTTTGCACCGACTTTCATTCCAATAGCTGCGATGATGTACCGTTTTTCACCATCAGGATAGTGGATCAAAGCGATTCGTGCTGCTCGATTTGGATCGTATTCAATTGCAGCAATTGTTCCAATAATTCCATGTTTGTCACGTTTGAAATCAATAATTCGATATTGACGTTTATGTCCACCGCCGCGATGACGCGATGTGATACGTCCAAGATTATTCCTTCCACCCGATTTTTTATTTGATTCGAGCAGAGCTTTTTCCGGCTCTTTTTTCGTTATCTCATCAAACGCCGAGATAGAATAAAATCTCGTCGCAGGAGTCATTGGTCGTAATTTTCGAATTGCCATAGTCTCTTATACCTTCACGATCAGACGTTGCCGAAGTAATCGATCTTATCGCCTTCTTTCAACGTCACGATTGCTTTCTTCCATGTCTTTGTGTGTCCTTCAAAGCGGCCGCGTTTTGTCATTTGATTTTTGCGTTTTCCTTTAACGATGACCGTGCGCACACTGGTCACCTTGACATTAAATTTCTTTTCGACTGCTTTGCAAACTTCAATCTTATTCACAGTGGTTGGGACCTCAAACGCATATTGTCGTTTATCGCCAAGCTCTGTCATTTTCTCTGTAATAATTGGTCGAATGAGAATACTTACCATTGCCTGTTGTCCTAATTTTTCAAAGATTTTTGTAAAACATCAACGGCGCTTTTTTGAACAAGCAGAATCTTGTTTTTCAGAATTTCAAATGTTGATGCTTTATCCGCTTCACGTATTTGCAACTTTGGAATGTTACGTCCTGATTTTAACAACGTACCATCTGTTGTCGTTGTCAATAACAATGTTTTTTGTTTATCTAACGAGAGAGCTTTTAGTATTGCTGACATTTTCTTTGTTTTAACTTCATCAAACTGAAAATCTTCCACTACTTTGACGGTTCCATCTTTTGCTTTATAGCTGAGAGCAGACTTACGTGCAAGTTTGCGCACCTTTGCAGGAAGTTTGATCACATAGTCATGCGGAGTTGGTCCAAATATTGAGCCGCCACCTATCCACAATGGCGAGCGAGTTGTTCCTGCACGCGCGCGTCCTGTCTTCTTTTGCTTAAACGGTTTTCGACCACCGCCGCTTACCTCACTGCGTGTTTTTACTTTGTGCGTGCCCTGACGCTGATTCGCCTGAATACTGCGCACCGCTTGATAGATAGCGTGGTCATTTGGCTCGATCTCAAAAATATTTGCATCAAGCTCAACTTTCTCGCCGCTGAGCGTGCCATCTATTTTATAGACATCAACCTGCATGGTACTTTTTCCTTACGAGGAAACTCTTAATTATGCTTCTTCTCAATTTCCAAATATCCATTTATTGCGCCAGGAACTGACCCGCGAATAATGAGAATGTTGGATTCCGGTATCACCTTGACAACCTTTAGATTCTTTATTGTGACGCGTTCAAATCCCATTCGTCCACCCATGCGCATGCCTTTGAAAACACGCGATGGATAAGAGCTTCCACCAATAGATCCCGGAGCGCGAACTCGATCTGATGCGCCGTGCGTTGTCATACCTACACCGCCGAAATGATGACGCTTCACAACACCCTGAAATCCGCGACCCTTTGATTTTCCACTCACGTCAACAATATCACCAGGGGAAAACATATCAACCTTCACTTCGTCGCCTGTTTTCATCGAAGTTCCATTAACTCCTCTGAATTCACGCATCAAGCGCAGCGCCTTTGTTGTTGCTTTTGCAAAATGCCCCTTTAATGGTTTGTTGACAAGACGGTCTTTCTTCTCATCAAAACCAAGTTGGATAGCATCATAACCATCTTTCGCTTGTGTTCTGACCTGGGTGACGTAGCACGGACCCGCTTCGATAACGGTGCAAGGAACTGCTTCACCATTCTCATCGAAGAGACTTGTCATTCCAATTTTTTTTCCTAAGATGCCACTCACTGTTTCTACTCCTTTGCGCTCCAGCGCATGAGCCTTTGTCTCTATAATCTAAAATAAGAGCTTTTGCAAATTAAATTTGCTCTCACCACACATTCATTTCATTCAAGCACATTTTGAAAAAACTATACTTTAATTTCGACATCAACACCTGCTGGAAGTTCTAACTTCATCAGTGAATCAACAGTACGGCTTGTCGAATTGAGGATATCAATCAACCTCTTGTGCGACCGTGTCTCGAACTGTTCTCGAGATTTCTTATCGACGTGCGGAGAACGATTAACCGTATAGACACTGCGTTTAGTCGGCAGTGGAATCGGGCCAGATACAATAGCACCTGTCGATTTTACAGTTTTAATAATTTTCTCTGCAGACTTGTCGATCAAATTGTGATCGAATGACTTCAGCTTTATCCTAATTTTTTGTCCAGCCAATGAAAACTCCTCAGAGTACTCTCCGCTCTCGAGTTACCCCGAGAGCGGAATAAACGATAATTTACTTTATGATCTTTGTAATAACACCAGCACCGACTGTTCGTCCGCCTTCGCGAACTGCAAATCTCTGTCCTTCTTCCATCGCGATGGGAGAGATAAGCTCAATATTAATGGCATCAAGATTATCGCCCAGCATAACCATTTCTACTCCGGCTGGTAATTCTGCAACACCTGTAACATCCGTCGTCCGGAAATAGAATTGAGGACGATATCCCGTCAAGAATGGTGTGTGACGTCCGCCTTCTTCTTTCTTTAAAACGTAGATCTGTGCTGTGAATTTCGTGTGAGGTGTAATCGTTCCCGGTTTTGCAACAACCATGCCGCGTTCAAGTTCATCTTTTTCAATACCGCGCAACAACAAGCCTGCATTATCACCTGCGACCACTTCGTCCAATTCCTTGCGGAACATTTCAGCGCCGGTAATAACTGTCTTTTTATGCATACCAAGACCAACGACTTCAACTTCATCACTAACCTTTGCCTTACCACGTTCAACACGACCTGTTCCAACCGTACCGCGTCCAGTAATAGAAAACACATCTTCGATTGGCATCAAGAACGGACGTTCTGAATCACGCTTCGGCAACGTAATATAATTATCAACTGCATCCATTAATTCCATGATACACTTAAATGCAGGATCATCAGTCTTCGCATCCGGCCTAAGAGCTGCTTCCATTGCTTTCAACGCAGAACCGCGGATGACAGGTATTTCATCACCGGGGAAATCGTTCTTCTTTAATAAATCACGAACCTCGAGTTCAACAAGATCCAAGAGTTCCGGATCATCGACTGCATCCACCTTATTCATGAACACTACCATCTTCGGCACATTCACTTGGTGAGCAAGTAAAATATGTTCACGCGTTTGCGGCATTGGGCCATCTGTTGCAGCGACGACCAATATAGCGCCGTCCATTTGTGCAGCACCTGTGATCATATTTTTAATATAATCAGCATGACCCGGACAGTCTACGTGTGCATAATGGCGCTTCTCTGTAGAATATTCTACGTGCGCAGTGTTAATCGTTATACCGCGCGCTTTTTCTTCTGGAGCATTGTCAATTGAATCAAATGTACGAATCTGGGAGAGACCTTTTTTGGCAAGCACCATAGTGATGGCGGCCGTCAGAGTGGTCTTTCCGTGGTCAACGTGGCCGATCGTACCGACGTTTACGTGCGGCTTGCTACGGTCAAATTTTTCCTTTGCCATGTGTTGATCTCCTTTAATTAGATAAATGTGCTGATGTTATAAAAACCTTATGCGGCTACATTACTTTTCCCGCGAACTTTTTCTACAATTTCTTCTGCAATATTCTTTGGTACAGGTTCGTAGTGTGAAAACTGCATCGTATAGAGCGCTCTGCCTTGCGTCATCGAACGAAGCTGAGTCGCATAGCCAAACATTTCTGATAGAGGTACATGCGCCTTAATAACCTGAGCATCTTTTCTTGGAGTCATTCCTTCGATCTTGCCGCGGCGCGAATTAAGATCGCCCATGACATCGCCGAGATATTCTTCGGGAGTCACAACCTCAACTGCCATTACTGGTTCAAGCAACACTGGTCCGGCTTTTTTTGCTCCACTCTGAAATGCCATGGAACCTGCAATTTTAAATGCCATTTCTGATGAATCGACCGCATGGAACGATCCATCAAATAATCTTACTTTAATATCTTCCATCGGATACCCGGCGAGCACTCCGTTTCGCATGGCTTCGATAATACCTTGTTCGGTTGGTTTAATATACTCTTTTGGAACCGCCCCGCCGACAATATCGTTTTCAAATTCAAAGCCTCTGCCTTTTTCATTCGGCTCAACATCGATCCAAACGTGTCCAAACTGACCCCGACCACCCGACTGGCGAACGAACTTACCTTCAGCCGTTACTTTCTTTGTAATCGTTTCTTTATAGGCGACTTGCGGTTTGCCAACATTTGCTTCTACTTTGAACTCACGCCGCATTCGATCTATTATTATTTCCAGATGCAATTCACCCATACCACTGATAATAGTCTGTCCTGTCTCTTCATTCGTAGAGATACGAAATGTAGGATCTTCTTCTGCGAGACGTTGCATTGCCTCACCCATTTTTTCTAAATCAACCTTCGTTTTCGGTTCAATAGCGACATCGATGACAGGATCAGGAAATTCCATCCGCTCAAGAATAATAGGGTCTTCTTCCGTCGAAAGTGTATCACCCGTTCGCGTATTCTTCAGACCTATTGCTGCTACAATATCACCTGCATACGCTTCTTGTACTTCTTCACGATGGTTTGCATGCATTCGAAGAATTCGTGCAATACGTTCTTTTCGATCTGTAATAATATTATGTACATACGAACCGGCAGAAAGCGTTCCAGAATAAACTCGGAAATATGTCAATCTGCCGACAAAAGGATCACTCATAATTTTAAATGCTAATGCTGTGAATGGCCCATCATCGCTTATCTTCCGGATAACATCATCATGTTTGTGAGGATGATGCCCATGAATTTCTCCGTTGTTAATATCCTTAGGTGACGGTAAAAAATCAACGACCGCATCCATAAGATCCTGCACGCCTTTGTTCTTAAAAGAAGAACCGCAGAGGACTGGAATAATTTCACCTTTTAGTGTACAACGTCGTAAAACTTGAAGAATCTCTGCTGGGGAAATTTCTTTCCCGTTTAGATATTTTTCAAGCAACGTATCATCTTCATCAGCGACCGCTTCAAGCATCTTTATTCGATATTCATTTGCCTTGGGTTTTAGTTTTGCTGGAATATCAATTTCATCCCAAGTAGCCCCTTGCGTGTCATCATGATACATTCGGGCTTTCATTTTAATCAAATCTATAATGCCAGCAAACATATCACCTTCACCAACAGGCAATTGAACTGGGATAGCATTTGCTTTGAGGCGCGATTTCATCATATCGATCACAGCAAGAAAATCTGCACCAGCCCTGTCCATTTTATTTACAAATGCTATTCGAGGCACACCATATTTATCGGCTTGCCGCCAGACTGTTTCAGACTGTGGCTCAACACCGCCAACAGAACAAAATAAAGCAACAGCACCGTCGAGCACGCGAAGCGAACGCTCGACTTCAATTGTAAAATCGACGTGCCCCGGAGTATCGATAATATTTATTTGATGGTCGCGCCAGAAACAAGTTGTCGCCGCACTTGTAATGGTTATACCGCGTTCCTTCTCTTGCTCCATCCAATCCATTGTTGCTGCGCCATCATGTACTTCACCAATACGATGTGTCCTACCAGTATAGAACAAAATACGTTCTGTCGTAGTCGTCTTACCGGCATCAATATGTGCCATGATGCCAATATTTCTAGTTTTTTCTAAAGAATACTCACGAGGCATAAATTATTACACACTCCAACCCACAGACTCGAATATTCAAGATTGGGCGGATTAAATACAGCTATGAAAAAAAATTACCATCTAAAATGTGCAAAAGCTTTATTGGCTTCGGCCATACGGTGTACATCATCTTTCTTCTTCACCGCACCGCCTTCACCTGAAGACGCAGCAAGCAACTCTGCTGCAAGCTTTTGTACCATTGATTTATCCGAGCGTTCTTGGGCATAAGTAATAAGCCAACGAATTGCAAGAGCGGTTCGTCGCTCGAGACGAACTTCTGTAGGAACCTGATAGGTCGCACCACCAACTCTTCGTGCTCTGACTTCAATCAGCGGAGACGCGTTGTCTACCGCTTTTTTAAATACTTCTAAGGGATTCTTTTCAGTCTTTTGCGCAATTTGATCAAGTGCGCTATAAACAATATTACGGGCTATATTTTTTTTCCCATCCTTCAATACGCTGTTCACGAAACGGGAAATAAGTTCATCACCGAACTTTGGATCTGGCGTTACACGCCTCCGTATGGCTCTTTTTTTTCTCATCGGTTAATACATTACTGCTTAGGTTTCTTTGCTCCGTATTTTGAACGTCCTTGCTTGCGATCCTGCACACCTTGCGTATCCAAAGTACCGCGAATAATATGGTAACGCACTCCTGGTAAGTCCTTTACTCTTCCACCACGAATAAGAACAATCGAATGCTCTTGAAGGTTATGTCCTTCACCAGGGATATATGCAGTTACTTCAATTCCATTTGTCAACCGAACACGTGCGACTTTACGCAAAGCTGAATTAGGTTTCTTTGG
>JBEKLV010000004.1:0-36986 GCA_050008835.1 Bacteroidota bacterium | reverse complement strand
CGATCAGTAATCCTTTATAAATAATAGTATACGAAGAAAGCGATGGAACATAAAAGAAATTTTTATTCTGGATATTCGACGCTGCAATTTCCGACTCGGCTCGCTTTCGAACGACGTACAATTTGTGTTCAAGATCGTCACGGGTCATGCCGGGAGCAGTTCGAATAAATACTTGTTCGATGTACGGTTGTGATACACGTGCGACACGACCGATAGCATCTGCATCAAGCGGAGTGTCACGCCATCCGAGCATGCTCAATCCTTCTTCCTGCACAATTCGTTCAATGATGGCTTCGCATTCAAAACGCGGCTGGGGTTCAACCGGCAGAAATAACATTCCAACACCATAATCACCTTCGGGCGGCAGCGCAAAACCAAGTTTTCCGCATTCTCTTGCAAAAAATTTATGCGGAATTTGTATAGTAATACCGGCACCATCTCCTGTTTTCGGATCGGAACCACTTGCACCGCGATGCGCAAGGTTCACCAATATCTGAATCCCCTTCATAATAGTTTCATGCGAACGTTCAGCGTTCACGTTGACAATAAAACCAATTCCACATGCATCGTGTTCATTATGCGGATCGTACAACGGAAAATCTTTTAATATTGTTGGAGTCATACCTGTTTATTTTACCTTTTCATTGAACTTGTAAATCACGCCTCGCCCTGAAACTCTCTTTTGATTGCTACACGGCCTGTGCGCGCCAGTTCTTTAATACCGAAGGGCTTGAGCATGTTGATGATTGCATCTACCTTCAGCTGTGAGCCCGTCGCTTCAATAGTCAGTGTTTTCGGACTGATATCCACTACTTTCGTACGGAAAATTTCCGAAATCTGCATGATCTCCATCCGTGTTGTCGGAGTGGATTGTACTTTTACTAATGCCAGTTCTCTGTCAACAAATGTATCTTCTGTTAAATCTACAACTTTAATCGTATCGATCAGTTTATGAAGTTGTTTCATAATTTGTTCGATGATTTGATCGTCACCGCGCGTTACAATGGTCATGCGCGAGACAGTTTCATCTTCAGTCGGACCGACAGTGAGACTATCGATGTTGTATCCTTTGGCGGCAAAAAGTCCGGCAATTCTATTTAATGTGCCAAAATGATTTTCTACCGTCATTGAAATTGTGTGCCGTTTTACATGTTCATTTGTCATTGATGATGCCATGGTCTTTTCTCCTGTTTTCGGTAATATTATCCTTTTGCATGAATCATCGTTTTGTGTAAAGCATTCAATTGTTCTAATGGCTCAGGACTATCCATGATTTCGTTCACCGTTTGTCCAGCGGGAATCATTGGATAAACATTTTCTTCCGGTGCTACGACAAACTCTACCAGCATCGGGCCGTCTTTATGCGCAAGTGCCTTACGGATTGCGCCTTCCACATCTGCCGGCGATGATACTCGTTGCGCTGGAATACCGTACGCCTCGGCCACCTTCACAAAATCCGGGCTGGTAATGCGTGTATTCGAATATCGTTTCTTCCAGAAGAATTCCTGCCATTGGCGTACCATGCCAAGAAATCCATTATTCATAACAAATATTTTCACAGGAAGTTTATTGTGTTTAATGGTTGCTAATTCCTGAATGTTCATTTGAAAACCGCCGTCACCGCTGATGCAAAAAACCGGCATGTCGTTTCTTCCAAAAGCGGCGCCCATCGATGCCGGGAGTGAAAATCCCATTGTTCCCAGCCCACCCGATGTGATTTGTGTACGTGGGTGTTTCCATTTAAAGAATTGCGCTGTCCACATTTGCGATTGACCAACATCGGACACAACGATGGCATCGCCGTCTGTGATTTCGCCAAGCTTATGAATAACATGCTGTACTCGAAGTGATCCGTCATGCTTATATCGTAATGGATGTTCTGTTTTCCATTTATCAATAGTATTTAACCATTCTTTTGTATCCAGCGGTTTCACGAGTTCGTTCAAATGTTTGAGAACACGTTTCACATCTCCGACGATAGGAACATCCACCGGAACATTTTTACTGATAGCAGACGGATCAATGTCGATATGAATTTTTTTCGCATCCTTTGCAAACTCTTTTACGTTTCCAGTCACACGGTCATCAAACCGTGCACCAATAGCAACAAGCACGTCACACTGATCGACAGCCATGTTGGAGTACCAGGTACCATGCATCCCCAGCATGCCGAGCGCCAGCTTACTCTGCTCAGGATACGCACCTAATCCATGCAGTGTTGTAGTTATCGGCGCATGCAGTTTGTCCGCAAGTGCACGAACTTCCATAGATGCGTTTGAACTGATAACACCGCCACCGACATATAAAAGAGGCCGTTTCGCTTCATTGAGAAGTTCTGCTGCCTTTTTGATTTGTCTAAAATTCCCCTCCACGACTGGATTATAACTACGGAGCGAAATCGTTTTAGGATATTCAAAAACCACTTTCGCCGCAAGAACATCTTTCGGCAAATCAACCAGCACAGGACCCGGACGTCCGGTGGTGGCGATATAAAATGCCGCCTTAACAGTACTTGCCAAATCATTAACATCTTTAACAAGAAAATTATGTTTCGTGATCGGACGAGTGATACCGACAATGTCCACCTCTTGAAATGCATCGTTCCCGATGAGATTCGTGACAACTTGACCTGTAAACACAACAAGAGGTATCGAATCCATATATGCATCGGCAATACCGGTGACAGCATTCGTTGCACCGGGCCCCGATGTCACAAGCACCACGCCAGGTTTGCCGGTTGCTTTGGAATACCCCTCGGCTGCATGTGTTGCTCCCTGCTCATGCCGCGTGAGAATATGTTTGATATGCGTTAAATCATGCAGCACATCGTAAATACCAATAACTACACCGCCCGGATATCCAAAAAGCGTATCTACACCTTCCTCAACAAGGCTCCGTACAAATATTTCTGCCCCTGTCATCGTCTTGCCTTGATGATTGTCATATGCTTTTGTCGGAGTCATTGCATTATTCCTTCTATTGTTTGATATCGTTCCATCTTCTTCTGTTTCAATATCTTTTATCTTTCTGGTCTTGAGATTGTAGAGAACATCATGAATACCGACGATCGATGCACCCGGATATCCGAAGATTACATCAACTCCTTCTGCCGCAAGACACCGTATGAAAATTTCGAATCCGGTTATTTCTTGTTTTTGTTGCTGGCACGATTTTCTCAACACCTTTTTCATGCCGGAGGTTTCTTTCTAGAAACGCATCCGTCATACTTTTACATCTTATGATTTTAACACTGCGCCGGTACTCGCACTTGTAACAGACTTTGAATACCGCCGGAGCCATTTGCTTGTTGTGCGATATTCGAATTTCGGCAGCACTGCAATACGCGAACGGATTTCTTCATCACTCAGGCGAACGTTCAATGTTCTTGCTTCCAGATCGATATCGATTGTATCACCAGCACGCAACGCGGCAATAGGGCCCCCGCCAGCCGCTTCAGGCGAAATGTGCCCGATGCATGTGCCGCGTGAACCACCAGAAAAGCGACCGTCGGTAATCAGCGCGACTTTTTCAATGAGTCCCATCCCTACAATCGCCGAGGTCGGAGAAAGCATTTCCTGCATACCGGGTCCGCCGCAAGGCCCTTCATAACGAATCACAACCACATCGCCTGCTTGTACTTGTCCCGCAAGAATTCCTGCTTGCGCATCTTCCTGACTTTCAAAAATTCGTGCCGGTCCGCTATGCTTACGCAAAATAGCAGAGACACCGGCCATCTTGATAACCGCGCCTTCGGGTGCAAGATTACCAAAGAGAATAGCCAATCCGCCTTTTTCCGAATGTGGATTTTTCACAGGTCGAATGACTTCCGAGTTTTTTACTTTTGCTTTCGCAATAATATTCCGCATGGTCTTTCCACTTACAGTGAGCCGGTCAAGATGAAGAATATTATCTCCTTTTTTCGTCACCTCTTTCAAGAGTGCAGGAATTCCCCCCGCCTTGTGCAAATCTTCAACATGCCATGGACCAAACGGACTGATCTTGGTAAGATGCGGAATTTTATCTGCTACCCGATTAATACGCGAGAGCGGATATTCCAATCCGATTTCATCGCAGAAAGCTAATGTGTGAAGAACCGTATTTGTGCTGCCACCCATTGCCATATCTAACACAAATGCATCATCAATAGCATCCTGCGTAACCAAATCGCGCGGGCAAATATTCTTTGCAACAAGTTTCAGAATAAGTTTCCCTGCTTCAGTGGCAAGCGCATTTCGTTCTTTGCTCTTAGCAAGTGCCGTACCGTTGTAAGGCAATGCCAGCCCAAGTACTTCTAATAGACAGTTCATTGAATTAGCAGTATATAAACCCGAGCATGAACCGCACGATGGGCACGCGTAACGCTCAAGTACCTTTAACCACTTTTCATTTACTGTACCAGATTTATATGCACCAACTCCTTCAAATACGGAAGTTAAATCCACTATTTTTCCATCCGGTGTTTTTCCGGCTTTCATCGGCCCCCCAGAAACAAATATCGTAGGAATATTCGTTCGAAGAGCAGCCATTACCATTCCCGGAATAATTTTATCGCAGTTTGGTATGCATACCATGCCGTCGAAAGCATGCGCTTCGATCATCGTTTCCACACAATCGGCGATGAGTTCGCGGGAAGGCAGGCTGTATTTCATTCCGACATGCCCCATCGCAATTCCGTCATCTACGGCAATAGTGTTAAACTCGAATGGTACGCCACCCGCCGCACGGATAGCATTTTTCACTAACTTTCCGAATGCTTGCAAGTGCACATGGCCTGGTACGATATCCACGTAGGAATTCGCAACAGCAATAAATGGCTTGCCGAAGTCTTCCTCTTTTACGCCGGTTGCGCGAAGAAGAGCTCGGTGCGGTGCACGTTCAAAACCTTTTTTAATTTGGTCGCTACGCATAATTCATTCCTTTCTGACAGAAAATAACGCACTTTTTCATCTGCCAGAGGCGAACGTTGCAAGACCTGAATTTATTGGATACCGATTTCGGTGTGCTTCGTCAGCCTCTGGCTTTTCTCAGCCTACAATAATAAGGCTAAGAGTAAGCACGCGGCTAAGAATAAGAGTCAGCGGTACAATTACGGTACTAGTTGACAGAACAACCATAGACACGGCGCTTGTAGAGGCGGTGCTGTTTGTTGAAATGAAGGCGATATGGTTTTTCTGTTCCACTGTATTTGAGTAAATAATTTCTGTTATACAGTACGAAATTCTTTTCTGTTTGTCAAGAGGTGGATAATTTATTTTGCGAAATATAACGATCTGAACAAAATTTCTGAGACTTTAAGTTACTTGACCATCTCCTGCGCTGTAGGATAGCTTGTATAGTGTGGACCCGGACGGTCAAATTATTTTAGAATGGAAAGAAGATTATCGTTGATTGCTTTTTGCAATCGACATTTGATTTTAAGAATTGGGTATTAGGAATTGGTTTAAACTGTTGCTGTTGTCTATTCTTAGGCTAGTTTATTTACCTTCGTTTTTTACCCTTCTTTACGCAATGTGTGCAGAGTTCAGCAGTTGGATGCTTCTTGAAATGTGCCATCGAAATTTGTTTGCCGCAGGAGAGACACACGCCCAAACGACCGACGGAAGAATTTTTCAGCGCATTTTTAAGTTCTTCTCCTTCGGTTCCACCAAGTAGCATTCGCTCGCACATCGCCGATGGATGTGATTTGCATGGTTGAATCGGTTGATCACAGAACGGACAGATAAGGTCTTTTCCATCTTTGAGTGAACCCACCCATAGGGATTTGGACATTTTGTCCAAGTCTTTACCAAGTGCTTTCATCAAGATTTTTTTTCTCATCTGATTCTTTTCAGGCTTTCTCATACCGATTCTCTTTACCCAAGAACACGAGTAAAGAGTAATCAGTTCCTAGACAAGAAGTTTATAACGATTGAGCGCTTTCATATAATTCGCTCGTTCGTAGGCAGAGGGTTCGGCAATGGATTTATGGCTGAGACTTCCCTTCATCTGTTCGATGGATTCGTATTCATGTTCCTCCATCCAATGCTCGACATCCTTTAATACTTTGCCAATATGCTCCGGACCGTGCATCAGCAGCGCTGAACACATCATCGTCACATCTGCCCCAACCATTGTAAGCTTGAGCACATCTTCTGCCGTGTGGATACCGCTTGTTGCCGCTAAACTCGCTTTCAATTTCCCATAGAGAATTCCGATCCAGCGCATTGGCAACCGATTCGCGTACGAATCGCTCAACCCAACATCCGGCTTCACATTTAATTCTTCGAGATCAATATCGGGTTGATAGAACCGATTGAAGAGTACTAAGCCATCAGCACCTTCACGCACAAGACGCTGTGCTATGTTCGGAATGGAACTAAAGAACGGGCTCAATTTGATTGAGAGTGGAATTTTCACTGTGCTACGCATTTGTTTTACCATGTCTGCATAACGGTTTTCAACTTCTGCGCCGGTCAAAGTTCCATCAGTTGGAATATAATAGATATTCAATTCCAACGCCGATGCGCCGGCTTCTACCATTTTCTTTGCATAATTAGTCCAGCCGCCCGGTGTGACACCATTGAGACTGGCTATAATAGGAATCTCTAACTTGTTTGCTGCTCTTGCTACCAATTCCAAATATTCTTCAGGACCTAAATGGTAATCACCGGTATCTGGAAAATAGGAAAGTGCTTCTGCAAAACTTTCAGTACCGTATGTCTTGTAATGATCTAATTCATCGGTTTCGTGTGCGATCTGTTCTTCATACAGCGAGTGCATAACAATTGCCGATGCCCCTGCGTCTTCAAGTCGGTGCATGGATTCCATCGAGCGTGATAACGGACTCGCTGATACAACGATTGGATTTTTTAATTTCATTCCAAGATACGTGGTTGATAAATTCATTTGTACCTCTCCTTTAAAAATAATGAATTGAACTCTTCTTCGTAAAAAGGAACATCAGAAACCGCCCTGCAAGTTCCAGGGCGGACTGAATTTATACAATTATTGAAGATGTGTATTTCTTAGCTCGCAGTGGGAGTTTGTACGTTACCGCCTTCGTTTGCGAACTGTTCGTAGAGCGCCCAACGGATTTTTACATCTCCTTCCGCCAGTTTTAATAATTCTTTTGCACGATCCGGATCACTTTTTGTCAATACATTGAAGCGTGTTTCTATTGACATGAAGTCTGTAAGCGCACCCTTGGGAGCTTTTGAATCGAGCTTAAATGGATTCTTCCCTTCTTTTATTAGTTCCGGATTATATCGGAAGAGCGGGAAGTAGCCAGTCTCGACTGCGATTTTTTGATTTGTCATGCCGCACGCCATATCAATACCGTGTGCGATACAATGCGAATATGCAATAATGATGGACGGACCGTCGTACGCCTCTGCTTCGATGAATGCACGCACAGTTTGTGCATCGTTTGCACCCATTGCCACGCGTGCAACATAAACGTTATTATACATCATTGCCATTAGGCTGAGATCTTTTTTCGCTGTCGGTTTGCCTGCTGCGGCAAATTTTGCAACAGCCGCTCGATTGGTTGATTTTGACATTTGACCGCCAGTATTGGAATACACTTCCGTATCGAGAACAAGAACATTGACATTCTTTCCAGATGCAAGGACATGATCCAATCCGCCGTAACCGATGTCATATGCCCAGCCATCGCCGCCCATTATCCAGACGCTCCGCTTGACAAGATTATCGGCGAGCGTCAATAGGCGTTTCGCTTCCGGCTTATCGATAACTGCTAACTTGTCTTTCAAAATCTTCACGCGCTCACGCTGTTCGTAGATTTCAGCTTCACTCTTTTGCACGGCTTCAATAAGTGCTGTGGCAAGATCAACACCGATATCGGGTGAAAGTTCTGTAACATACTCTTTTGCCATTGCATTCAGCTTGTCTGCAGTTAATCGCATGCCAAGACCAAATTCCGCGTTGTCTTCAAACAGTGAATTCGACCACGCAGGCCCGCGTCCATCAATATTCTGCGCCCACGGAGTCGTCGGCAAGTTGCCGCCAAAAATAGATGTACAGCCGGTGGCATTCGCAACCATCATGCGGTCGCCAAACAACTGACTGGCTAATTTGATATATGGTGTCTCTCCGCAGCCGGAACATGCGCCGCTGAACTCGAACAATGGACGCAGAAATTGTGATCCTTTTACTGTATCAACTTTCACATTTCGGCGGTCAACTTCAGGCAGATTGAGGAAGAATTCAAAGTTCGCTTTTTCTTGATCGCGGATTGGCGGTTGGGGCTTCATATTGATCGCTTTTACCTTTGTTTCCTTCTTGCTCTTTGCTGGACAAAATTCCACACAGAGGCTGCATCCCGTGCAATCTTCCGGCGCTACCTGAACGGAATACTTCATACCTTTGTACTCAGGTCCTTTGTAATCCATCGATTTAAAGTTCGCGGGAGCTGATGCAAGTTTTGCTGGATCGAATACCTTTGTTCGAATCGCTGCGTGCGGGCATACAATTGCGCATTTGTTGCACTGGATACAGATGTCCATTTCCCATACTGGAATCTCGAGTGCGATGTTACGCTTCTCCCATTGTGCGGAAGCTGTTGGAAATGTGCCGTCGTTCGGCATTGCAGATACGGGAAGCTGGTCACCATCACCAGCGATAATTTTTGCCAGAACATTTTTAACAAAATCAGGCGCTTTATCAGAGACCACAGGCGGCATTTCGATAGTGCTCGATACGCTGGAAGGAATTTTTACCTCGTAGAGATTTGCGAGGGTTTGATCAACTGCCTGATAATTCTTCTCGACAACTGCTTCGCCTTTTCTGCCGTACGTCTTTTGAATAGAATATTTAATCGCTTTTATCGCTTCTTCTTTCGGCAAGACACCGGAGATGGCAAAGAAACAGGTTTGCATAATAGTGTTCACGCGGCTGCCCATGCCGGTTTTCTTCGCAACGTCATAGGCGTCGATAACAAACAGTTTCATCTTTTTATCAATGAGCTGTTTCTGAATATGACGCGGCAAGCGATTCCAGACTTCATCTTTGCTGTAGATGCTGTTCAATAAAAATGTACTGCCGGGAATTGCCGCCTGCAGCACGTTGAACTTCTCAAGGAAGAACCATTGATGGCACGCAATAAAACTTGCTCGGTCGATGAGATAAATGGAATGAATCGGACGCGGACCAAAACGCAAATGCGATGTTGTTGTGGAGCCGGACTTCTTTGAGTCATATACAAAATACCCTTGTGCATAATTCTCAGTGTCTTCGCCAATGATTTTAATAGAATTCTTATTGGCTCCAACTGTACCATCGGCGCCTAAGCCATAAAAAATAGCACGAACAACATCATCTCTTTCAACACTGAAGTTCGTATCGCACTCTAAGCTTGTATGCGAGACATCGTCGTTGATGCCGACTGTGAAATGATTCTTCGGCTGAGGCTTCTTCATTTCGTCGAAGACCGCTTTCACCATCGTCGGCGTGAATTCTTTAGACGATAGTCCATATCGTCCGCCTATGACACGCGGCATGGATTTGAAAGGTGCCTTACCTGCGGCAAGAGATTCGTTCAATGATGTGATGACATCAAGATACAGCGGCTCACCGACGGCGCCGGATTCTTTCGTGCGATCTAGCACTGCGATATTCTTAACTGTTGCAGGCAGCGACTTCTCAAAATGTTCGATGGAGAATGGACGGTAGAGACGAACTTTTATTAAACCGACTTTTTCACCTTTCTCGATCAAATATTCAACTGTCTCCTGTGCAGTTTCCGCGCCGGAACCCATCATAATAATAACGCGTTCTGCATCCGGTGCACCAACGTACTGGAACAACTTATATTCACGTCCGACAAGTTTCGCAAATTTATCCATCACTTTTTGCACAATACCCGGCACTGCATTGGTGTAAAGATTTGCCGCTTCGCGTGCCTGGAAAAATACATCTGGATTTTGTGCAGAGCCGCGAAGAACTGGATGATCCGGAGAAAGCGCGCGCTCGCGATGTTTCTGAATTAATTCATCATCGATCATCGCGCTGATATCAGCGTCGCTCAATTGTTCTATTTTCATAACTTCGTGCGATGTGCGGAAGCCATCGAAGAAGTGAATGAATGGTATTCGCGATTCAAATGTTGAAGCATAAGCAATAAGCGCTAGATCCATTGTTTCCTGCACCGAGTTTGCAGACAACATTCCCCAACCGCATTGGCGTGTCGCCATGACATCGCTGTGATCGCCAAAGATGGACAGTGCATGCGTAGCTATAGTTCGCGCTGCAATATGGAAAACCGTTGAAGTTAATTCACCGGCAATTTTAAACATATTGGGAATCATCAACAGCAAGCCCTGTGAAGCTGTAAATGTGCAGGAAAGTGCTCCGGTTTGCAAAGCACCGTGCACGGCTCCTGCGGCACCGCCTTCACTTTGCATTTCCACAACTTGTGGAACCGTACCCCATATATTTTTGCGTCCTTGCGCTGACCATTCATCCGCCCACTCACCCATGTTGGAGGAAGGTGTAATGGGATAAATCGCAATGACCTCATTTAGTTTATGAGCTACATAAGCAGCTGCTTCGTTACCATCAATAGTAACTTTTACTCGTCCATTCTTTGCATCTGACATTGTATTTTTCTCTTTTCTATATTATTATTGATAAAAACGTAATCTATATATACTCAGGCAAAAATTGTTCCGTTCTGCCAAGTCGTATTTGTATTGAAATTTCGCAAAATATGTCCACAACTACAAATAGAATTCGCAGTTCTGCGAGATAAGGGCGATTAGTTTGCAGAATTGGAAGAACCCGCAACCTTTAAAGAGCCTGCCAAATCTTGATGTTCATTGGAAAACGTTGTAACATTATTGTGGGCAATATCAATAGCCACTACCACTCATCAATAACAGAAACGTGAGTAATTACTATGATTCGATATTTCGCAATTTGCATTTCAGTCATCATTACTGCCTCCAGTTGCAAAAACCACACCGACAGCGTCGAAGATATAACAAACTCAAGTCCTATCGTTCAAACAGACTTCACAGGTAAGGTAGTGGTAGACACCGATACATCCCAGTGGCAACCCCAGTCTATATCTCTTCCTGGAGTTCCTATGGGTCTCTCCTTCGGTCCCGCGTATCCGAACCCTACAACATCAGATACAGTGTTCATTCCTTATACTAGCCCCGTTGCCCAGAATATCTCGATCCTTGCTTACTAAGAAGAGCATGGTTCTCCCGTTGATACAGTTATTGTCGGCCTTTGCCATGCAGGTTCATATCGATTTCTTTGGGTGCGACATATTCCAAAAGGAATCTACCGAGTGGAGCTCAAGATGTCTCATTTTTCGTCTTCTTCTTATGGAAACGTACAATTTAAATAAAAGGACAATAGACTATGCAACCCTACAACACGGGGCCTTTTACAGATGTAGAACCAGTCTGGGGATCGCAACTCTGGACTCTCCTTACACAAACTCACATTGTTCAGAAGATGATTGCCGCATCTGAAAACAATCGCCCTGCGGCGGAGTCAATCGCAAATGACATTTTGCAGGCTTTTGGTGAGACCGTCCGTGCGGATAGGGTGAAGCAGTTTACTGGTTATCTGATTCGTCAAGTTCTCGAGCTTAACGGATACAATCACAAATCTTACGGCAACGAGACACCCAACAATGCTGTTTTTACAAAAGCCTCCAAGTACGTTCCTAACTAGACGTATTGTGCGGGCCTACGGATAAAACTCAGCGAAACGTCGATTAGGCTAAATATTAATTGCAAATAAAAGTACTACATATAAAACATGAAAACAATAAAAAGATATGAAAACTACCCGATTTGGATTGTGATTTTATCCAATTTTGTTTCATTGGGTATTTATATACTTGGCTTTCTAATAGTTTTTAGATTAGGATTGGTTTTTTCATTTCTTTACTTACTGTTTATTTTATTTTTTGAGTATAGACTGATAAGAAATCATTGCACCAGCTGTTTTTATTGGGGCAAGACCTGTGGATTTGGAAAAGGGAGACTCAGCTCATGGCTTTTTAAAAAAGGCGATAGTTCTCAATTCTGCATGAAAGACTTCACCTGGAAAGATTTGATTCCCGATCTGTTAATATCATTGATACCATTTGTTATTGGGATTATTATATTGATTTTAAAATTTGATATTTTGTTGTTATCTGCATTATTGATGCTTGTGTTATTAACGACGACCGGCAATGGTTATATTCGCGGGACATTGACTTGTAGATATTGTAAACAAGGGGAATTAGGCTGTCCAGCGAACGAGCTGTTTAGTAAAAGAATAAAAAATAATCAACTGTAACTAACAGAGGTATCAGATTTTTCAGAGCTGTAGAAACGACGTACGTCTTCTCCGGCTATTATTTTCCCCACTGTCCTATGCTCTCGACAATGTCTGCATCGGTTTTAAATTCCGATGTAAGATGGAATTCGATTTCCGGAAACATCTCCCGTGCTGTATTGTACGACCAGATTCCTTCAGCAAGAAAAACCGGATGATCATCCCTATCATAAGCAATATGATAGTTCTGAAGGTCTTGAAAGCGTTCAAGCTGTTCTTCGTTTGAAGAGGTGAACCAAAACGCTTTATAGATATTCATCGATTGTATATCGCAATCCGCTCCATACTCGTGAAGCAATCTAAATTTTATTACTTCAAATTGCATTTCACCGACCGTACCAACGATTTTTACATTGCCTTGCTGACGAACAAAAAGCTGCGCAACACCCTCGTCGGAGAGCTGTCGAATCCCCTTGTCTAATTGTTTGGCCTTGAATGGATTTTTATTGACAAGCTGGCGGAATACTTCCGGTGAAAATCTCGGAATACCTTTGAAGACGAATTGCTCGCCATCTGTTAGTGTATCGCCGATCTTGAAAATACCGGTATCATACAATCCCACCACATCGCCAGGCCATGCTTCATCGATAATGCTTTTTTCGTTTGCCATAAAACTTGTTGGCGTAGCGAAACGCACTTCCTTTTCCAGCCGTGTATGAAGATAATATTTATTACGCTCAAACTTACCGGAACAAACCCGGCAAAAAGCAATGCGATCCCGATGATGCGGATCGATGTTGGCATGAATTTTGAAAATAAATCCGCTGAATGTTTCTTCCGTTGGCTCGATTTTCCTGATGTTCGTTTCCCTCGGTTGAGGCGAAGGAGCAATTGTTACAAATGTATCCAGTAATTCTTTCACCCCAAAATTATTAATAGCGCTGCCGAAAAAAACCGGTGCAAGATAAGCATCGCGATAATGTGCTTCATCGAATGGTTCAAACACTTCTTCAATTATTCCAACTTCCTCGCGAAGCTTCACGGCAGAATCTGCTCCTATATTTTCATCAAGAAGCGGACTGTCGAGGTCATCAATGGCAAATATGTCATTCGAGATACGGGTTTTATTTGGAGAAAAAAGCTTCAATTGTTTTTCGAACAAACTGTACACACCTTGAAAGCGTGTACCCATACCGATAGGCCAGGTGAGCGGCCTTGTATGAATGCCAAGTTCACGTTCCAATTCGTCCAAAAGAGCAAACGGGTCACGTCCTTCCCTGTCTAATTTATTGATGAATACTATCACCGGTGTGCTTCGCATCCGGCAGACGTTCATGAGTTTTCGCGTTTGCTCTTCAACCCCTTTTGCACAGTCAATTACAAGGATAACACTGTCCACGGCTGTGAGAGTTCTGTATGTATCTTCGGCAAAATCTTTGTGGCCAGGTGTATCTAAAATGTTGACTTTATATCCGTTATATTCGAAACCCATTACTGAAGTTGCAACAGAAATACCGCGCTGCTTTTCAATTTCCATGAAATCGGAAGTGGCTGTCTTCGTGATCTTGTTGCTCTTCACAGCGCCTGCAGTGTGAATTGCGCCGCCAAATAACAATAATTTTTCTGTCAGCGTGGTTTTTCCTGCATCAGGGTGACTAATAATACCGAATGTTCGGCGTCGTGTGAGTTCGTTTGGTTTCATTTATAATTATTCTCAAATAAAAATCTTGATTTTTTAAAGTATGGAAAAAGTGAGGCATGCATGATGCCTCGTAGGAATAGAGGAGAAGCTACGGTGGTGTAATCCTGTTATTGATCGAAAGTATAATCATCCCTTATAAGATACGAAAAGTTCAGAAGAGAGCCAAGAAGTCTTTCGCCTCCATTTTGCATAATTTCAATCTTTCATCAGCATTGCTTCTGCCAATTCAGATGCATCATGAACATATTGAGCGCATTTGAGATCTCGAAAATTATTTTCCTTATAGAATTGCTGACCCTCCGGAGTTAAAAGATTACAGCCGAGTAATTCTTTGCAGGAAATGTTTCCATGCTTAGCAATGAATTTTTCCGAGAGTTCTCTTACAAGCTTATATGTCAAATCATTTGCAGCATTGTCTTCTCTTATCGTCTTACCATGTTTGCAGCCGATTAGTAAAATCGCTCCCGACACAGCGCCGCATACTTCTTGACGGCGTCCCATTCCAGCGCCAAACCCGCATGAGATTTTAAGCGCCTGTGTTTTATCAATACCAAATTCTTCTGCATAAGTAGCAAATACTGCTTGAGCGCAATTAAATCCGCTTTTGTACATTTCTGCCGCCTGATCTGGTTTAGTGTTCATTGAGATATCCTTTTTTATGTGTTCGGGAATTATGAAGTGACGGAAATTCCTTCTCCACCTTCAAAATACTTTTTTCTGAGCCACAATGCAATATTCATCTGAGAAAAACGATAATTGTTTCGTGATTGAGATCAAGAAAATTTCCTATGAATTCGGTTTTAATGATGAAAGGTAGAACTCTGAAAACTTCTCTTTAATTTCATCCCGCACGCGTCGATGAGCGGTTATTTTTTCTTTCTCTGTGCCGATAACAAATCCAGGATCTTCAAATCCAATATGCAGGCGGTGCTTTACTTTACCTGTGAAGATCGGACAAGTTTCTTTTGCATGATCACACACCGTGATAACATAATCGAACGGTTCAGCGGTAAATTGGTCAACCGATTTCGGATGTCCGCCACTGATATCTATGCTAATTTCTTTCATTACCTGAATTGCACGCAATGATATTCGCGTTGCTGGATTCGTTCCAGCAGAAAAGACTTCCAGCTTTGAATCGAACGACTTCAGAAACCCTTCCGCTATTTGGCTTCTGCAGGAATTGCCGGTGCAGATGATAAGAATTCGTTTTAACATAGGTTTTGTCTATGGCTCCTTCTTCAATTGTCGATTCGAAGAAGCAATCCAACTGACTGTGTACTCGATACCTTCGGGCGTTAACAATTTTGGTTCATCGATAACCCAAGAACCTTGCAAACCTAACTCGCGAGCCGCGAGCTCGAAGTGGCACATAGCAATACCCATATCTACTCGTTGTAAATCGGCAAGCCGAAGAATATTGAATAATAGAGTTCCCTTACCGTATTTTTTTGTACGCTGAAGATAAAAATGCCATACATCATCGATACGAATAATACGCCATGGCTGCTTATTGGAAGCTGAGGGCGCCCAGCGTACCATTTCCAATGGTTGTGAGTATAAAGCAGCCGCTTCTGTGATAAGCGGATTGGTGAAAGTATCAACAAAAAACAATTGCTCCATCGGCAATCTGCGATTGGCTTTCATATATCTACGAATCCATTCCTTGTTTCCATTGTTCTCTGCAATATAACCTATAGCACTAACAGCGGGAATTGTTTCGTCATCGCGTAAAGAAATTTTCTTTGCAAAGGTGCTTTTAGTAAACGAACCGCCGAGCCAGCACGTCCCTAAACCAATATCGGTTGCAGCAAGGATCGCATGCTCGAGAAGATATCCGTAATCTTCAAGGTTCTTTACCCCTTGTTTAATAGCACCAATAATAAATCCAGTTGGATTCCTAATAAATCCGTACGTACTGAGTCCCTTTAGCGATTGCCGATCGTTCTGTGTAGCGGTAATAAGTTCAAATCGCGTATGCGTTCCCAGTGGACCAATTTGCAGTATCTTTAAAAAATCTACTAATGCTTCTCTATGCGTTTCTTGGATGGGCTTTTCCATATACGAACGGCAAGAAAAACGCTGCTTAATAATTTCTTGAATGGGTTGATTCATCCTGTTTTTTTAAAGTCTCATTATTATAGATTTGTGAGCGGAAAGACCATACAGACTGCGGAAAGGCAGCAACACCCACTAAACTGTGACGACTTATTCATTGCAGCATTGGTAATAGTCGAGCGTTCAACAGCTATGAATCTTTTTTTGGAAAAGAACTTCGATTCAATTTCCGTAATTAATACTATTCTCTTTACATTCTTCTGCTTTGCCGGTGATATCATCCAATCTACTAATTGTGAACCGATTCGTTTCTTCTGTAATGATGATGGCACCGCTACAGAACGGAGCAGTGCTTCCTCACCGTAATATTCAAATCCGGCAACGCCAACGATAGCTTCATTTTCAACTGCTATATAGAATTCCGTCATTGTTGTACCGGCTGTTTCTGATGGGAGTCTCTGGCTTTCCAAGAGCGAACGGCTGCAGTATCTTTTTCTGTCACATGGCGATACGAAATGTTCATGGTTTCTCCGCATAAACTGTTACACTAAATATCCCGATATGACTTTTCTTGTATTCGCGTAATTGATCTATAGTAAGAAATTTAGCGAGAATATCATTCGGAATTTCAATCTTGCGATTTTTTTGAACGACAATATTTGCAAATCCGGTTTCTTTGATTATGCGCAAATACTCTTCTTTTTGAACTGCACCAGAGATACATCCGGCATACAACGTTGCTTCTTTGCGTAAATAATCCGGAAGTTCTCCTTGTAAAACGATGTCCGATATGCTGAAATGTCCACCTTGTTTGATAATGCGGAATGTTTCGGCAAATGCTTTCCGTTTGTTTGGCACGAGGTTCATCACACAATTGCTTACAACGACATCGGCCATATTGTTTTCTACCGGTATATTATCGATATCGCCGAGATTAAATTCAACATTCTTGAATCCAAGTTTTGTCGCATTTGCTTTTGCTTTGGCAATCATAGCTTCCGTCATATCAATCCCGATGACCCGGCCGGTCTCGCCCACGATAGAACGTGCAATAAAGCAATCATTTCCTGCACCCGAACCAAGATCGACTACGGTGTCGCCCGGTTTGATCTGAGCAAACTCTGTCGGCAACCCACACCCTAAAGCAAGGTCGGCATCAGCAACGTAACCGGGAAGTTTTGTATAATCTTCTGACATAACTGAAAACTCAACGTTCGAACATCCGCAACCGCTTCCGCAACAGGAAGATTGGTTCTGTTGTTTTGATTGATTGGCGATAGCTCCGTATTTCTCTTTTACCATTTCTTTTATTTCTTGTTCCGTGTTCATATATTCTCCTCTATTTAATTATCGCAATATTACGATTGATTAGAATAAAAAAATATCAACAGCAATTTTTTACATTAACAAGAAATTGAGACAGGAGCTGTTTCGCCTCGCTCCACGCTTTCTGGTTTATGCAATAACAGACACGTGGTCCTTCAATATCACCTTTAATAAGACCGACACGTTTCAACTCGGCAAGGTGCTGTGAGACAGTTGCCTGAGACAGCGGAAGTTCTTCGACAATGTCGCCGCAGATGCACGTATCCTCCTTAGCGAGAAATTCGAGGATCGCAATACGTGCAGGATGCGCCAGTGCTTTCGCTAGATCAGCAAGACGATTCTGATTATTACTAAAGGCTTCTTTCTTTGATGTTCCCATAGTTCTTATATCGTAATAATACGATAGAGATTTCAAAAAAGCAATAGTCCAGAAAAAAAATATTTAGGGACAAATAAAAAAAACTCCGGCCTCTCAAGATAACAACTGGCAACTAGAGGTCGGAGATATGTAATCCATCCTTCATTCCCACCGTGCAAGAGAGAACGGATGAAAAATCATTTTTAATATGGAATATTGTTTTTAATCCATAATTTTTCTAAGAAACGCTGGACGTTCTGTATCGGACTTATCAATTTTTTCACGCATTCCAACTTCGCGGAGCGGTGCATTTGTAATTTCCACACCGCGCCTGGCATAGGTTGGCACATCGAACCGTTGAAGCTCGGTTGGACCAACGGGCACATGATCAATCAATTTTGCAGCTGGTTTTGCAGGCCGTTGTATTGCCGCTGCGCGCTTGTTGAATCCTGTAGCGATGACGGTTACCATAAGATCTTCCGTCATATTTTCGTCGATCACAGTACCGAGGATTACATTTGCCTCTTCGCCTGCTGCTTCGTGAATGACCTTTGTCGCTTCATCCACTTCTGTAAGACTGAGTTCTTTGCCGCCTGTGATGTTGATAAGAATGCCCTGCGCGCCTGCAATGGAGATGCCTTCAAGCAGTGGGCTGGAAATTGCCATTTGCGCGGCTTCGGTTGCACGATTATCGCCAGAAGCAATACCAGTACCCATTAACGCATCGCCCATTTCTTTCATTATCGTGCGGACATCGGCGAAGTCCACATTGATGTAACCGGGAACGGTAATAACTTCCGAGATTCCGCGGGTGGCATTATAGAGCACCTGATTTGCGATCTCGAACGCTTCCATAATTGGAGTGCGACGATCAATGAGATCAAGAAGCTTCTGGTTTGGAATGACGATGAGCGTATCGACATTCTTCTTCAGCTCTTCAATTCCTTCTACGGCTTGTTCGTTTCGCTTTTTCCCCTCACTGTTAAATGGTTTAGTAACGATGCCAACCACAAGCGCGCCAACGCTTTTTGCAATATTTGCTACTAATGGTGCACCACCGGTTCCGGTACCGCCGCCCATACCTGCGGTAATAAAGACCATATCGCAACCGCTTAGTGATTGGGCAATCTCTTCTCTGTCCTCTTCAACTGCACGGAAACCAACGCTGGGATCAGAGCCTGCACCAAGTCCGCGCGTAAGATTTTTACCAATTTGAAGTTTGTGCTCAGCCTTGCTGCGTTCCAATGCTTGAAGATCAGTATTGATTGAAACAAAGTCGACACCGGTAAGTCCTTTGTCGATCATGCTATTGACGGCATTGCCTCCGCCTCCGCCAACGCCAATGACACGAATTTTCGCTCCTCGACCAGATGGTAAATCAAGTTCGATAGGCACGGTATATTCTCCTTAAGTTAGTTTGTTTGTTGGTCATTATTAAATTTTAGTTATATATTTTTCTCAGCCAGTTGTAGTTTGTTTTTCTTGTTTTACAATTCATCGAACCACGATTTCATTTTTTGGAAAATCGTTTTTCCTTTTCCATCTTGAATAATGGCTTTAACCCCAGACCGATCACGGTTTTTCAACTCGTGCATCACTAATCCAACACCGGTTGCATAAATAGGATTTTCAATTTCCCGCACGAGCCCTGAACTGAAACCACCGGGAATTCCAATCTTCACGGGCATGCCAAGCACTTCCTTAGCAAGGTCAGCTGTTCCTTTGATAAGCGAGCCGCCGCCTGTAAGGACGACACCGGCGGAAAGATGTTTGGAATAGCCGGAACGCTTAATTTCCATTGCGGTAAATTCCAGAATTTCTTCCATCCGCGGCTGTATTACTTTACACAAAAGCCGCTTGTCAATATCTATCGGTGCGCGGCCGCCGATGCCTGGAAGCTGAATCGGCTGATTATCCACAATTGCCGGTTCGTATGTGAAACCGTATTCGACTTTGGTTCTTTCTGCTTGATCTGTCAGAATACCGAACCCCTTGCGAATATCGTCCGTTACTTTTTTGCCAGCAATACCGATGACGGCGGTATGGCGAATTGTGCGCTCTTCAAATACGGCGAGATCAGTGGTGCCGCCGCCGATATCCAGCAGTGCCACACCGACTTCTTTTTCTTCATCATCCAATACCGCATAACTTGATGCAAGCGGTTCAAGTACCATATCGTTTACATGCAAACCAGCGCGTTGAACGCATTTATATATATTTTGCGCCGCCGTCACAAGTCCGGTGATAATGTGAACAACCGCTTCCATCCGCACGCCGGACATGCCAACCGGATCATAAATTCCATCTTGTCCATCAACAATAAACTGTTGAGGGATAACGTGAATAATTTTTCTGTCGAGCGGAAGCGCGACACGTTTCGTGTCTTCGATCAGTCGATCAACATCTTCTTGCGTGATTTCATTCTCCGGTCTACTGATGCTAATGACACCGCGACTTTGAAAGCTTTGGATATGATCACCAGCGATTCCAACCGTAACGGTTGTGATCTTCACACCTGATTGCTGTTCGGCATCTTGCACTGCTGCTTGAATGGAGCGAACAGTTTTTTCAATGTTCGTCACAACGCCGCGCGTCAATCCTTCTGATGTGCTTTTACCGATACCGAGAATTTTCAATTTGCCTGGATAATTATCATCCGGCGATGCGACAATTGCACATACTTTCGTTGTGCCAATATCTAAACCAACCGCAATATCTTGTTCCATTTTACTTCCTTATAGTCAATAGTTCTTCCATCAGAGCTTTGCCGCTACAGGCTTTTAGTCGCCGATGGTTCGGGTTTCCAGCGCGCTACAATCTGATCTTGATAGCGCAAATCTATATATTGCAACAATTGTGTACCACGTGTACGCACTACGTTGTTCCAAAAAGTTTCTAACCGTACAAGTTTGCTCGGTATTTCGCCGCGCCCGAAGATGATAGGCACACCGCCTTCTGTAGAATAAATGACAATATCACCGCCATTTCGCACTTGCACTTCTGAAACATTATGATACATCGGACGATTCACAGTCTTCATTGTGGCAAGCAACTGCAACGCTTCAATTACATCCGGTTGTTTGATGATTGAACCTAATGCCAGCGGTTCGCTTTCCGAAATTCCGCTGATCATCGGTAGATCAAATAATCTATGTGATATACTTCTTGGAAGCACCATACCGCTTTTATCCAAATACATTGTTTCGGGGCGATTCACAATTGCAATCGGAACACGCTCTTCGACCTGAATGTGGATAGAATTGGGAAGGTTTCGTTCTACTACTGCGTCTTTTATATAATGATGACTCATTACATTCCGCTGAATTGCCGTCAAGTCGACTTTGTAAAGAAGCGCATTCATTTGTATTTGTGTGAGTTGAATAATCTCGTTTTCTCCGACAATTCTGTTGCCATCGATTTTAATCTGTTTTATTCTCAGACTTGATTTCCAAGCATTCGCGCTAAACACTAGACAAATCGCAATGGCTATAAGCATTAAAACGCCGGCGGTCTTAGATTTTATTTCGCTCATGCCGCTTCCTTTGCGAAGTTTGAAAAACCAACCATCCTTACTTCTAATTCCAACATCAAACCAGAATTCTGATATACAGTGCGTTTTATTAAATCTAATAGTTTTGCTATTTCTGCTGCTTTTGCATTGCCAAGATTGACGATGAAGTTAGCATGCTTTTCTGAAACCTGTGCATCGCCTACCCGTTTGCCTTTGAGTCCGGCTTGCTCAATTAACTTTGCTGCAAATGTGTTTGGTGGATTTTTGAATATACTGCCAAGATTTGGATACTCGAGTGGCTGTGTTTCGTTGCGCTTAATTATGAGTTCACGCCGTATTGCTGAAAGCTTTTCTTTATCACCATGCTTTAATTTGAAAGATGCGCCCAATATAACATCATCAGCAAAACGTGAGTGTCGATATGTGAAAGATCTTTCATCTTTTTGAATTCTCTTCACAATTCCATCATGAATAACTTCCACTTCCACCAAATGATCTGCAATTTCTCCGCTATGCGCACCTGCGTTCATTGCCACTGCACCACCTATCGTACCTGGAATTCCAGCAAGCATTTCTACGCCGGCAAGTTCGTTTTGTATGCAGAAATCTACAAACTTTGTCAAACGCACTCCGGCTTCAGCAAATACAAAATTATTTTCTTTACGAATGTTTGAAAGCGAATTTTCAATATTGATAACAGCGCCGCGAATTCCTTCATCACTTACGAGTACGTTGCTTCCACGTCCGAGCATCATCCAGGAATAATTATGAACACGGAAATATTCAACAATAGAAATCAAATCATTCTTGTCCGCCGGCTCGATATAGAAATCCGCAGGCCCGCCGACTTTCATCCAGGTGTACTTTGCCATCGGTACATCGACAGCAATGTTCCCGCGAAGAAATTTCTGTATGTCGGTTATTGAAATCATTTCAATGAATATTGTTTTAGAAATTCTTCACCATATTTCCAGATATCACCTGCACCCATTGTAATGATGATATCACCAGGCTTGACAATGGTTTTAAGAAAAGCCGGAACCTGCTTTTTATCTGAAACGTAATGAACATCCTTGTGACCAAACTGCTTTGCAGCATTTACAATCAACTCGCCAGTGACGCCTTGAATCGGTTCCTCACGTGCTGGATAGACATCTGTTACAACGAGCACATCTGACAAGAGAAATGACTTACCAAAGTCTTCATAGAAATCTCGTGTGCGGCTATATAGATGCGGCTGAAATACACACACGACACGACGACGCCAACCAGCTTTTACACCGGAGAGTGTTGCTCTGCACTCTGTCGGATGATGTGCGTAATCGTCATATACCGCAATACCATTTACTTCGCCTTTCTTTTCCCATCTGCGATATACACCAGCAAACTTTTCAATTCCTGATTTAATTTTTTCAAATGGAACACCAAGCTCTAACCCAACGGCAATTGCACCAAGTGAATTCTGCACGTTATGCTTACCTGGTACTTGAAGCGTAATCGTGCCGAGTTCTTTATTGCCACGAATAATTGTGTAAGTTGTGGTATTATCTTTATGCCGGATGTCAATTGCTTGCACATCTGCTTGCGGATTAAGCCCGTATGTTATGATTTTTTTCTTGCTGAGATTCGGCATTATGTCCAAAAGCGCCGGCTCATCGAGACAAAGGATAACGAACCCGTAAAAAGGCACTTTATTAGCGAATTGAATAAATGCGCTCTTGATGTCTTCTAAATCTCGATAGCAGTCAAGATGGTCGGTCTCTAGCGTTGTCAGTACAGCAATGGTCGGTGAAATAGACAAAAACGACCTATCAAATTCATCTGCTTCTACAACAATAAATTCTCCCCGCCCAAGCCGAGCATTTGTCCCGCCAAGCCCGCTTAATTTTCCGCCGACAATAACAGTCGGATCAAGTCCGCCTTCCATCAAAACGAGACTTGTCATCGATGTCGTTGTTGTTTTTCCGTGTGTACCTGCAATGCCAATACCGTACTTCAACCGCATTACTTCTGCAAGCATTTCTGCTCTTCGCACAATTGGAATCTTTCGTCGTTGTGCATAAAGAATTTCTGGATTGTCCGGTTGTACAGCTGATGAATAAACAACAGTGTCAACGTCGTTTGCAATATTGCTTGCATGATGTCCTTCAAAAACTATCGCACCGAGATTTTGGAGGCGTTCAGTAACTTCGGACAGTGCTCGGTCAGATCCGCTGACTTTAAATCCTTGATCGAGCAAAATTTCCGCGATGCCGCTCATACCAATGCCGCCGATACCGACAAAATGTAATTTCCTTATAGAACTAAACATCTAGTGCTCTTTCATTAAACATTTTTGCTTACACATTAATTTGTCAATTCAAGAATTCGTTGTGCAATTTCTCTGCCGGCGTTTGGTTTTCCGATAGCAAGGCTTGCTTCATTCATTTGCTGGCGCCGTTTATCATCTTTTATAATAGAATTAATCACATCTTTTAATTTTATCTTTACATCTTGGTCAGCTATCATAACTGAGGCGCCGGCATCTACCAGCGTCTGCGCATTGTACGTCTGATGATCCGCGGCGGCATGTGGATATGGAATCAATATCGACGCTTTGCCAAGCCGAGTTAATTCCGCCAATGTTGTAGCACCGGCACGACAAACTACCACATCGGCTGCTGCGTAAGCATATTCCATTTTATCAATGAATGTATTCACCCAGCAATTTTTCATCGTTGCCATTTCCTTCGCCAACGCTGCATCAGTTTTGCCCGTCTGCCAGATCAATTGAATATTAGAATCAACAAAATCATTCATCAATGTTTTTATTGCTTCATTGATGGAGACGGCGCCGAGACTTCCGCCAAACACAAACACAGTTTTTTTCGATGGATCAAGATTAAAAAACTTTATTCCATCTTCGCGCGATACAGTTCCAAGCACATCGCGCGTTGGTGTGCCTGCCAATTCTATATTATCCTTCCTTTTCAACCAGCGAATCGTAATACTAAACGCAGTGAAAATTCTCGCTGCTCTCGACGACAGCATCCGCGTTGTAATTCCAGGAAAGCTGTTCGATTCGTGAACAACTGTTGGAATTCCAAGCTGCGATGCAATAAACAAAACAGGCCCGCACACGTAACCGCCGGTTCCAATTACAATATCCGGTTGAAACCTTTTAATGAGAAAGAACGATTGCACAAGCGACACTAACACTTTTATCGGGAACAGCAGATTACCCATCTGCAAACTGCGATGAAACCCGCTGATCCAAATAAATGACAGCGAATATCCTCGTTCAGGAACGACGCGTGTTTCTATTTTTCGTTTCGTACCAACAAATAAAAATTCTGCATTCGATCTCAGCTTTTTTATTTCATCTGCAATGGCGATTGCAGGGAATACATGTCCTCCGGTTCCGCCGGCCGCTATGAGAATTTTTAGTCTCTCGTTCGACACACGTCAATACACTTTTCCGAGTCCAGTCTCTGATCCAAGTATTTCTGTATTTACTTTTTCTTTTTTCGTGGCTCGCGGATGTAAATCCGTATGCGCGGAAATATTCAAAAGCACACCGATGGAAAACGCCGACAACATAAGAGAAGAGCCACCATAACTGATAAACGGCATAGGCAAGCCAGTGGTGGGAAGAAGTCCGAGCGCCACACTTGCATTTACCAGTGCGTATAATGTGATTGTGCTTGAGATTGCGATTGCAAGGAATCTGGCGAAATCATCTTTTGCATGTTTTGCAATCCTAAAGCCGCGCAACATCATAAATAAAAATGCGCCAAGTAAAAGGATCGTACCGAGCAATCCATACTCTTCTCCAACAATTGAATAAACAAAATCGTTGTATGATTCCGGCAGGAACAAATCTCGCTGGCGGCTGTTGCCGGGTCCGACGCCAAATAATCCGCCATTGCCAAAACCGATAATACCCTGCCAGAGCTGATAATTTTGCTGTCCGCTCGGCGTTACATGAACAAAGTGCATTATACGCTCAAGTTGGTATGGGCGCTTCAGCACGTATGCCATAAGAAGCACATAGATAGCAAACAAACAGACGGCAACGAAAATCATTCCAAAAAGGTGTATCATCCTTACATGTCCGACAAATAAAAGGATAATCGTCAACGTAAATAACATCATACCAGTGCTCAGGTTCGGTTGTGCTAACACCAATCCGGTTACAATACCAATCCAAATGATGATAGGAAGAAATCCTTTTTTAAAATCTTTTAAAAGTTCGCCTTTCGTAGCCATCAGCAAACTTATATAGAATAAAAGTGCAAACTTTGCAAACTCTGATGGCTGAAATCCTAATCCACCAAAACGCAGCCAACGCACAGCACCTTTGGTTTCACCGCCAAGTACAAACGTCACAGCCAGAAAGAGTACAGCAACGATGAGTACTGGCTTTGTAAATTTTTTATATACGCCGTACGGAATACTTAAACCCACAAATAATGCAGCAATACTTAATAAAATTTTTATCGCATGCAGATCAAGGTAATGACTTTGTGTGTCGAAGCGTTTGAATGACCACTCTGCGGATGCGCTGTATACTACACCGAGACTGGAAACCATTAGTCCAAGTACGACGATAAGGAGCCAGATGTCAATATGATTGCGTTGTACCTTAAGCATTTATAATTTATTCACCAGTCCTTTAAACACTTCACCGCGGTGTTCGTAATTTTTAAACCAATCGAATGAAGCACAAGCTGGAGAAAGTAGAACCACATCTCCCGGTTGTGCAAGAAAGCGGGCTATATCAACAGCTTCCTCCATCGAGGATGCTTTTGTAATCACTGTCGCACCTTTGAAGGACTGTTCGACAATGTCTGCTGATTCACCGATGGCGACAATTGCTTTTACCTGTGTGCGCACAAGTTCTGTTAATCTGGAATAATCATTTCCTTTATCGCGTCCGCCTAAGAACAGCACAATTGGTTCTTTAAATGACTGTAAAGCGAACCATACAGAATCGACATTTGTTGCTTTTGAGTCGTTATAGTAACAGACTTCATTGAGTTTACGAACAAACTCAAGGCGATGCTCCACACCTTCAAATGTTCTTAACGTTGATTGAATCAATGTTGTATCAACCCCAAGCAATTGTCCGACAAGGATTGCTGCCATAGAATTGTAAAGATTGTGAATACCCTTGATAAATATCTGATTGATATCAATGATTTCTGTTCTGGTTCCATCGATGGAGGTAATAAGTTTGCCGTCTTCAATGAACGCTCCTTCAGTCAACTTCTTTTGCACGCTCAAACCAATCTTGCGGCACTGTGCTTGATAGATTATTTTATTAGTCCATTCATCATCTATATTATAGATGAGCACATCGCCAGCTCGCTGGTTTTTGAACACACGTGCCTTCGAGGCAGAATACATTTCCATTGAGTGGTCATATCGATCCATATGATCCGGCGTGATGTTGAGCAAGACAGAAATCTTTGGCCGGAATTTGTCTATATGATCTAATTGAAAACTGCTCACTTCCAGAACAGCAATATCTGTTTCAGCCAATTCCAGAACGACAGATGAGAATGCCGTTCCAATGTTACCAGCAACAACGTGTTTTTTCGTTGCATCGCTCAGTATCCTTCCCGTTAATGTTGCGGTTGTTGTCTTTCCGTTACTGCCGGTGATTGCCACAATAGGCGCCCGACAGAACCAACTGCCAACTTCAAGTTCACTAACGACTTTGATATTTCGCTTCAGTGCTTCAAGAACAACCGGCGCATTACTGGGCACGCCGGGACTTATGACCATTAACTCACATTCATAAACGCGATTGCTGTGCTTACCAATTTCATACTCAATTTTTTCTGATTGAAGATTGGAAATAGAAGCTTGGAGCTTATCTGCAATAGCCGAATCGCTGACAAATACATTTGCATTATGAGATTTTAATAACTTTGCCACAGCTACGCCGCTGCGCACCGCACCAATAACAGAAACCTTTTTATTATGAATGAGATTGATATCCATTACGACAATTATCGCACCTTAAACGTTGCAAGACTTAAAATCATTAACAGAATTGCGATGATATAGAATCGTGTAACAATCTTTGGTTCCGGCCAGCCAAGCATTTCAAAATGATGATGAATTGGTGCCATCTTAAACACGCGCCTACCCTCGCCATATCGTTTCTTAGTATATTTGAAATACATTCGCTGAATAATAACCGAGACAGTCTCCATCAAAAAAACACCGCCGAGTGTTGGCAAGAGTAATTCTTTTTTTATCAGAACGCACATTGCGCCGATAATACCGCCGAGCGCCAGCGAGCCAGTGTCGCCCATAAATACTTGTGCAGGATGCGAGTTAAACCAAAGAAATCCGAGCGCCGCTCCGCTGATTGCTGCGCAATAAATAGCAAGCTCACCATTGCCACGCAGAAATGGAATCGTCAGGTACTGGCTCCAAACTGCATGCCCGGAAACATAAGTTATAATAGCAAGTGTCCCGCTGACTATCCCGACAGTTCCTATGGCGAGACCGTCAAGACCGTCTGTTAGATTTACTGCATTCGAAGTTGCTGTAATAATAAAGATTACAATCGGAATGTAGAATATTCCTAAATTCCACTCTAAGTTCTTCATAAACGGCACTGTTGTGCTCGATTTGAATGGCACGAGCGTTTGATCAATCCATTGTGGAAAGAAGTAAATGACACTGCCAACTACTAAGCCGACGAACACTTGTCCGGCTATTTTATATTTGCCGATTAGTCCTTTGGGTTTCTTTCGGACGACTTTGAGGAAGTCATCTAAAAATCCGACCGCACCAAGCACCACAGTAACAAACAAAATGAGCAAGATGTACCCGTTCTTCAAATCTGTCCAGAGTAGCGCCGGGATAATAACTGATAAGAGTACAATCAATCCGCCCATTGTTGGTGTGCCTGCTTTTGCCAAATGCGATTTTGGCGCTTCAAGTTTTGCCGACTCGCCGATTTGATAGTCACGAAGTTTGCGGATTATCTTTGGTCCAAGCCAGAATGAAATAATCAACGCCGTAATTGCAGCCGCGCCTGCACGGAATGTAATGTAACGGAATAATCCAAATCCTGGAACGTTGAATGTTTTATGTAAATATGTGAAGAGATAGAACAGCATGTATTAGATTCCTGCCTTTGGTGAAAGCTGTTCATTGAGATTTATAATAACTTCTTCCATTTTCATTCCGCGCGATCCTTTGACAAGCACAATGTCGCCATCAGCGAGCATACGCATTAAGTATTCTGTGAGTGCAGATTTATTTTCAAAATGCGCTTTAGTTTCAACCGAAGCGGTTTCATTGATAAATTTTGAAAGCGGACCGAATGTAAGGAGTATGTCAACACCGCATTGTGCGGTATTCTTTCCAATTTGCCGGTGAAGCTCTTCTGCTTGCTCGCCGAGTTCTAGCATATCGGCGAGAACTGCAATTTTCTTTCCTGCCGCTTTCATCGCCTGTAAAGTTGTTAATGCTGCAAGTGTGGAATCTGGATTTGCATTGTAAGTGTCATTCAAAATTATTACTTGAGTTATGCGTTGCAGTTGCATTCGTTTGCTGACGGACTTGAACGATGCGAGTGATTTCTGAATATCTGCAAGCGGCACATTCATCTTTATACCTACCGAGGCGGCAGCAAGAGCGTTCTTTGCATTGTGTTCTCCGGAAATTCCCACAGTGATATCGAACGCCTTCTTGCCTATCGGCTTTACATGCAGCAGTGCTTGTGCATTGGTATTAAACGATTCAATCGTGCCTTTGATGGAAACTCCGCGTGAAGACAATCCAAAACTCACTATTTTTTTATTTTTTTTGGATAAACGAACGAGATATTTGTCGTCTGCATTGAGAAAAATAAGACCGTGATGCTTTGTTATCCAAACGAACAATTCTCCTTCCGATTTGGCAACGCCTTCCAGCGAACCAAAAAATTCCAAATGTTCTCTGCCGATATTCGTCAGCAACCCATGCGTTGGTTCTAAAATAGAGCACAAGTAGTCAATTTCCCCGGGGTGATTCGTGCCGATCTCAACAATTGCAATCTCGTGTCTCTTTTCTAACAGGAAGAGCGTTTGCGGCACACCGATATGGTTATTTAGATTTCCCTCTGTACAGAGCACATGGTATTTAGTTCCAAGTACATCCCGGATCATTTCCTTTGTTGTTGTCTTGCCGTTTGATCCACCTATGGCAATGATTGGAATATCAAACTTGCGGCGATATATATTGGCAAGTTTTCCTAACGCTTGAACCGTGTTCTCAACGATAAGACGTGGAATATTTATGCTGACCATCATCGAAGCGTTTACTTCTGCCCAGCGGTGTTCAACAATGATTCCGACTACACCTGCTTCGATTGCTTTAGAGATGAAGTTGTGTCCATCGAACTGGTCGCCGCGAATAGCTAAGAACAATTCGCCTGCCTTAACTGTGCGTGAATCTATGGAGATGCCCGTGACTTTTAGGTTCTTCAGTTCATCGAAACCTATCGCCTTTAAATGTGGTATTGCTAATATGTCGGACTTTGTCAATTTCATTATAGAAGATTTTCTACAATTTCCCTGTCGCTAAAATGTTTTTTCTCTTTGCCTATTATTTGATAATCTTCATGCCCTTTGCCTGCGATAAGGACGACATCGCCACGTTGTGCACATTTGATTGCATGTTCAATTGCTGTGTGTCGATCCACTTCGCGCAAAACGCTTGCATGGCGGGTAATACCTTGCATAATGTCATCGATAATTGTTTCCGGTATTTCTGTTCGCGGATTATCAGATGTTACAATAACAAGATCGCTATAGTCGCCTGCAATACATCCCATAATTGGGCGCTTCGCTTTATCGCGATCACCACCAGCACCGAATACTGTAATGATGCGCCCATGGTTTTCTTTTGGCAAAACATCGTGGATAGTTTTTAGACAATTTTCAAGCGCATCCGGGGTATGTGCATAATCGACGATAGCCGTCCATCCGGCTGGGGAAGTAATACGTTCAAATCTACCTCGAACATTTTTTAAATTCTTGATACCCGTAAGGATTATTTCTTGCGAAAGTCCAAGCGCTATTCCTGTTGCGTATGCCGCCAGAACATTATATACGTTAAATGTACCGATGAGCGGAGTTGAAACCGTACATTCTTCTTGGCCATTGCCTATAATAAATGTTGTTCCATTAATACTGAGTTGGATTTCCTTTGCGCATATATCTGCAGTCGAGTTAATGCCGTAGGAAATTTTCTTCGCATCTATGGCGCCGAGAAGTTGAACTCCCCATCGATCATCATGATTAATAACTGCGTAACTCGATGGTTTCAAGTACGTGAATAATATTTTCTTCGCCTCAAAATAGTTCTCCATCGTAACGTGATAATCGAGATGGTCCTGTGTTAAGTTGGTGAAGACGGCAACATCGAAATCTAATCCATAAACACGGGATTGATCCAGCGCATGCGATGATACCTCCATTGAAACAGATGTGCAGTTGTTTTCTACCATCGATGCAAACAATTCATTTAACTCTAAAGATTCAGGTGTCGTGTGTGTTGCTGGAATAATTTGCTCGCCGATTTTGTATTCTATGGTTCCTATTAATCCAACCTTTTCTCCACCCGCTTCCAAAATCGCTTTAACCAAATGCGATGTGGTAGTTTTTCCATTTGTTCCTGTGATACCGACAAATTTTATTTTTTTTGATGGATGATTAAAATAATTTGCCGACATTATGGCAAGCGCTTTGCGACAATCCGGCACAACGACCTTGATAACGCCTGCGTGCATACACAATGGATCCGGAAGAACTTTATCATCTTGAAGCACGACAACCTTTGCACCTTGGCTAATGGCGCTTTGAATGAATGTATGTCCATCGCTCGCACTACCTCTGATTGCGACAAAACAGTCGCCACGCTGAATTTTTCTTGAGTCGTACTCCACCCTGCCTATTTCCACCTCATGTGTAACAACCATTTGGCCGTACATCGTCTGAAATAATTTGGAAACCGTTACACCTTCAAGAAGTTGAGAAAGTCGCATCAGAAATTAAAAGCCTTTCGTTAGGATAAATTATTTTCTATCTACTTATTGATATGGAGTATAACTCCTGCCGAGAAAATTACAATATCAATACAGCGACGCCTGCATTAAACTTTGCGGCGAACATAGTAACACGATGCTTGAACCTACCGGTGCACGTTCGCCTGCAATTGGAATTTGCTGTGTCACAACACCAGATCCCTGCACCTTTATTTCAAATTCATCCGAAACAAGCCGATTCATTGCACGACGGATGCTCATACCTCGCACGTCCGGCACGGCAATCATTCCATCAGACGAAACAACAGGTTCACCGTTAAGAATGAGAGAGACAACCTCGCCTTTTTCGATTTTCTTTCCCGGCTCAGGTATTTGCTTTATCACTATTGTTCCAATTCCAAATGTCTGGCAGTTCAATTCGTAATTTGAAAGCATTTTCTTCGCCAGCGATGGTTGCAGCATACGAACATCAGGGACGTAGACTGTACCGTTTATCGCGGGTTCTTGTGCAATTGCGGTACGTGAAAATTTATATGATGTCGTAATTACTCGTTCAGCAATCGAACGAAAGACCGGCCCGCTTGTACTGCCGCCGTAATAACTTTTAGCTTTTGGGTTATCCATCATCACCAAACATACAACTTGCGGATCTTCTATAGGAAAAAACCCTACAAACGAAGCCGTATAATTACTCTGCACATATTTACCGTTTAAATATTTGCGCGATGTTCCCGTTTTGCCGGCGATGCGTACACCGTTTATGCGCGCCTCTTTCCCGGTGCCGCGCTCGACAACTCCTTCAAACGCCGAGATTAGTTCACTTTGAGTCCGCTGTGACATCACGCGTCTGATAGCTTGAGGTTTCTGTTCGGCAATCATTTTTCCATCGGCATCTTTTATCTTAGCTATGATGTACGGTTTCATCAATATTCCATTATTTGCCACGGCTGCATAGGCACATGCAATCTGAAGAGGCGTTACTCCGATTTCATATCCATAGGACATCGTCTGCAGTGTCGTACCCGACCAATCGTGATCGCTTGGCTTCTTGAGCACGCCACGCACTTCACCCGGAAGATCAATTCCTGTTGTCATACCAAAACCAAAATTGCGTGCTTGACGATAAAGCTTTTCACCGCCAATGAGTTTACCAACTTTTGCTAGTACGATATTGCTGGATAATTCGATGGCTTCCTGAAACGTGAGATTGTCGTATTCATGCGAATCACTAATCAAACGAATTTTATTTCCACCAAGGAAGACTTTCATTTTTCCATGCTCTGCGTCGAAGCGCATCTCTGGAGTTACAAGATTATTTTCGTACGCTGCTGTCGCCGTCACTACTTTGAACACCGAGCCCGGTTCAAACACATCGCTCACTATTCGATTTCGTGCAGTAGCCACATCGAAAGTGCCCGCATCATTCGGATTTATGCCCGGATAAACTGACAATGCAAGTACTTCTCCAGTTTTTGGATTTAAAATGATCGCACAACCGCCATCGGCTTTGTTTGCCTCAACACCATTTTTTAGTTCCTCATCAACAATTGCTTGATATGTTACATCAATTGTGAGACAAATATTTTTTCCATTCATTGGTTCACGTCGCGGATAATCTGCAGATGGACGCACGCGACCTAAACCATCCCGCTGCATCACAACCGAACCGTTAACACCTTTCATCTCGTTATCATATTGCAATTCGATTCCCGAAATACCCTTATTATCAACATTTGTAAATCCAAGCAGAGCGCCGGCAAGTTCATCGTAATGATATAATCGCTTCGGTTCATTTATCATAACAATGCCGTCTAATTTTGCTGATTCAACGCGATGCGCAATTTCCGGTTTCACTCTGCGTTCAAGCCAGACAAATCGTTTATTGTTTTGATTCTGATCCGTCTCACGTAATTTGTACAGATAGAACGAACGTGGCTTTCCGAAAATGTTTGCAAATGTTTCTGCCACATGCTCCTGATTGTCGCCGATAATTTGGGGATCGGCAGCAAAAGAAAGAAACATTGTATTAGAAACAATGATGTTACCATTCCGATCGAAAATATCTCCGCGTGTTGCCGGCAGAATAAATGAACGTTCATATTGCTTCCGTGCTAAAGTTTTATACTTACTCGAATCGATTACTTGAATCTTTGCCAATCGAACGACAATTACGGCAAAGAAAGCAAGGAAGCACAACTTTAAGATAAAAAACCTTGGACGGGAAAGAGATGACACCTCTTTTTCTGAAACTATATTCTCTATATCCCTATCCGTCATCGCCTTTGTTCCATCTGTTGTTGGATAACTCCTTCTACTTCGTTGATTCTTTCGGGATCAACCTCAATCCACAATGGAAGCTGTCTGAGGTTTCGTAATCCCAATTGATCGTGTGCAAGTTGTTGAATTCGCTCCAGTCCGGATAGCCGGTTGATTTGTGCTTTTAGCAATTCTTGTTCATTCAAGATTTGTTGATGCTTTATTTCGAGCACATTGATCTGGACTATCAGATGTCCAACAGCTAAAATATTTCCGATGTACAAAACACTTGACACTGCACCACCAAGAAGAAGCAACACAATAGTAAATGGAGAAACCCTTCGTTTCTTTTGCTTTTTGTTGCGTGGGGATTGCTGGGTATTAACTGATGCTACTTCATCGTTTAATGGATTTGTTGTCCCATTGTACACCATATCCCGTGTTTCACGTAACTTCGGGACAGAAATTGGCGAAGTCGCCTGTTCGTACTTTGCCATCGCATTAGCTGCAAAAATTTCGCTGATATTTTGTTTTTCATATTCCACGGATAGTGCTTGTCCTATAATTTCTCTGCGGCGCGAAGTTTTGCACTTCGCGAACGAGGATTGAATGTCATTTCTTCTTCCGACGCCATTACAGGTTTTCGAGTCAATACCTTGAGCACTGGTTGAAGCGGTTTATCTGGAATAATTTTATTTCCTGAAGGAATCGACTGCGCCGATGCTGCACGAAAAGCATATTTGACCAAGCGATCCTCCAATGAATGATAGGAGATGACAACAAGTCTCCCGCCGGGCTTCAATACATCAATACAATCACACAATGCTTGCCGAAGATTCTCTATTTCATTATTTACTTCAATACGAATTGCTTGAAAAACCCGCGCTAATGTTTTATTCAGAAATTGTCTGCCAACAGTTCGCTCAATAAGAGCCGCGAGTTGGCCAGTGGTCTCAATTGACTGTTCAATGCGTCGTTGCACAATTGCTTTTGCAATCCGGCGCGAATGTTTTTCTTCGCCATACATCCATAGAATGTCCACCAATGCTTGTTCTTCGTACTTGTTGACGATACGTTTGGCATCCATTTGCTGGTGACGATCCATACGCATATCGAGCAATTCGTCCATTTGAAAACTAAATCCTTTTGTCGGTTCATTAATTTGATATGATGAAACACCGAGATCGAGCAAGATGCCTTGAACTGGCTGTATACTATTTTGAGAAAGAACAGATTTAATATTTCTAAAATTTTCTTTTACAAAAATTGCATGTTCCTTAAAACGCGCCAGACGCTTGCTCGCAGCTTCCAACGCATCATCATCAAGATCAATACCAATCAGTTTCCCGGATATCGCTAGCTGTTCGAGTATCGCTTCTGCATGACCTCCGCCGCCGAGTGTTCCATCAACATAAAACCCGTTCCTTGCGGTAAGGAGGTAGAAAAGAACCTCCTGCAAAAGAACGGGAGTATGATACGTGTTTGCCTCCAATGAAAGCCGATGAATTATTGCTGCGGCTTAAATACTTGCTCGGCAACAGTTTCGTATGTGTCTGGATGATTTCTCTGATACTCTTCATACACCGCAGGGTTCCAGATCTCCACTCGATCTAGTACGCCAAGAATTAATACTTCATTTTTTATTCCAGCAAATTCCATAAGCTCTGGAGGAATTGTGATACGCGATTGGCCGTCGATCTTTGAATCATTTGCTCGCTCAAATAATGTGCGCGCATAAAAACGATGTTGTGCATCTAAGAACGAAAGGCCTCGCACAAATTGTTCTAATTTATTCCATTCATCTTGTGGATAGACATATAGACAACGTTCGAAACCTCGTGTAACGACGAAATTTCCTTTTGCACTTGTTGCAAGATTGCTTCGTAGTTTTGCTGGAAGCGCCACGCGCCCTTTTTCGTCAACCGAATAAGAATATCTGCCTTTAAATGATGACACAACTACCTCGCAATTTTTCTAATTTTTTGAGTGAAAAAATGGCTTCCCACTTTCCCCACTTTTCCCCACGCTGGAGATGAAATTTACTGAAATACCGTTGAAAGTCAAGCAGAAATTAGGATTTTTTAATTGAAGCAATCAAAAACGGCTTTATGGTCTCCCTATTGAACCGATTACTTTACTTTTATTCCATCTTGAGCTTCTAAACTTTTAATAGTAGTTGAGTAAACTTCCCTTCCAAGACTGGATTTAATCACTAGAGCAAAGAATTTTTGTGATGTTTCATTACATGCATTGCGATATCGAGCATTTTAGCAGCTTCTATTATAAGATTTATGTTTTTGAAAAAGTGATCAACAAGGAAGATTTGAATTTATCCTCTCAATTCGATAGCTTGACATCAATGAATTGCTGATGGAATGTATACTATGAACACAAACAGAAGAGATTTTTTAAAATCCACTGCCTTTATAACCGGTGCCGCTATGATGACGAACAATCCATATAAAGCTCTCGCCGATGGTATTCCCGCTCATTTCCGGGCCGGAAAGATGAATTTAACATATCGTCCATACACATTAGAATTGAAGCACGTCTTTACAATTGCGACCAACTCGCGCATAACGACGCCAATAGTATTAACAGAGATTGAATTCAATGGCGTTATCGGTTACGGTGAAGCATCTATGCCGCCCTATCTTGGTGAATCGCATGAAAGCGTGTTAACATTTCTCTGCAAGGTTGATTTGAGCAAGTATGATAATCCATTTGACCTTGAAAATATTCTAAACGACATCGATAATATTGCACAAGGAAATCCGGCAGCAAAGGCATCTGTGGATATTGCTCTTCACGATCTTGTTGGTAAATTGATGGGACAGCCCTGGTATAACATTTGGGGATATGACAAGAACAAAACGCCTTTCACTTCTTTCACTATCGGTATCGACACACCGGATGTGGTGCGACAAAAAACGAAAGAGGCCGAAGAGTTTAAAGTGTTGAAGGTAAAACTTGGCCGCGACACTGATAGAGAAATGATTGAGACTATTCGTTCTGTCACAGATAAACCGATCACCAGCGATGTAAATCAAGGATGGACAAATAAAGAAAAAGCGCTTGAGATGCTTCACTGGCTAAAAGAACATGGGGTAGTAATGGTGGAACAACCATTGCCGAAAGAACACATTGATGATTTAGCATGGCTGACGGAACGATCGCCGCTCCCAATTATAGGTGATGAAGGAGTACAGCGACTTGCGGATGTAAAGAACGCCTTTGGTGTGTACCACGGCATTAATATCAAATTGATGAAGAGTACGGGAATGCGCGAGGCACAGAAAATGCTAACGCTTGCCCGCTCGCTGGGAATGAAAGTAATGCTTGGATGTATGACAGAAACTTCCTGCGCCATTTCTGCCGCTTCACATCTCTCGCCAATGGTGGACTGGGCAGATCTCGACGGTGCACTGCTCATTAAAAACGATATTTTTGAGGGCACAAAAAT